>JAZSRR010000112.1:0-19891 GCA_045538605.1 Faecousia sp.
TTCAATTTTTATATTTCCTCTTGTATTTTTTTATGCAACAGGTTATAATAGGTCAAGAATTCAAACAGGAGGTCATATTATGGCTGTAAAAATCGAAAAAAGTACCATTATCGGTGATGTTTTGGATATCGCGCCTCAGGCTGCGCCTTTGTTCTTTGCAATCGGTATGCACTGTCTGGGCTGCCCCTCCTCCCGGGGTGAGACCGTTGAGGAAGCCTGCGCTGTTCACGGTGTGGACTGCGAGCCCTTCCTGGCACAGCTGAACCACTTCCTGGAGGCATACGAGGCCGACCAGGCAAATAAGGCTGAGTAATCAAACCGGCTATGCCATCCCACTTACCGGGATGGCATATTTTTTGGAGGGAAGCTATGCAAATACCACTTTCCAAACGACTGCAGGCATGCTGCGGCTTTGTCGCACCCGGCGATCGGGTCGCTGATATTGGCTGTGATCACGGCTATTTGGGAATTTCCCTGTTAAAAAAGAATATCGCTTCCTTTGTGATCGCCTCAGACATCCGGGAAAAACCGCTGGAAAGCGCCATCCGGAATGCCGACCGTTTTGGTGTAAAGGAAAAAATGGCCTTTTATCTTTCCGATGGGGTACAGAACATCCCCCGGGAATTTGACGCTCTGGTGTGCGCCGGGATGGGTGGAGACACGATGGTTTCCATTTTGAAGAATGCACCCTGGCTGAGAGATCGCAAATATCGCCTGATTTTGCAGTGTCAAACCCGTGTGCATACCCTAAGAAGGTATTTATCGGATAGCGGGTGGAGAATCTGTGAAGAGACAGTGCTGCAAGACGGTAAATTTCTGTATACCGTTATGGAGGTTGTTTGGCAGCCAGATTATCCCAAACTAACTGCCGGTCAGTGCTACTTCCCTCCTGCTCTCCTGGAAAATCCCGGACCGGAATTGGAAGCGTACTATCGGTTTGTGGTGCAGGGACTTAAAAATACCGGGAAGCATCAGGATAATTCCGCAGAGCTGGACGAACTTTATCGCATAGGAAAGGAATTGGGTTTTTCAAATGACGAAGGTTAAAGATATTCTGGATTTTCTGGAAACGATTGCTCCAAGCTATATGAAAATGGATTGGGATAATGTGGGACTTTTGTGCGGTGATGAAAACCAATGCATTCAAAAGGTTTTGGTTGCGCTGGACCCCTTTGAAGGCGTTTGCCGGGAGGCAGAGGAAATCGGCGCTGATTTACTGCTGACCCATCATCCCCTGATTTTCCGCGCACCGGGCGCCGTAACAACCCAGACAGAATTAGGAAGAAGCATATTGTTTCTTGCGAAAAACGACATTTCCGCTGTCAATGCCCACACCAATTTAGACTGCGCCCCCGGTGGGGTCAACGATGTGCTGGCAGAAAAACTGGGACTGCAGAATATTTCTGTAATTGACCCGAACGGAAATGACGAACATGGTCGCCCCTGGGGGCTTTTGCGTCAGGGCACTGTAACAGAGCAACCCCTTTCTGGCTTTTTGAAGTTCGTTAAGGACAATCTAGGCTGCAGCGGTCTGCGTTATGCTGACGGTGGGAAACCTGTTCACCGGGTTGCCGTTGGCGGTGGCGCTTGCGGCAGCGAAATCGAAGCGGCTGCCAAAGCAGGCTGCGATACCTTTGTTACCGCAGATGTGAAATACAACCAGTTCTGGCAAGCAAAAGAGCAGGGAATGAATATCATCGATGCCGGACATTTCCCCACAGAAAATCCGGTTTGCGCGGTTTTGGCAGACAAGATCCGCAAAGCTTTCCCGGAGATTTCCGTGGTCTTATCTCAGGAACATACAGATTGCGTAAAATTCTTCTAATCTGTGTGTTGAATTTACAAAATACCTGTGCTAAAATAGTGGACAGTTTATAATTGATTTCAGGAAGGAAGATACTTATGTCCGGACATTCTAAATGGCATAACATTCAAAAAACCAAGGGCGCACAGGACGCAAAGCGCGCTGCCGCCTTTACCAAAATCGCTAAGGAACTGATTGTTGCCGTAAAGGAAGGCGGCGGCATTACCGACCCCGCCAACAACTCTCGGTTGGCAACGGTTATCACCAAGGCAAAGGCTGCCAATATGCCCAACGATAATATTAAGCGCTGCCTGGAAAAGGCATCCGGCGCTGCCGGCGGCAGCAACTACGAGTCCATCACCTACGAAGGCTACGGCCCTGGCGGTGTTGCAGTGATCGTAGAGACAATGACCGACAACCGTAACCGGACCGCAGGCTCTATGCGCCACCACTTTGACAAGTTCGGCGGCAATCTGGGCGCTTCCGGCTGCGTCAGTTGGAGCTTTGACAAGAAAGGCGTTCTGGTCATTGATAATGAAGACGGTGATTATGACGAAGATACCGTCATGATGGACGCAATGGACTGTGGTGCCGACGACATCGAAACAGAAGAGTCCTGCTTCACCATTTACACCGACCCGGACAGCTTCAATGAGGTTGCCGATGCTCTGGCTGCAAAGAATTACACCTTCGCTTCCGCCCAGATCGAAATGGTACCCCAGAACTATCAAAAGCTGGAAAGCGAAGAGCACATCAAGCTGATGGAAAAGCTGATTGACATTATGGAAGAAGACGACGACGTACAAAACGTCTGGCACAACTGGGAAGAATAAAAAGAAAAAGCACTGCCTTGCAGTGCTTTTTTCTTAATTTACGAAGGTTCGACATATCATCACCACTTTGGGCGTATTATAACGTAAAAGCGGCGGAGGGGCAAGGGAAATGATGTATCGCCGTTGGCGATATGATGTTATGCTTCACATAATGATGTTGCTCACTCCGTTTGCAATGATGTGATGTTTGCGAACATTAGCGAAGCGACATCATTAGGCGAAGACGTCATCATTAGCGATAGCGACATCATTTGCGTGATAAGCAAACATCATTGAAAAAAGTCCTTGAGATTTCTCTCAAGGACCTTTTTCTGGAGGTACCGCCCAGATTTGAACTGGGGAATGAGAGTTTTGCAGACTCTTGCCTTACCGCTTGGCCACGGTACCATACTGTATTATATTATGAAATTAGGAACGCGATGCGTTCCTAACATCATAAAATTGGAGCGGGTGACGAGGCTCGAACTCGCTACCTCCACCTTGGCAAGGTGGCGCTCTACCGGATGAGCTACACCCGCATCTCGGTTCTCTGATGAGAACCGTGGTGCCTCCGGTCGGAATCGAACCAACGACACGTGGATTTTCAGTCCACTGCTCTACCTACTGAGCTACAGAGGCATATTGAGCAGAGCATTAAGCTCTGCCCAGATGCGATTATGGCGACCCGGAACGGACTCGAACCGTCGACCTCCAGCGTGACAGGCTGGCGTGCTAACCGACTGCACCACCGGGCCAAATTGGTGGGAACAACAGGGCTCGAACCTGTGACCCCATGCTTGTAAGGCATGTGCTCTCCCAGCTGAGCTATGCTCCCAAACACGCGCCGAATTGCTTAAGCACATCAGCGACGGGTATCATTATACCGAAGGTATGCTTATTTGTCAAGCACTTTTTCGCATTTTTTCATAAGATTTTTACAGGAAAATTTGCCTGACTTTTCCAGTGGAAACCTTTGATAAATCAAGCTTTTTTCAGGATATTCCGAATATCCTCCGGTGTGAAGGTATAAACCGTATCGCAGAATTGGCACTCCACAGGAAACTCCTTCCCCTCTCCGGCAATTTCCTCCAGTTCCTTCCTGCCAAGACTAACCAGTGCAGCGGTAACGCGCTCACGGCTGCAATAGCACTGATAGGAAACCTCCTGGGTCTGCATAAACACGACTCCCAAATCGCCGCAAACCTGCCCCAGAATATCCTCGGGAGTCAGTCCGTTTTCCAGCATTGGGGTTACGGCGCCGGCACGGCGAATACCCGCTTCCACTTTTTCAATGGTCTCCTCAGTAGCGCCGGGTAAAAGCTGAATCAAATACCCGCCCGCAACCTTAACACTGCAGTCCTTATCCACCAGCACACCCAAAGCGCAGGCGGTGGGAATTTGTTCACTCTGGACAAAATAGGCAGTAATATCATCGCCGATCTCGCCGGATACCAGCTCGATCGAGCCCACGTAGGGCTCTTTCATCTGCATATCCCGAATCACCGTCAGCGTACCGTTGCCAACGGTTGCGCCCACATCCAATTTGCCGGGATGCTTTTCAACCAAGGGAACATTCGGCTCATACACATAGCCCCGGACATTGCCCACAGAATCCGAAACGCAGACAATGCCACCGATGGGACCATCGCCCTTAATCTGTAAGGTCATAGACCCGTTTTCCACTTTTTGCATGTTGCCCATCATAGAGGCAGCTGTGAGAACACGACCCAAAGCCGCAGTGGCGTTGGGCGTTGTTTTGTGAATTTCCGCTCCCCGGCGGACCAATTCTGTGGAACGGATGGCAACTACCTTTACAAGGCCGTCCATACTCATTCCACGTACCAAATAATCGTTCATTTTACTCTACCTTTTCTTGCTTTGAAATAGATCCGTTGTGCATCTTTCCCGGGTTTTGAAAAGCTCCGGTCTGCAAAAACCTGAATACCTGTAAAACCGGCAGCCTTCAAAAATGCCAAAAGCTGCTGCTGAGAATAAGCATATTCCCGGTGCTCCTCAAAGGAGCGCTGCCAAGCATTACCGATTCGCTGGAACAGATCCATACCGTAGGAACAGATATTGGTGGCTTCATCAAACTCGCCACGCCAGACGCAATACACATCGTCATCCTCATCCAAGAACACCTGACCGTCCATTGCCCGCAGCTTTTGCGGCGTATTCACATCAAAAATAAAGCAGCCGCCAGGGTTCAATATTCGGTAGATACGACGAATTGCCTCAGCACAGTCTTCCGGCTCGGTAATGTAATCCAAGCTGTCCAACGCACACACCGCTAAATCCACGCCACGGGGTAACGACAGCCTCTCCAGGCGCTGGCAGATAAACCGGGGTGGGTTTTCCAGCTTCTGCGCTTTCGTGTCAGCCTCACAGAGCATTTCTGCGGACATATCCACGCCAATTACATCCATACCCTCCTGCGCCAGAAGAACCGCAACAGAGCCTGTGCCGCAGGCCAGATCCACAGCCGTTCTGGGGTTAAGCCCCTCCGCTGTCCAGATTTGTCTGTAAAAGTCAACGACCTCTTGATAGGGCACATCATTGGTCAGCCGGTCATAGCTTCTTGCCAAGTTCTGATAAGCATTCATTGGCTGCTCCTTTACAAAAAAGCATCCCGGACAAATGCCCGGGATGCCGCATTGATTAAAATTAGCGGTTGAAGATGCTGAAAATATCGTCGATATCGTCAGCTACCTTTGCAGCGCCGGATGCAGGGGCCTTCTCAGCAGTCTCTGTCTTCTGCTCAAAACCGGTAGCAATAACGGTAACGCGCATTTCATCCTCGAAATCTTCGTTCCAAGTTGCGCCGAAGATAATGTTGGCATCCGGATTGGCAGCTTCCTGAACAATACCGGCAGCCGTTTCTACATCATCCAGAGTCAACTCAGAAGAACCGGTAACGTTTACCAGAACGCCGGTAGCACCATTGATGGAGGACTCCAGCAGCTGGCTGGAAACAGCGGCCAGAGCAGCCTGCTCAGCCTTCTCGCGGCCTGCCGCGATACCTACGCCCATATGCGCCTTACCGGCATCCTTCATAATGGCAGACACGTCAGCAAAGTCCAGGTTGATCACAACATTGCCCGCATCGCCAACCAGCTCGGAGATGGAGATAACAGCCTGCTTCAGCACATCGTCAGCAATGCCGAAAGCGTTGGCAAAGGTAATCTTCTGGTCAGTAACGTACTTCAGACGGTCATTGGGAATGATAATCAGGGAGTCAACCTTGCCAGCCAGAGCAGCAATGCCCTGCTCAGCCTGGCGCATACGGTTAGCGCCTTCAAACTTGAAGGGCTTGGTAACAACGCCAACAGTCAGAATGCCGGCCTCATGTGCCAGATCTGCAACAATGGGAGCTGCGCCGGTGCCGGTGCCACCGCCCATACCGGCAGTGATAAAGACCATATCCGCGCCTTCCAGAACCTTAGCAATAGCAGCTCTGGACTCTTCAGCAGATTTCTGACCCACATCAGGCTTGGAGCCTGCGCCCATGCCGCCGGTGAGCTTCTCACCGATCTGAACTTTATTATCGCAAACGGATTTATTCAGGTCCTGCTTATCGGTGTTGATAACCACAAACTCTACGCCGCTGACACCGGAGGTGATCATCCGGTTGATAACATTGTTGCCGGCGCCGCCGACACCGATTACTTTGATATTAACTACGCGCTCCTGAAAATCTGCCATATATTTCTCCTCCTATGTATGGTGCAGATGTGAAAAACGCCCACTTCTGCCATAATTATAATGTTACTTGTATATTCTACAGCCAAAATCCCATTTGGTCAATAGAAATTCTCATTTTTTGCAAAGTTTTTCTGTTTTATTTCAGGAAAACGGCGTATATCCCACCTCATTGGGCCAGGTTGTATAGCTTACATCCAAAACACCGCTTTGGTAATCACCTATTTGGTCCATTGCCGACTTCATGCTGCGGATTTTATAACCCAGCTCCAGAGCGTCGCCCAAAAGCACCTGATACTTGTCATCAAACCACATTTCCAAATTTCCGACATCCGCCACGTTGATACTTTTCGCTGCGCCGATAATGCCGTTGCTCTCCAAAAACTGAGCAACAGAGACCGCAATTTCCAGTTGCTCAGAAGCAAGCACCGTTACCGGGACGGTTTCCCCACCCTCGCCCTCACTTGTGGGTTGGTAAGCAACCGCCTGCTGACCGACTGCGGGATCCGCAATTTGGATGCCCAGAATTTTTGTGTGCTGCTCCGCATCTGCAGAATTCACCTTTTCTGCAAGCACACCGTCGGCACGCATCAGCCACCAAGAGCCGTCCGTGGCCTCTACAGAATACACAACATCAAATTCCACTATCTCGATTTTTACCGTATCCGGCAGTTTTATTCCCACCCGGACCTTATTTACATAAGAAAGCTTGGAGGTGATACTGTTGCTGATTTTCGGCTCACTGATGGATAGCAAGTTCTCACCGTCCTGGATGCCGGAGGCCTCCCGGATATCCCAGGCGGAATACTTTTCATTGCCTGTTACCGTGACGGTGGAAACCTTAAAGAAAATAGACATACCAAACACGATCGCCAGCACAACCGCGATCACAGTTGCCAAGTAAAGTAAAAACCGATACTTGTTAAAGGGACCCGGCTGGGTGTAAACTACATCAGCTGACGGTGCTTTCACCGGCTGGCGGCGTTTGGTCTGGGGTCTTTTCGCCGTTTTTGTCCCAGCCGGGCGTTTTACTGCGTTACCGGCTTTCGGTACGGCAGCCGGTCTTTTATGCGTCGCCGTACCGGCAGAAGAGGGTCTTCTTCCTGACGGGGAAGCTTTACCGGCTGACGCCGTTGTCCGCTTTTTTTGCCCTGTGGGGCGGGTTGTGTCTTTGGTGTTCATATTCTTCTACTCCTTATGTCTGACCAATCCGGCAATCACATCACACAGCCGTTCTGCCGAATCCAAAACACTCAATTTCTGCAAAGCCTTTCGCATTGCTTTTGCTGCATCGGCATTGTGTACCAAGCCGGTAATTTCTTTCATCAACTTTTCAGGGGTGCAGTCCTTTTCCACGATCATGACCGCACCGCCCTGCTGCGCCAATGCCCGGGCATTTTTTTCCTGATGATTGTCCGTTACATTGGGCGAAGGTATCAAAATGCAGGGAATCCCGGCTGCCGCAATCTCATTACAGGTAGACGCGCCGGCGCGGCTGATAAATACATCCGCTGCCGCCATCAAGGTCGGCATATTGTAGATGTACTCCTGCATCGTAATACCTTTATTTTCAGACAAGTCTACGCCCTTGCTTTTCACATAGTCCGGCATCCAGTTGACGCCGTAACGGCCGGTTGCGTGAATGTGCTGGAAAGGATATCCGGCCTCCTGTTCCAACCGGAACAATCCTGCCATTGCCTCATTCATCGCTCGGGCTCCCTGGCTGCCGAAGGCAGAAACGATCAAGGGGCGGTTATCCAATCCTAATTCTTTCCGGGCATCCTCACGTTTGGTAAAGATAAACTCCCGCCGTACCGGCATACCCACAACCTCCACCTTTTCCGGGTGGCGGTAATACTGTTTACTTTCCGGGAAGCACACCAACACCCGATCCGCCCGATCGGCGATCATTCGGGTCGTGAGGCCCGGCACTGCATTGGCTTCGTGGACACAGGTGGGAATTTTCAGCAAACTGGCTGCAAGCAATGCCGGAAAACTGGCATAACCGCCGGTCCCAACCACAACATCCGCCCCAAATTCACGGATGATCTTCTTGCATCTACTCACAGACTGCAACACATATTGGACTGCCTGCAGATTATGCTTCAGCGCCTTTAGGCTGAGACCCCGGGCAATACCCGTTGCCGGAATGGTTTTCAGGGTATAGCCGGCCTGAGGAACCAGTTGTTCCTCCATCCGGTCCTTTGCGCCGATAAACAGAATATTGCTGTCCGGGTGGCGCTCCTTCCACATATCCGCAACTGCAAGGGCAGGATTAATATGTCCGCCGGTACCGCCGCAGGTAAAAATCACATTCATTATACAGCCTCCTGTTGTGCTGCCCGGTTTCGATACCGGGAAATACTCAAAACAATTCCCATTTCTCCCAAATTTACCGCCAGTGCTGTGCCTCCATAGGAAAAGAACGGCAGCGCAATGCCGGTTGAGGGAAGCAAATTGGTAACAACGCCTAAATTCAAAATCGTTTGTACCGCAATCAAGGTTATCAGCCCCGATGCCAAAACTGTGGAGAACCGGTCCGGCGCACGCAGCGCGACCCAATAGCCTCGCAAGATCAGAGCAGCAAACAACGCAATAATCGCCAGCGCTCCTATAAGTCCCAACTCCTCACAGATGATTGCAAAAATATAGTCATTATACTGAAATGGCAGATACAGATATTTCTGCTTGCTCTTTCCAAAACCCACACCGAACAGTCCGCCGGAGCCAATGGCATATAACGACTGCAAAATTTGGTAGCCTGTGTCTCCCGGATCCTGCTCTGGATGGAGCCAGGCACTGACCCGGTCTCCGGCATACCCCATAAAGCTGATGTAAATGATGACAAATACCACCGCTGCGCCTGCGCCTGCCAGCAGCCACCTGGGATTTGTCCCGGCAACAAACATCATAACCACCGCCACCATACCCATCAGCATAATGGCAGAAAGATGTTTTTCTAACGCCAGCGGTATCAGGATTCCCAGCAGCGCAGCGCCGAAACCTAATACTCCGTACCGAAATTCCTTGGCAGAGGTACCAAAGCCCCTTGTCAGCCGGGCAAATAACACAATCAAGGTAAATTTGGCAATTTCAGAGGGCTGAAACTGCAAGCCCGCAATGTTGATCCAGCGTCTGGCGCCGTTAACGGATTCCCCGAACAATAGCACGCTGAGCAGCAGTATGATGCTGATGCCATACAGCGGCCAAGCTGTCCGATACCAAAAATCCGGAGGTATGCGGCTTAAGGCAAACATTGCAGCCAAGCCGATCAACGCGCAAATACCCTGTTTTTGCAGGTATCGGGTGGACACGGTATAACCGGTGTCATATTCGCTTTGGGCGTAGCTTGCTGAGTAAAGCATTACAAGACCTACACTCAGCAATAAAAGCAGCAAGACCAAAAATGGCAGGTCCACACTTGTCTCCGCCTGAAAAAGCTTCAAGCGGCGGTTCTCTTTGGCGTGCAGAGTATTCTGCCCGGCCATAAAAAACTCCTTTTATCCAATCCGTCCGGAAATTCCAAACCAGGCCAGTAAGCACATCAGTCCGGAAATGCCGGTAAATATTACGACGATCTTCTCCTCTTTCCAGCCACACATTTCAAAGTGGTGGTGAATGGGTGCCATTTTGAAAATCCGTTTGCCGTGGGTCAGCTTAAAATAGCCCACCTGCAGGATCACGGATAAGGTTTCCACAATGTACACAAAACCGATCAAAATCAAAATCAGCGGCATCTCCAGTGCAAAAGCCATTGCGCACACAACGCCACCTAAAAACAGCGAGCCGGTATCTCCCATAAATACCTTGGCAGGATGCCAGTTAAAAAAGAGATACGCAATCAGTCCGCCCAGCAAGGCAGCCGGCAGCAATGCCAAATCAAAACGCTCCATCGCTACACAGACTGCTGTAAAAAACACCATTACCGGCACGGTAACGCTGCCGCACAGTCCATCAATTCCGTCAGTCAGATTAACAGCATTGACGCAGCCGACCATCACAAACATCGCGAAGAAAATGTAAACAAGGGGGTGCACCGAAACGGTCAGGTTGGCAAACGGGATGTATAGATCACAGCGCATCAGGTCCTGCTTGTACATCAAATACAAAAACAGTGCCGAAACTGCCATTTGCAGCATAGCCTTCTGCAGAGAACTCAAACCTAGGTTCCGCTTAAACTTCAGTTTGAAGAAATCGTCCAAAAAGCCGACAAAGCCAAAGCAAAGAGAAAGCCCCAGGACAAACAAGGCGGTATAGTCCTGCATTGTAAATACGTTGGCAACCAAGCAAATAATAAGACCAAAAATAAACATCAGTCCGCCCATCATCGGCGTACCTGCCTTGTTATTATGCCAGGTAGGCCCTACCTCACGGATGGACTGGCCAGCTTTTAATGCCCGCAGTACCGGCAGCAGCAGAAAACCAATTCCTCCGCTTAAGACTGCACCGGCAGCAACCGTTACAAAAATTTTTGTCATAGCCATTCCTCCGATTATTTCTCTTGATGCAAAAAGGCATCCAACACCAAATCCATATGCATTCCGTGGCTGCCCTTAAACAAAAGTACATCTCCCGGTTTTGCCAGCAAGCGCAAGGTTTCCGCCAGCTTCTTTCGGTCGGTAAAAGCGCGCGCCCGTTGGGCAGACATTCCGCCGGTGATCGCGCCGCTTAAAACCCGATCGCTGTTGGGTCCGTAGGCAAAAATCAAATCCGCCTTTTCCGCAGCCAGTCTGCCAACCCGATAATGCTCCGCTTGGGCGCAGACGCCCAGCTCCAGCATATCTCCCAGCACTGCGATCCGTCTGCCGGGTTTGCTGCTCAATACATCTAAAGCTGCGGCCATTGATTCAGGACCGGCATTATAGCAGTCCTTGATGATGGTGTAGCCTCCTGTATTGTAGATTTCCTGACGGCCCTTCATATTGCGGAAATCTGCCAGACTTGTCGCTGCTGCTTGATTGGAAACCCGGAACAACCGACCCACAGCAATTGCCGCCAGCGCATCCGGAACATAGTGCTGCCCCTCCAAGGGAAGTTTAACTGTAAAAGCACCCTCCGGTGTTTTTACACGAAAGGAAAGCGAACCATCCTTTGTCGCAACATCGGATGCCAAGACAAGGCACTCCGAATTATTGGCGCCAAAATAAGTAACCCCATTCAGGGTATTATGCTGATTCCAAAGCAGGGAATCATCCCCGTTGAGGACGATTTTTCCGTCATCCTCCAGACCTTCCAAAATCTCCAGCTTTGCCTGTAAAATTCCCTCCATAGACCCCAGATGCTCAATGTGCATTGTGCCAATATTAACAATAACCGCCACATCCGGCTTGGCAATTCCGCTTAAGTAGGCAATTTCCCCGAAATGGTTCATTCCCATTTCCAAAACAGCAATTTGGGTATCCTCCGGCATAGCCAAAATCGCCATTGGCATACCGATATCATTATTATGGTTTTCCGGAGTTTTGCTGACCCGATATGCACTGCTGAGCACCTTTGCGACCATTTCTTTCGTGGTGCTCTTGCCCACAGAGCCGGTGATTCCCACCACCTTGCAGCCCAGACGCTTCCGTTCTCCACGGGCAATATCCCCCAGGGCAAGTCGGGTGTCTTTTACAACAAGTGCAGGATAATCCCCGTCGCAGTGGGTGCATAATACAGCTGCTGCTCCTTTTTGCAGCGCATCGGGGATAAAATCGTGTCCATCCCGAACGCCCTGCAACGCAACAAACAGTTCGCCAGCTTTTAGTTTCCGGGTGTCGTTAGCTGCACCAAGAAATGTTACATCTTTATATTTGGCATCACAGTATCCACCGCACCATAAAGCCGCCTGTTCCAGGGTGATCCTGCCCATTGTTCATTCCTCATTTCTTACAGATACGCAGCCACGATCTCCCGTTCGTCCAGATGATGCTTCACGCCGTGGATCTCCTGATAGGTTTCGTGGCCTTTTCCTGCCAGTACAATTATATCATCTTTTTGCGCAATGTCCATAGCGTGCTGAATTGCGCTGGGTCTGTTTTCAATCACGGTATAGTTCGTTTTACTCTCATCGATACCGGCAAGAATATCCCGAATGATCGCCATAGGTTCTTCCGTTCTCGGATTATCTGAAGTGATAACGGAATAATCCGCTGTCTCCACACCGATCTTTCCCATAATCGGCCGTTTGATCGGATCCCGGTCGCCGCCGCAGCCAAACACAGCAATGACCTTTCCTTTACAGAAGCCTTTTACAGAGGAAAGAACATTTTCCAAGCCGTCGGGCGTATGGGCATAGTCAATCAAGACCGTGTAAGGTTTTCCGGGCGTGGGAACAACCTCCACTCTGCCCTTAACACCCTGTGCGGTCGCCATTGCAGCAGATGCTTCCTGCAGGGAAATGCCCAGCTGCAGCGCAATGCCCAAAACCGTCAAGGCATTGTAAACCGTAAATTTCCCAGGGATCGGCAGTCTGACCTGCGAACATTCCTGATTATACACTGCAGTAAAGCGGATACCGTCGGAGAGCAGCTCCAAATCCTGCGCTCGAATATCTGCCGCTTGCCGAACCGCAGTAGTAAGTATCGGCGATTTTGCCTTTGCGCAGATCCGTTCAAACCAAATATCGTCCCGGTTGGCAACGCATTTTTCGCAGCGAGCGAAAAGCTCTGCTTTGGTATCGCAATAGTTTTCCATTGTTTTATGGAAGTCCAGATGATCCTCTGTCAGATTGGTAAAGGCGCCTGCCGCAAACCGGATTCCACCGACGCGCTCCAAGGAAATCGCGTGGGAAGAGACCTCCATGATCACATATTGGCAGCCGGCAGAGCGCATCCGGGCAAACAGCTCCTGCAGCTCCAGGCTTTCCGGTGTTGTGCGCTCGGTGGGAATAATTTCCTCCCCGATCCGATTGTCCATCGTGCCGATCAGACCTACCTTTGCGCCCCGGGTAACTTCCAAAATATGCTTCAGCAGCAAGGTAGACGAGGTTTTTCCGTTGGTGCCGGTAATACCGATAATCTGCATAGCTTCCGCTGGGTGATCAAACCAGTTAGCGGCAATCTGCGCTAACGCCAGACGGTCAGAAGAAACCAAAATATAAGGAATATCCTCAACAGGCTCTCTGGCCGTAACCACCGCCGCAGCGCCCTTTTCCAGCGCCATCGAGATATATCTGTTTCCGTCGGTAACAAAGCCGGTTACCGCCACAAACAAACTTCCCGGGACGACCTTTCTGGAATCATATGCAACCTGGGATATTTCCAGCTCCAAATTGGCGCAGCTTTTGATTATTTCCACACCTGTAAGTAATTCTTTCAGTTTCATTCACATTCTCCTTAATCGGCGGCTTTTGTATCTAAAAATGTCAGTTCAACGGTCGTACCCGAATCTACAAGAGTATCTTTCGGGATCGATTGGGTAGTTACCGTTACCATTGGGGATATTTCATTATTTCCTCTTACCAGAATATAAAGACCCAGTGTGCCCGCTAAATCCGCTGCCTGCTGTCGGGTCATGCCCATAAAGTCCGGGACTTTGATTTGTTCTTGTTCCGGCATCGCATCCAAATACAAAAAAATCTGGCTGTCCCCCGGCAGGATCTGTCCGGCAGCAGGAAGCTGGTCGGTTACCGTCTCCCCTTCTCCGCGGAGCACTGCGGTCAAGCCCTGCTCTTTCAAAAGCGTTTGCGCCTGTTTTACCGTCAGGCCGGTCATATCCTGCAGGACAACTGTTTTTCCGGCAGCATCTTCTTCTGTGTAGTTATGCGTAACACCTAAGTACGGCAGGATGTCCGCCATAACCGCGCCAACTGTGGGTGCTGCCATAACACCGCCAGAAATATAGATTCCGGTAGACCGGGATGGGGTGTCCAAAGCTACCAGTATAATATACTCCGGATTGTCCATTGGCGCAATACCCACGAAGGATACAATTTTATCCAGCACCCGCTGCCCGTTTTCATCAAACACATCAATTTTCTCGCTGGTACCGGTCTTCCCCCCGATATCATAACCGAATACACTGGCGTTTTTTGCCGTACCTTCGGTTACAACGCTGCGAATCAAATCGCACATTGTTTCAGATGTTTCCGGAGAGATCGTCTGGCGCAGCACGGTTGGCTCCTGCTTCAGTACAGTATTACCGGAAGAATCGAGCACCTCGCTGACAATATAAGGCTCCAGGAGCTTTCCGCCGTTGACAACGGAAGCGATTCCCCGCACCAGCTGCAAAGGGGTCAGTTTGAAGGTCTGTCCAAAGGAGGCAGAGGTCAGGGAAGCTGTCCCCCACTTATCTGTATCGGTAACCAGCGCTTTATCAAAAAATACGCCTTTGCTCTCCCCCGCCAAATCAATTCCGGTTTTTTCCAGCACCCCAAAGCGCTGCACATAGTCGTAAAACCGCTCTCCTCCCAGCTTCAGAGCAATATGCGCAAACGCAAGGTTACAGGAATTCTGAAGCGCTTGGGGTGTTTGCTCAGAGCCGTGTCCTGTGGAACGCCAGCAATGCAGAAGCTGTGAGCGGCCGGAGATATGCTCAGAACCGGAGCAATGAAACCCGGTCTCCAGGTTTATAGCGCCGCAATCCAATGCCGCAGCCATTGTCATCACCTTGAAGGTAGAGCCTGGCTCATAGCCATCGGAAAGCACCCGGTTCCGCCACTGCTTCAGCCGAGCCTCTGTCAGCGCTTGCTGATAGGTCTGCAGTCCATCCTGATACGCTTGGGAATCAGCCGGATTATTTAAGTAATTCAACCGCAGCTGCTCTAATGCCTTCAGCATTTTCTCGTCTTTTATTTCCTGATAGGAATTGGGGTCATAGCTGCCCAATGTTGCCATTGCCAGTATTTCCCCGGTATTTACATTCATCACCACGCCAAAAGCGCCGTTTTGTACTGCATAACGGTCAATTGCTGCCCGCATTTGCTTTTCCAGACACATTTGTACCGTGGTATCAATGGTAAGAATCACATCGCAGCCCTTTTGGGATGCCACATATTTTTCATAAGAAAAGGGCATATCCATTTCATTATTGCCCTTGGTGGTAATTACCTTGCCGGCACTTCCCTCTAAGTAACTGTTGTAAGAGGATTCGATCCCCTCCGAACCAGTGTTGGAGGCATTGGTAAAGCCGATAACCTGTGCCGCCAAGGAGCCGAAGGGATAATAGCGCTTTGTGTTGGGCTCCAAATGAATTCCGGAGATGTTATTCTCATTAATGTAGCTTCGGATCTGAGAAGCTGTTTTCTCATCCACCCGAGCTGCCAGCTGCTTGTAACGCTTGGTGATATCCTTCCCCTGCTCAGCAATCCAACTGGGATCTAAATCAAGAAGACGGCCCAGTTCCAGGCTGATCGCAGTCAGATCCGCTTTGGACTGCTTTAGCTCGTGGGGGTCCAGATATACATTCTCCACATCCAACGAGGTGGCAAGAACATTCATATTCCGGTCGTAAATCTCGCCCCGTTGGGCGGTTACCAAGGTTGTCCGGGTTTGATTGCGCAGTGCCCGGTCATAGTAATAGTCATACTCCATAACCATCAATTGGTACAACCGAACACCAATGGGTATAAAAGCCAAAATACCAAGAAACACACCCATTACCAATATTCTTGCGTGCTGACCGGAATCTGCCCGAAGTCTTTGGTATCCCTTATTCCTCCCCTTGCTGCCCATGCTATCCCGACCTTCTACAAAATAGTTCCGAGCCGAACAATGGGCAGCAAGGGAATCCCTCGCCGCCCATTGCAGCTGCTATTTTAGTGTATTGGTCGGCAGTCCGTTTATGCAAACAAGCCTGTTAAGAATATGTAGAATTGCTCCCAGGAGCCAGGTTCCTCCGCAACCGGCGCTTCCGGAACGGTAATGGATACATGGCGAACCTGTTCCTTCGGCACCATACCCAACGCAAGCGCAGTTTGCCGGACCTGCTGAATATCATACCCATCGGTTAACGACGTGTACAGCTCTGTATTTTCCTGCTGAAGGATCTGTACATAATCGCTCATAATCTTAGCTTCCTGCCGGGCTGCGCGAAGCTGAAATACGCCAACAGCCATCAGCACAAGCATAATGCCTGCCATCAGAATACCACACAAGGCGACCGGATCAATATGCAGGACTATTTTTTTCTTGATCTGTATTTTGGGAAGACGGATGGTTTTTAGTGGTGCCACAGGCGCCACCTTTTTCGCAGCGCTGCCGTCGGTATAAAACTGAACATATTGAATGTCCAACTTCGGTGCCACAAGTATCCTTCCCTTCTGTTACAGTTTTTCACATACCCGCAGTTTGGCGCTTCTGGCCCTGGGGTTTTCTTCCAGCTCTTGTTCGCCGGATACGATCGGCTTTCGGCTGATCAGCTTTACCTGCGGTTTTTTCCCGCAGACGCACACCGGAAAATTCGGCGGACAGGTACAGCCCTTTGCGTGTTCTGCCATCGCATTTTTTACAATTCTGTCTTCCAGAGAATGGAAGGTGATCACCGCCAGCCGTCCGCCCTTGTTCAGAAGAGGGACTGCATCCTGCATCACCGTTTCCACCGCACCCAATTCATCGTTTACCGCTATGCGTATCGCCTGAAAGCTTCGCTTTGCCGGGTGCTGTTTCTCCCGCAGCGCTGCGCCGGGCATTGCTGAGCGGATAACATCCACAAGCTCCAGGGTCGTTTTTATGGGCGCTTCCGCCCGGCGTCTGCAAATTGCCGATGCAATCTGGGGTGCATAGCGCTCTTCACCGTAGGTGTATAAGATCCGGCGCAGTTCTTCCTGCGACCAAGTGTTGACCACCGCAAAAGCGTCCAGGGTATCCTGATTGTTCATCCGCATATCCAGCGGGGCATCGGTCATATAGGAAAAACCTCTGGCACCATCATCCAACTGAGGAGAAGATACCCCCAGATCCAACAGAATCCCATCAACACCGGAAATATTCAGCCGTTCCAGCACCTGACGGATTTGGCAGAAATTTGCGTGAACCAATGTTACCTTATCCCCAAAAGGCTTTAACCGATCCCCTGCTGCTTTTAAGGCAACCGGGTCCCGATCAATACCGATCAGTTTGCCGGTTGTAAGCCGTGCGGCAATTTGGCTGGAGTGTCCGGCACCGCCAAGAGTACCGTCCACATAAATTCCGTCGGGTTTTATATTCAGATTATCGATACATTCCGAAAGAAGGACCGATACATGATGAAATTCACTCATAGTCCGATCGCCTCTAAAGAAGCCAACAGTTTCTCAGGGGTGAGGTTTTCTTTCTCAAATTCACGGAACGCCTCGGCATCCCAAATTTCCGCCTGTCCTGCACGGCCCACGATCATAACATCCCGACCGATACCCGCATAATCCAGCAGAAACTGGGTCAAAGAAAAGCGGAACTGCTTATCCGGGCTGCACTGGTTGGCATTCATAAAAATCAAGCTGGTAGCAGCAGAGCGCTGGGAAATAGGAAGGGCATTGTAATTCTGGACCAAGGTTTCCCAATCCTGCGCAGTGTAGACAGTCAGACAGCTGCGACCGCAGTTGACGCCAAGGGTTACATAGAAATCCTCGCCCAACTCTGCCCGAAGCTTTGCCGGGACAAACAGACGGTTCTTATCGTCCAATTTGGCAGGGTATTTTCCGATCACAGCTATCACCTCACTCCATTTTACTCCACTTAACTACCATTTTGCTCCCTTTGAAGACAGTATAACGGATGATTTTTCAAAAATCAATAGATTTCTTTTGTTTTTTTTTAAAAAATTACGGAAAATACGGAAATTGAAGTTAATTTAGAACAATCGTTCTAAATTAAGTGAAAAATTCCAGTTTTTCGTCTGAAAATGTCCCTTTTACCTTGGTCGGTTTCTTGGCGCATTGCAGCAGAAACATTGCCAATGGTGCCTCCACCTTTTCCCGAACCATCCGCCGCAGTTGCCGGGCGCCATCCTTTTTTCCGGTTTGCTTACTTAACTCCTGTGCAAGACCCTCCGGCAGGGACAAGATAATCCCGTTCTTTTCTGTTCGTTCCACTAACTGGCGAAGATACTTTTGCACGATCCCCTCTAACGCCTCCTGCTTCAGCGGCGCAAAACAAATCGTCTTATCCAGGCGGCCTAAAAACTCCGGTGTAAAATGCTGACGGAGCATTCCTTCCGTTTCTGACTGCCGCCCACCGGGATTAAAGCCAAGCCCCTCTCCCTTTAATTCGCCGCCAATATTGCAAGTCATTACCACAATGGCATTTTTGAAGCTGACCCTGCGTCCTGTTGAATCCGTCAGCTCCCCCTCCTCCATAATTTGCAGCAAAATACCGGCAACATCCGGATGCGCTTTTTCCAGCTCATCCAAAAGCACCAAACAGTAGGGCCTGCGGCGAACCGCTTCTGTAAGTTTGCCGCCATCTTCATAACCCACATAACCGGGCGGTGCGCCAATCAGCCGCGCCACGGATTGCTTTTCCATATATTCCGTCATATCCAGTCGCAGCAAAGCATCCTTGCTGCCGTAAAGCTCTTTTGCCAGTACCCGGCATAATTCTGTTTTACCAACACCGGTAGGTCCGGTAAAGAGCATACTTGCCACCGGTCTGCCTGCGTCCCGGAAACTGGAGAGCCCTTGCCGGATCACCTCTGCTACCTGGCGGACCGCTTTCGTTTGCCCGATCACCTGGCTTTCCAGGGCTTGCTCCAGATTCAGAAGCTTTTGCCGCTCATCTACTGTCAGTCTGCCAACCGGAATACCAGTTCGGGCGCTAACCGCCCAGCATACATCTTCGGTGGTAACACAGCGGCTGCGGCGAAGTTCCCCGGGCCGACCTGCAAGGCGCTGCATTTTGTTCCGCAGGTGTGCTGCCTTTTCAAAACGTCCCTCCCGAACCGCCTCCTGCAGTTCCTCCTCCAGCTCCTGTCGGAAGGCACTTCTGGGTGTGCGCATTTCCTCCATCCGGGCGTGCGCAGCACCCTCATCCAGCAAGTCAATCGCTTTATCCGGTAAATACAGATCCGGCAGATACCGCACCGACAAATTGACCGCTTCAGCAATCGCCTCCTGAGAAATGCGCAGACGATGGTGGCGTTCCAATCCGGGACGCAGACCATCCAGAATCGCTATTGTTGCTTCGGCATCCGGTTCCTCCACCAGCACCGGACGAAACCGCCGTTCCAAAGCCGAATCCTTTTCAATATATTTCCGGTATTCCGTCAATGTGGTAGCGCCCAGCATTTGCAGCTCCCCCCGACCCAAAGCCGGTTTCAAAATATTGGCTGCATCAATGGCGCCTTCGGCTGCGCCAGCACCAACAATGGTATGCATTTCATCCACAAACAATATCACATCGCCGCTGCGTTTGATTTCCGAAAGCACATCCCGCAGCCGCTCTTCAAATTCCCCTCGGTATTTGGTTCCGGCAACCAAGCTTGCCATATTTAAACTGACCAGCCGTTTATCCTTTAGTTGGGGCGGTACATTACCTGCTGCCATTCGTTGGGCAAGACCTTCCGCGATCGCCGTCTTCCCCACCCCCGGTTCACCGATCAATGCCGGATTATTCTTGTTTTTTCTGCTTAAAATACCAATGACCGCATCAATTTCTTTATCTCTGCCGATTACCGGATCCAT
>JAZSRR010000045.1:0-8860 GCA_045538605.1 Faecousia sp.
GGTTGGCGCAATTGGTACGGCTTTGGGCAATATGGTCGGCTCTTTGACCGTTGGCAAGAAAAAGTATGCCGAGGTTGAGGCAGAGATCATTGACCTGAAGGCAAAGTGCGACGCACTGCAGAAGGAACTGCTGGATCAGGTAGAGGCGGACGAGGTGAACTTCCTGCCCCTGGCAAAGGCCTACGGCATCCCCAAGGACGATCCGGACCGGGATGCGGTTATGGAGGAGGCAACCATTATTGCTTGCTCCACCCCGATGAAAATTATGGAGCTGTGCTGCCAGGCAATAGAATATATTGCGGTGTTTGCCGAAAAGGGCAGCCGTCTGGCTGTGTCCGATGCCGGCTGCGGCGCTGTGTGCTGCAAGGCTGCGCTGCAGGCTGCCAGCCTCAACGTGTTTATTAACACCAAGAGCCTGAAAAACCGTGAGGTTGCCGAGGAGATGAACGCCAAGGCAAACGGAATGCTTAATAAGTACGGCGCTATGGCCGACGAAATTTTTACAACCGTTAAGGCCGGCTTCGGTCAGTAAAGGAGAAACAATATGGCAAAATTACTGTTAGGTAAAGAAGTTACCGATGCGCTGAATGCCAATCTGCAGGAGCGCACTGCCGCTTTGCGGGCTAAGGGCGTTGTTCCCACCTTGGCAATTGTCCGTGTGGGTGAAGATCCCTCCGACCTGTCCTATGAAAAGGGCGCTACCAAGCGGGCCGAGCTGGTTGGTGTGGATGTGAAGAACTACATACTGCCTGCCGATGCCACCAAGGAAGCGGTTCTGGCCGTGATCGATGAGATCAATGCCGACGATGCTGTCCACGGCGTGCTGATGTTCCGGCCTCTGCCCAAGCACCTGAAGGCAGATCAGAACGAGATCTGCACCCGCCTGGATCCCAAGAAGGATATGGACTGTATGACCCATATGTCCGACGCCGGCGTCTTTGAGGGACTGAACGATTTGGGTTACGCCCCCTGCACCCCCGCCGCTTGTATGGAAATTCTGGATTTCTACGGCATTGACTGCAAGGGCAAGAACGCCGTGGTTATCGGCCGCAGCCTGGTTGTGGGCAAGCCTGCCGGTATGATGCTGATGGGCAAGAATGCCACCGTTACCACCTGCCACACCCGTACCGTGAACACCGCTGAGATCTGCAGAAATGCGGATATCATCGTGTCTGCAGCCGGTGTGCTGAACAGCCTGACAGCGGATTTTGTCCGCCCCGGTCAGGTGGTCATCGATGTTTCCATTAACTGGGACGAAAATAAGATCAACGCCAAGGGCGGCAAGGGCGGCATTGCCGGCGACGCCAAGTTTGACGAGGTTGAGCCCATCGTGGAAGCCATTACCCCCGTACCCGGCGGTGTTGGCTCGGTTACCACCTCTGTGCTGATGAAGCACGTGGTGGAGGCTGCTGAGAAGGTTTAATTAGAAAATGCCGACTTATCCGGGCAATTCGAACATCTTTGGCTCGGATTGCCCGGATTTTTACTTGAGGTGTGTCAAATGAAAAAAATTAAGAATTTGCCGGAAAGTAGTTTTTTGAAGCTGTTTTTCCTGTTTGTTTCTTTGTGCTTTGTGGCAGCGGCGTTGATTATGCCCGACAGAGCAACAATGCTGGAGGGAATGGTGCGTATTCTGCTGCTTCCCTGTAAGGTTTCCACCAACTACTTTGCTCTGGGCGGCTATGCAGGTACATTCCTGAATATGGGTATTGTGGGTCTTATTTGCTGGGGTCTTTGTTACCTCCCCGGCGCAAAGGCGACCAATGTAACCACTCTGGGCTTTTTGCTCACCGTGGGCTTTGGCGCTTGGGGTATGAACCCCTTAAATATGATTCCCACTATTTTGGGCGTTTTGCTGTATGCGCTGGTGAAAAAGGAGAAGGCAGGGGCGCTTACAAATGCTATGATGTTCTCCACCGGCATTGCGCCGCTGATTTCCGAGCTTTTGTTCCGCTACCCGGGCACGGAGTATCTGTCATTTAATCCTCTGGGCGCGGTGCTGGCGCTGGTGGTAGGCTTGATTATCGGCTTCTTCCTGCCTGCGGGTCTGGCTCACGCACCCAATATCCACAAGGGCTATAACCATTACTCCGCTGCCGTGCCCATCGGCTTTACCGCCTTCTTTTTGCGGGTGGTGCTGTATAAGGTGATGCTGGGTAAGGGTATTGAGACTATGGGTGAGCTGATATCCTACCCCTATCCCAAAATCGACCTCTTCTACGGCTGTAACATTTTCTGTATTGTGCTGTTTGGCTTGTGCATTGTGTTTGCTCTGCTGATGGGCTGCACCCCTAAGGCTTACTGGCAGGTGCTGAAGGAGCCGGGCAAGGGTGTCAGCATTTCGGAAAAATACGGCAACGAGGCATTCCTTATGAATGTGGGCATCTACGGTCTGATGATCGTTGCCTACTTTAATCTGGCGGCCTTTATGGACGGGGGCTTGACCCGCATGAGCACGGTCTGGACCGGTATGACCTTCGGTATTGTGTTCTGTATGCTGGCTACTTGCAACTCCGGCTCTCACCCGGGCAACGTCTGGCCCATTATGACAGGCTATGTGCTGACCTCTTACCTCTTTGGCTGGATCAGCGGCCTGCTGGGCGTGGAGAATTATGGCTTGAGCATTGCCTCTCAGGGCATTCTGATCGGTCTTTGCTACGCCAACGGTCTTTCTCCTATTTCCGGCAAGTACGGCTTCGGCGCCGGTATTCTGGCAGGCGGACTGCACTATCTGCTGGTGTCGGCAGTACCGGATATGCACGGCGGCTTCTGCCTGTATAACGGCGGCTTCACCGCGGCACTGATCTGCCTGATGCTGGTGCCCCAGCTGGAAAAATTCCTGAAAACCAAGGAAGAGCGGCTGGCAGTTAAGTAAATAAAAAGAACCGCCTTCACAGAAGGCGGTTTTTCATACGCTGTAAAAATTGTATACAAGTATACAATTTTGTATTGCAATTGATTTTCCCTTATGATACAATGAGTTCCAAAGTGAAAAAGGAGAGCGCCTTATGGAAAAAATTCAAATGAAAACGCCCATTGTGGAAATGGACGGCGACGAAATGACCCGGATCCTCTGGAAGCTGATCAAAGAGGAGCTGATTTGCCCCTTTGTGGACTTAAAAACCGAGTATTATGATCTGGGCCTTCCCAACCGGGATGAAACCGGCGATCAGGTTACGGTGGATGCGGCAGAGGCCACCAAAAAATATGGTGTCGCCGTCAAATGCGCCACCATTACCCCCAACGCCCAGCGAAAAGTGGAATATAACTTGCATGAGATTTGGAAATCTCCCAACGGCACGATCCGGGCGATTTTGGACGGCACGGTATTCCGGGCGCCGATTTTGGTAAAAGGAATCGTGCCCTACATCTCCACCTGGACCAAGCCCATTACCATTGCTCGCCACGCCTACGGCGATATTTATAAAAACACCGAGCAGCGGGTTCAAAAGGGCAGCAAATGCTACTTAACCCGGGAAAATCCCGATGGCACTGTGGAAAAGACCCCTATTTACGATTTTGCCGACTCCGACGGCATTATTCAGGGCGTACACAATAAGGATACCTCCATTGAAAGCTTTGCCCGGTGCTGCTTTAACTACGGTCTTTCCACCTGCCAGGATGTGTGGTTTGCCGCAAAAGACACCATTTCCAAGACCTATGACCAGACATTCCGGGAAATTTTTGACCGGATTTTTAACGAGGAATATGCCCAAAAATTCCAGGATGCCGGCATTTCCTATTTCTATACCCTGATCGATGATGCGGTTGCCCGGGTCATTCGCTCCGAGGGCGGCTATATCTGGGCCTGCAAGAATTACGACGGCGATGTGATGAGCGATATGGTGGCAACCGCCTACGGCTCACTGGCAATGATGAGCTCGGTGCTGGTTTCCCCGGAAGGCAATTATGAGTATGAGGCCGCCCACGGCACTGTTCAGCGGCATTACTACAAGCACTTAAAGGGTGAGGAGACCTCCACCAACTCGGTGGCAACGATTTTTGCCTGGTCTGGTGCGCTGCGGAAGCGGGGCGAGCTGGACAGACTGCCCCAGCTGACGGATTTTGCTGACAAGCTGGAGCAGGCGACCATTGCTACCATTGAAGGCGGCATTATGACCGGCGATTTGTACGCAATGTCTACACTTTCCAACAAGCAAAAGGTCAACAGCCAGGATTTCCTGAAAGCAATCGCCAAAACATTGGCAGCAAGTCTATAAAAAAACAGCCCTCAGGGGCTGTTTTTTATTTCATAAATTTATCGATTGCGCTGCACAGGTCGTCAATAGCATCCTCATCTCCGGCGGCAACTGCGTCCACCATACAGTGGCGCATATGGTCCTTGAGGATCACCTTGCCGGTGTTATCCAGCGCAGAGCGCACCGCCGCCAGCTGCACCAAAACCTCCGAGCAGTCGTAGCCCTGCTCCACCATTTTTTTTACCTTTTCCAAATGTCCCATTGCCCGGGCAAGGCGGTTGATCACCGCTTTCTGGTTTTCGTGTACGTGGGCGTGGGAGTGGGCAATGCCGTGGGCGTGCATATATTCGTGGTCGTGTTCGTGCATAAGCTGCCCTCCTTTTTCGCCTATCATACTCTATTTTTTTGCAACTTTCAACCCCCGTCCCGGGATATTCATTGACGAAAGTTTTGATTTTTGATATAATACGGTGAAAATGTTCCGGCAGGAGGAAAACCCTATGCGTATGCGAAAAATGAAAAATCTAATACCCAGAATGGAAAAATGCGCTGCCTTGCGGATTGCAGAGCCGGCGCAGCACAAAGGAAACTGGCTTAGCCTGAAGCCGGATGCCAAGGCGCTGTGGGTAGAGGTCGGCTGCGGCAAGGGTAAGTTTACCGCCGAGACCGCCGCGGCAAACCCGGAGATTTTGCTGATCGCGGTGGAGCGCTGCCGGGAGGCAATGGTGGTGGCTATGGAAAAGGCCCGGGAAATGGGTCTTACCAATGTATTTTTTATTGATATGGATGTTGCCGGAATCGAGGAGATTTTCGGCGCGATGGAGATCGACCGGCTGTTTATCAATTTCCCCGACCCCTGGCCCAGAAAGAAAAACGCCAAGCGGCGGCTGACCCACCGGGGCTTTTTGGATAAATATTGGCGGGTGGTAAAAGGAGAGGTCCATTTCAAAACCGACAATGCGCCCTTGTTTGCATTCTCTTTGGAGGAGTTTGCGGCTTGCGGTCTGGAGGTTAAGAATTGCACCTTTAACCTGCACGAGAATGGCATTGTTGGCATTATGACCGGCTATGAAGAAAAATTCCATGCCTTGGGCACGCCCATTAACCGCTGTGAGGTAGTGTGCAAGCCTTTCCAGCTACCCCAGGAAGAAAAGACCGTTTCGGAGGAAACCCAATGAATACCTACCCTATGGGCGGGTGTGATGTGGCGGTGATCGGCGCCGGCCACGCCGGTATTGAAGCAGCCTTGGCGGCTGCCCGGCTGGGGCATCACACAATCCTTTTTACGATCAATATGGATGCGGTGGGCAATATGCCCTGCAATCCTGCCATTGGCGGCACCGGCAAGGGACACCTGGTCCGGGAGCTGGATGCTTTAGGCGGCGAGATGGGCGTAGCAGCGGACAAAGCCTGTATCCAATACCGGATGCTTAACCGTGGAAAAGGCCCGGCAGTCCACTCTCTGCGGGCGCAAGCGGACCGGCGGAAATACCAGCAGGTGATGAAGCAGACCCTGGAAAATCAGGAAAACTTAGAGCTGAAGCAGGCGCAGATCGTGGAGATTTTGACAGAAAACGGCAAGGTTTCCGGTGTGCGCACTCAGTTAGGCGGCATTTATGAAGCCAAGGCGGTGGTCATTGCCACCGGCACATTCCTGGACAGTACGATCATCATTGGCGAATCGGTGCAGTCCTCCGGACCGGACGGTATGCATCCGTCCTTGGGTCTGGCAGATAGCCTGAAGGCGCTGGGTCTTTCCCTGCGGCGATTCAAAACCGGCACGCCCCCCAGAGTCAACCGCCGCAGCATCGATTTTTCCAAAATGGAAATCCAGCCGGGAGATGCGCAAACCGAGCCGTTTTCCTTCCGCACAGAAAATGCTCCCCAAAATCTGGTGCTGTGCTACCAGACCTACACCAACGAAAAAACCCACACCATTATCCGGGAAAACCTGCACCGCAGCCCCATGTATGACGGCACCATTTCCGGTGTGGGACCCCGGTACTGTCCCAGCATTGAAACCAAGATCGTCCGGTTTGCGGACAAGGAGCGGCATCAGCTGTTAGTAGAGCCTTGCGGAATGGACACCCAGGAGATGTACATTCAGGGCTTTTCCTCCAGTTTGCCGGAGGATGTACAAGTGCAGATGCTCCGCACCGTGCCGGGTCTGGAAAATGCAGAGATCATGCGTCCGGCCTATGCCATTGAATATGAGTGCGTAGACCCTACCCAGCTGAAGCCGACATTGGAAACCAAGGCGGTGGAGGGACTTTACGGCGCTGGACAGTTTAACGGCACCTCCGGCTATGAGGAGGCAGCGGTACAGGGTCTGATTGCCGGCATCAATGCCTCCCGGAAGCTCCGGGGGCAGGAGCCTTTTATTCTCACCCGGGATACCAGTTATATCGGAACGCTGATCGACGACCTGGTAACCAAGGGCACCCAAGAGCCTTACCGGATCATGACCAGCCGCAGCGAGTATCGGCTGCTGCATCGGCAGGACAATGCGGACCAGCGGCTGACCCGGCTGGGGGCGCAGGTGGGTCTTGTGCCGCCGGAGCGACTGCAGGCGGTAGAGGAAAAATACGCGGCGGTGGACAAAGAGCTTGCCCGGCTGGAAAGCAAGGGCGTGGCGGCATCAAAGGAACTAAACGAGATGCTTACCCGGTGTCAGACCACTCCGGTCAGCGGCTCTGCCCGGCTGGCGGATCTGCTGCGCCGTCCCGGTGTCCGTTATCCGGATCTAGCTCCCTTTGATAAGGACCGCCCGGCGTTGCCGGACAGCGTTACCGAGGAGGTAGAGATCCAGCTGAAATATGCCGGCTACCTTGCTCGGCAGGAAAAGCAGGTGCAGGAGTTCAAAAAAGAGGAACGCCGCCTGCTTCCGGAGGGTATCGACTATCACAGCATTTCCGGTCTGCGTGTGGAGGCAAGGGAAAAGCTGTCGGAGATCCGCCCTGTGTCCATCGGTCAGGCAAGCCGTATTTCCGGTGTCAGCCCTGCGGATATTGCGGTATTGCTCATTTATCTGGAGCAAAATAAATAAACACAAACAATCACCTCTTGCCATAGAATGGTCGAGAGGTGATTTTTATATGGCGATCGTCAATACCCAGATACCCATTACATCCGAAGCCAATGACCGGATGATCCGGGAGCTGGTGCAGACATATCCTTTTTTGCGAAGTGAGACACTGACCAACACGGTTTTTGGACGGCCCATCCGCACTTTGGTCATCGGCACAGGTCCTCGAAAGGTGCTGTTCACTGCGGCTCACCACGCCAACGAGTGGATCACCAGCTACATTTTGCTGCAGTTTGCCGAGGAGTACGCCCGGGCAATTTCGGAAAATGGCAGAATTGGGGAGCTGGATGCCGCCCAGCTTGCCCGGGAGACTACTATTTATATGGTGCCCATGGTAGACCCGGACGGAGTGGATTTGGTAACCGGCGCATTGCAGCCGGGAGATCTGCAATACGACCTTGCCCAGCGGCTGTCCCGGGATTATCCGGAAATTCCTTTTCCTGACGGCTGGAAGGCCAATCTTTTGGGGGTGGACTTAAATTTACAGTACCCCGCCGGATGGCTGCAGGCAAGGGAAATTAAGTTTAGTCAGGGCTTTACCCGCCCTGGCCCCCGGGATTATGTGGGCAGAGCGCCCTTAAACCAGGAAGAAAGCCGGGCGCTGGCAGGCTATACGGAGTTTTTGCAGCCGGAGCTGGTGCTGGCATTTCATTCCCAGGGTAAAGAAATTTATTGGCAATTTGCGGATATTTTTGTGCCCGGGGCGGAAGAATATGCCCGGGAGTTTGCCCGGGTCAGCGGCTACACCGTGGCAGACACCCCCTATAATTCCAGCTTTGCCGGGTATAAGGACTGGTTTATTCAAAATTTCCGCAAGCCGGGCTTTACCATTGAGGTTGGGCAGGGGGTCAATCCCTTGCCGCTTTCCCAGTTTCCGGAAATTTATCGGGATAATTTGGGAATTTTGCTGACAGCGGCAAAGGGGTTATGATATACTTTAAGCAGAGGTGATACCAATGAAGAACACCACGCTGTGCTACATTCTCCGGGGGCAGGAGGTACTGATGCTCCATAGGGTGAAAAAGAAGCAGGATATCAACAAGGATAAATGGATCGGCATCGGCGGCAAGTTTGAGGAAAACGAGTCTCCCGACGAATGCCTGCTCCGGGAGGCCCGGGAGGAAACGGGACTGGAGCTTACCAAGTGGCAGTGCCGGGGAATCGTAACCTTCTTAAATGATTGCTGCGAAGGGGAGTATATGTACCTGTTCACCGCCACGGAGTTTACAGGCGAGCTGAAGCAGTGTGATGAGGGCGACCTGCAATGGGTCAGCCGGGATTTTCTGTATAGCCTTCCTATGTGGGAGGGAGATAAGATCTTCCTGGATTTATTATGGACAGACGAACCCTTCTTTTTGCTGACCCTCCGCTACTCCGGCGACAAGCTGTTATCCGCCACCTTAAACGGCGAAGACTTGTCCTTACCCGTAAAATAAAGACACTCCGGCAGTTGCAACCAACTGCCGGGGCGTTTTTGATAATAGAATAACACCGGCTGTGCCGGTGGGTCCAAAAAGCTTTAGCTATGCCCAGGCCCAACCCAGCCAAAAGCCTCCCTCTGGTGAGGGGGGGGGGT
>JAZSRR010000007.1:0-4874 GCA_045538605.1 Faecousia sp.
TCGACACCACCCTTGGCGCAAAGAACGGTAACAGCGCCGTCCAAAACACGCAGGGAGCGCTCAACCTCGACGGTGAAGTCCACGTGGCCCGGGGTATCAATGATGTTCAGGCGGCAGCCCTTCCAGAAACAGGTGGTAGCAGCGGAGGTGATGGTGATACCACGCTCCTGCTCCTGAGCCATCCAGTCCATGGTTGCCGAACCGTCGTGCGTCTCACCGATCTTGTAGTTCTTACCGGTGTAGAACAAGATACGCTCGGATGTGGTGGTCTTACCGGCGTCAATGTGCGCCATGATGCCGAAATTTCTGGTATTTTCCAGGGAATATTCTCTAGCCATAAAGAAACTCCTTTAATTACCAACGGAAATGTGCGAAAGCCTTGTTGGCTTCTGCCATCTTGTGGGTATCCTCGCGCTTTTTAACAGAGGAGCCGGTGTTGTTGGCGGCGTCCATGATTTCAGCGGCAAGGCGCTCCTTCATAGTGTTCTCGCTGCGGGCGCGGCTGTAGTTGGTCAGCCAACGCAGACCCAGGGTCTGACGGCGCTCGGGGCGAACTTCAATGGGAACCTGGTAGGTGGAACCGCCCACACGGCGGGCCTTCAGCTCAACAGCGGGCATAATGTTTTCCATAGCCTGCTGGAAAACCTCCAGGCCGTTCTTTTCGGTCTTCGCTTCAACAATCTCAAATGCACCATAAACGACCTTCTGGGCGACACCCTTCTTGCCGTCGAGCATAATGCTGTTGACCAGCTTTGTTACCAGAACGGAATTATACTGAGGATCCGGAAGAACCTCTCTTTTGGGAACATTACCTCTTCTGGGCACTTTGCTTCCCTCCTTCATATTAATAATGATTTCATCGGTACTCGAAAGCGAACCTTTCGTTGTGCTTGCCAGAGGTAATCTATATTATATAGAAAAACCTTGGCAAGGAATAGCCTTGCGTCAGGGCTTTGGGTTACATTCATTTCGCATCAAGCAGATTATTTCTTACCTGCCTTGGGACGCTTTGCACCATACTTGGAGCGGGACTGCATACGGCCCTGAACGCCCTGGGTATCCAGAGTGCCGCGGATGATGTGGTAACGCACACCGGGAAGGTCCTTAACACGACCGCCGCGAATCAGAACGACAGAGTGCTCCTGCAGGTTGTGGCCAACACCAGGGATATAAGCGGAAACTTCCATACCGTTGGTCAGACGCACACGGGCGATCTTACGCAGAGCGGAGTTCGGCTTCTTGGGGCTGGTGGTACGAACAGCAGTACATACGCCACGCTTCTGGGGGGAAGGAACAGTCGTTGCTTTGTTCTCGATGGTGTTCAAACCTCTCTGCAGAGCGGGAGCAGTGGACTTATAGGTAACCTGCTGACGGCCATGTCTTACGAGCTGATTAAAAGTAGGCATCCAATTTCTCCTTTCTTTTGTTCTCACCGATCGGTGGATATATTCCACAGCAAATGCTGCCGGAAACGAATTTACGCCAGGATCGCCGCCGCTGCTGCGCCGACTTCAATTCCGCAGGCGTGTCCCAGGTCGGTCATTGACTTGACCCAGGCAAATGCAACCTTGTTGCTTTGACACAGAGCAACCAGCGGCTCTGTGATGGCAGGGTCTGCATTTTTAGCAAGATACACCCGCCGGGCTGACCCACAGGTCAAAGCCTTGCGAATCTGCTTGGCGCCAACCACGCACTTGTGATTGCCAAGCTGTGCCAAAGAAGCAGAATCCGCGATTTGTTTGTCTGTTTGTGTGTCCATACGGAATATTATTATAATCATATTTTTGGAAATGTCAACAAATTTTCTGGAATTTTTTCTGATATTATGCTGATTTTCCAAGGCTTTTTCCCCTCTGCCCGATCGGAACGAAAAAAAGAAAAATAAAAATATATTTCTATCCTGTCCGGCGGACCGGCGCAAGCCTAAGGTCCGCTATTGTTATATGATATTGTTTTTTGTTTTTGTTATTGTAGTTGTTACTGTTACTGTTATCTGTAGTTGTTACTGTAGTTGTTATTTGTAGTTGGCATCGGATGCAATGCAAGGGAATGCAAATGTATGCAAATGCACACAAAGAAACACCGGCAGCCCTTCAAGACTGCCGGTGTAAGCGTTCCTATTAATCCAGAGATTGCCACGGGCGGCTTGCCGCCCTCGCAATGACAGCGGTGGGTAACCACGTAAAACCGCTACCCTGTGCTAGGTGAGACTTTATGCCTCGCCCGCAGTGTCAAGGCAAACAGATGCAAGAAATTCTTTGACCGGCTTAGACGAAAGCCTTAATCCGAAAAACGACATCGTAGTTGCAAACAGAGCTAAAAACAGTGGTAAAATTAAGTACAGCGGTGAGGCTAATTCATGTTTGAAAAACATATTTAAGAATGCTATTTCAGACACAAGCGTTGCCGCAGTGTAAATATACAAAATAATTCTTATAGACATCCTTAATCGGAAATTGACAACGATACTTGTGCCAAACTCCTTTTTGTAAAAGTCAGTCTTTACAATAGGAAAAAAGGAATTGTGATATGGTATACTATCATTTTTTACTTCAAACATTATTTGATGCGGCTTTACACCTTTCGTACGAATATGATAGGACGGATTTGCTGTTATTGCATCCAAAAGAGCATCCTTTACCGTCCCCAGCTCCTGCTTGCTTTCAAGTTCAAACGAAAAGTATGGAAACATTCAAAAATCCCTCCTTAAATCATAATCAGCAACCGTCCACTGTATTGCTGTGCTATTCTTCCCATCTCCAGACCACACCACCGTTTTTTCCGTGCTTTGACATAATAAAGGCAGTAATTCCGATCGGAATATCGAGTACTATCAACTTCAGTGCAACACAATAGAAAAGCGCACAAATAACAGGTGGAAAAAGCATAGTGAATATTAGCAAGAAAATACAGATAAGGAAAGCGATCAACACAAAATAATACAATCTACGCAAGATGATCGCTTTACGGTGATGAGAAAGTTTTGGTTCTAGCGGATATAGGAGCAAGAACTTACTCCAAAGTTTTATGGATTTTCCGATCTTTTTAAGGTTTGTTTTGCTTTTTCCTATAGCATAAAGACTGTGTACAGCCATCCACAGATGGAACAAAGATGCCAAAGATGGAAAGAAGAGAAAAACTGCAATTGTATCAACATTCATACCTCATCCCAACCTTCTTTCCTCGTGGTGCAAGGAACAGTTCTGTGTGCTTTCTTCTGTTTTAATGATAACGTACAGAGCCCTCCTTCCGGGTTGCGCCTTGCTTCTTTATTTATTTTACAGCATGTTCCTCTTGGCGGTCAAGGTTTTTCGGGAAATTCCCGGCATTTATTATGGTTTTCGGGATGATGTGGGTATCGTCCCCTACCCAATACATCCCATTTGAAGATTGCCGCCCTCGCAATGGCAGGAATAACGAAGGAAGGGATATAAAAATGACCGACCCGGGTGGGTCGGTCATTTTTTGATTATTCTTCGATTTCCTCGGAAACAGTCTCTTCGGTTTCTTCCGCTGCCGGTGTTTCACCGGGCTGGAAGTCCCGATACGCCATCAGGCCGGAGCCTGCGGGGATCAGCTTACCGATAATGACATTTTCCTTCAGGCCGACCAGATGGTCAACCTTGCCCTTGATCGCAGCATCGGTCAGGACCTTGGTGGTCTCCTGGAAGGATGCGGCAGACAGGAAGGAATCGGTTGCCAAAGATGCCTTGGTAATACCCAGCAACACAGGGCTTGCTACAGCCAGACGAAGCTCGGTCTCACCGGCATCGATCCGTGCCTGCACAGCGGCGTTGGCATCTTCATACTCGAAGCTGTCGATCACTGTACCCACCAGCAGCGCACTGTCGCCGGGGTCTTCCACCCGGACCTTACGCATCATCTGACGGATAATGACCTCAATGTGCTTATCGTTGATCTCAACGCCCTGTTGACGGTACACCGCCTGAACAGACTGCACCAGGTAATCCTGCACCGCTTCCACACCGGAGATCCGCAGAACATCCTGGGGATACAGCGCGCCGTCGGTGATCGGCTCGCCCTTGAGGACCGTCTTACCGTGGGCAACCTTCAGACCTACGGAATAGGGCACCTGGTAGACCTTCACCTCGCCGTCCTCGGCAGTAACAGTGATGTTACGCAGAGCAGTGCGGTGGGTATCGTCAATGGAAACCACACCGGTGATTTCGGAGATCTGCGCCATCTTCTTGGGACGGCGGGACTCGAACAGTTCTTCAACTCTGGGCAGACCCTGAGTGATATCATCACCGGCAACGCCGCCGGAGTGGAAGGTACGCATAGTCAGCTGGGTACCGGGCTCACCGATAGACTGCGCCGCGATGATACCAACTGCTTCGCCCAGATCCACTTCCTTGGAGGTGGCCAGGTTCATACCGTAGCACCGGGCGCAGACACCGCTTCTGGCACGGCAGCCCAAAATGGTACGGATATAGATCTTCTCGATGCCGGCATCCTCAAATTTCTGAGCATCCTCAGGCATCATCATAACATCCTTGGAGTGGATAACCTCACCGGTCTCAGGATGCACCACATCCTCCACCGGGTAACGACCACGGATACGGTTGCCGAAGGAGTCCACAACATCGCCGTTCTTATCGTAGACAGCGCCAACCCAGATACCGTTCTTGGTGCCGCACTCGTGCTCCCGGATGATCACATCCTGAGAAACGTCCACCATACGACGGGTCAGGTAACCGGAGTCAGCGGTACGCAGGGCGGTATCGGTCATGCCCTTACGAGCGCCTCTGGAGGAAATAAAGTACTCCAGAACACTAAGGCCTTCACGGAAGTTTGCCTTAACGGGGATCTCGATGGTACGACCGGCAGTATCCGCCATCAAGCCACGCATACCG
>JAZSRR010000090.1:0-6063 GCA_045538605.1 Faecousia sp.
CGCCAAAACGACGTGCTACACCGGTAAAAACACAAGTGAGAAATACATAAAGGCAGAATTTATAAAAATTTTGATGCCATACCCAGGGTGGGAATATCAGAGTTTGTACTGCAGCAGGCTCTGGAGCCGTGTACTGACACAAAATCGCCGCATTCGAGCGGCGATTTTTTGTTGGAATACCCTTGATAACTATGATTGCCTGCGGCAAGTTATGCGTTATGAACGGCTTTGCCGTGTTATGCGTTGCCTTCGGCAACACTTTTTGTTGACGGCAAGAGGGTCATATCGTACAATAGGGGTATCTTTATGTAAGGAAGTGGTTTTATGGCTGTGCGGTTTGCAACGGCGCAGGATGTGCCGCGGCTTTTGGAAATTTATGCCCCCTATGTGGAAAATACCGCCATCAGCTTTGAATACGCCGTTCCCGGCATCGAGGAATTTACCCGGCGTTTTTTGAGGATCACCGCCCAATTTCCCTGGCTGGTCTGGGAAGAAAACGGGCAGGTTCTGGGGTATGCCTACGGCAGTCTGCCCTTTGAACGGGCGGCTTATCAGTGGAGCGCGGAAGCTTCGATCTATCTTTGCCGGTCAGCCTGCGGAAAGGGAATCGGAAAAAAGCTGTACGCGGAATTGGAGCGGCTGCTGGGCCTGCAGGGTTACCGGAAGGTCTATGCGATCATCACCACTGCCAACGAAGGCTCGATCGCTTTTCATCAGGCAGTAGGCTACCGCCACACTGCCACTATGCCGGATTGCGGTTATAAATTCGGAAAGTGGTATGGTACCGTCTGGATGGAAAAGGACCTGAACACCTGGGACGCGCCGCCTCGGGAGCCGGTTTCCATACACCAAGCTTCGGAAACAGAATAACAAAAAACTGCCTTCTTGTTTGGAAGGCAGTTTTTTGTGGGGCAAGCAGAGGAATTCTACTGCCAGGAGAGGAGACGTTGGCAGGAGTAGAGCAAAAATCAGCAGAGTTATGCTATAATTTCTCAAGAAACGGAAAGGATAGGATTACTATGACAAGAAAAATTGTGGCGGATTCCTCTGCCAATTTACTGACGCTGGAGCAGGTGGATTTTGCGGTGGCGCCGCTGAAGGTGATTGCCCCCGAGCGGGAGTTTGTGGATGATAGCAAGCTGAACGTGGCGGAAATGGTGCGTTTCTTCGACGAGTACAAGGGAAAATCCAAAACCTCCTGCCCCAATCCCGGCGACTGGCTGGAGGCCTTCGGGGAGGCGGACGAGGTGTTCTGCGTAACCATTACCAGCGGCCTGTCCGGCAGCTACAATGCCGCCTGCGTTGCCAAGGAGATGTATGAGGCGGAAAATAGCGGTAAGAAGGTTTTGGTGATCGATTCGTTGTCTGCCGGCCCGGAGCTGGCGCTGATGATCGAAAAGCTCCGGGAGCTGATTTTACAGGACCTGCCCTTTGAGGAGATTTGTCGGCAAATGGAAGCGTATGTCCAAAAGACCGGGCTGTTTTTTGCTCTGGCATCGTTGCACAATTTTGCAGCCAATGGAAGAGTGCCTATGGCGGTGGCAAAGGTTGCGGGACTTTTGGGCATTCGGATTGTGGGTAAGGCCAGCCAACAGGGCACTTTGCAGCCCCTGGATAAAAGCCGGGGAGAGGAAAAGGCTTTGAAAAAGCTTGTGGAGCAGCTGCAGGCAGAGGGCGTTTGTCAAGGCAAGATACGGATCGACCATTGCCGCAACCGGACTGGGGCGGAGGCTTTGTCAGAAAAGCTCCGTGTTACCTTCCCCAAGGCAGATATCCGGGTAGGCGAATGCCTGGGTCTTTGCAGCTACTACGCAGAAAATGGCGGCCTTTTGGTTGCCTACGAAAGAATGTAACAAAATCCGCCCGGACGGGCGGATTTTTTATCAGCGGTATTCGTCTATATATTTTTGGACCGAGCGGGTCATCTCCCGGGAGAAGTCGGAGTTGTATTTCCGATTACAGAAGGCCTGCAGCCATTTTTCATATTCGGTGTTGCCGGCTTTGGCCTCCAGAAGCTGCCGCAGCTGGGCATCGTCCATTCGGCGGTAGCGGTTTTCGTGGACGATCAGAGCTTGGGGGGAGCGGCGCGGCTTTTCCCGGCGCATTTGCTGCTGAGTGGGGTAGCCGAACACCAGCATTGCTGCCGGGAACACATATTCCGGCAAGCCTAAAAGCGCTTTTTGCTCCTCGTAATTTTCCATAATATCCCCAATGTAGCAAGAGCCGATTCCTAAGCTTTGGGCGGCGACCACCGCATTTTGCGCGGCAATGAGGGCATCATTTACTGCCAAAAGCAGGTCGCCCATACCAGGCTTCCGGGGGTCGCAGCCGACGGATTTGTAGGCATCGTACCATTTCAGGCAGTCGGCGCAGAAGATAAGCACCAGCTTGCCATCGGCAATGAAGGGCTGGTGGTCGCAGGTGTCCACCAGCTTTTCTTTGATCGCCGGGTCTGTGATATCCAGGATGGTGTATAGCTGCTGATTACCTGCGGTAGGCGCCTGGGCGGCCGCCTCTAAAATCAGGGTCTTATCTTCCGGGGAAATCTCTTGGTTTGTGAAAACCCGGACAGATTTCCGCTGAAACAGCTGCTGTATGGTATCATTCATTGCCTGTACCTCCCGGCTTTTTTCTTTCATTGTAGGGGTATTTTTCCGGGATGTCAAGATTGTCAAAATAACATTTGTCTTTTTCTTCCAGATGTTGTACAATATAAAAAACTGTAATATGGAAATTACAGGAAAAGGAGAAATGCTCTATGGAATTTTTGAAAAAATATTTCCCGTTGTCCTTTACTGCCAAAAGTCAGAAGGATTTTTTGCTGGCGCTGGTGTTTTACGGCATCATTCAAATCGCCGGGGAAATCATTCTGGATGTACTGCGGCTGGTTCCCATTCTGGGCGGCCTGATGCCTATCGTTAAGCCCTTTGTGGGAGTGTATGTAACGGTGGGTCTTGTGCTGTGTGTACTGGTGTATTTGCGTAATAGCGAAAAGTAAATCTTTTTATCGCACCTGATACTTCAGGTGCGGTATTTTTGTATAAGAATACCACCGGCTGTGCCGGTGGTTCCAAAAAGCTTTCACCATGCCCAGCCCCAACCCAGCAGCCTGCCTCCCTCTGATGAGGGAGGTGTCAAAAATCTTTGATTTTTGACGGAGGGAGAGAAACAAGAAGAGAAAATTCTCTCCCCCAGTCTTTTGCTTTGCAAAAGCCAGCCCCCTCGTCAGAGGGCGCCTTGGTGCACGCATGACCGCATCGGCGAAGGTACGGCGCAAGGTTTCGGTGCATAAGGAATAAGGCGGAGGGTTTTGTTATCTGAAATGTTTGGCTTTTCCATTGACTTTTGGGTAGTTTCCTGCTATTTTAACCTCAAGAAAAATACAAAACTACCGAAAGGCAGGGATTGATTTGGAGAATTTTGATGTTTTGGTGCTGGGCGGCGGTCCCGGCGGTTATCTGGCAGCGGAACGGGCTGCCCACAGCGGTCTTAAGACGGCGGTGTTTGAGAAAAGAGCCTTGGGCGGTGTGTGTCTGAATGAAGGTTGTGTGCCCTCCAAGGCGCTGCTGAACTCCGCCAAAACCTATGTCCACGCGCTGCACAGCGCCGCCTACGGCGTTAGCTGCGACAATGTTACGATTGACCAGAAAAAGGTTATCGCCCGGAAAAATAAGGTGGTGCGCACCTTGGTCTCCGGCGTGAAGGCGAAGATGAAGGGCGCCGGGGTTACGGTGGTTACCGCTGAGGCGGTTCTGGACGGAAAAGAAGGCAATCTGTTCCGGGTGAAGGCCGGGGATGCGGTCTACACCGGAAAAAATGTGATTATTGCTACCGGTTCATCCAACGCAGTGCCTCCGCTGCCGGGACTGCAGGAAAATCTGGGAGGCTTTGTGCTGACCAACCGGGAGATTCTGGACTTAGAGCAGCTGCCGGGCAGCCTGACGGTGATCGGCGGCGGTGTCATCGGCTTGGAAATGGCTTGCTACTACGCCTGCGTAGGCGTGCAGGTTACGGTGGTGGAGATGCTGGACCACATTGCCGGCGCTACCGACCGGGAGATCTCCAAAATGCTCCAGAAGGAGCTGGAAGCCAAGGGCGTTACCTTCCTGCTTTCTCACAAGGTGCTGTCTGTTGCCGTGGGTACGGTTACTGCCGAAGCGCCCGACGGCAGCAAGGTGGAGCTGAGAAGCGATAAGGTGCTACTTTCCATCGGTCGTCGCGCCAACTGCCAGGGCATTGGCTTGGAGACAGTGGGCGTGCGCGTTGACCGGGGGATTCCCACGGACAATTTCTGCCGGACCAATGTGGAAGGCATTTATGCCGTGGGCGATGTCAACGGCAAGTATATGCTTGCCCATACTGCTTATCGGGAGGCAGAGGTGGCGGTCAATCACATTTTGGGCAAAAAAGATACTATGCGCTATCACGCCAACCCCTCGGTGATCTACACCTTCCCGGAAATCGGCTCGGTGGGCAAAACCGAGGAGCAGTGCAAGGAAAAGGGCATTGATTACGAGGTCAAGAAGCTGTCGATGATGTATTCCGGTCGGTTTGTGGCGGAAAATGAGGGGGCAGACGGCATTTGCAAGATTTTGGTGGACAAAAAGCGCCGCACCGTTTTGGGCGTGCATCTGATCGGTGCGTACTGCGGAGAAATTATCTGGGGCGCGGCGGCGATGCTGGAGATGCCTCTGCGGGTTACCGATGCCCGGCAGATCATCTTCCCCCATCCCACCGTCAGTGAGATTATCCGGGAGACCTTGTGGGAGTTCCCGGACTGAGGCGAAGCGATAATTGGATTACGATATTTTACTGAAAAATGCCCGGGTCTGGACCGGAGAGGCCTTTCTGCCCGGGGTGCAGTCGGTGGCGATTGCAGAGAGAAAGATCGCAAAAATCGGCGATTGCGACGGCACTGCCGCTTATACAGTGGATGTAAAGGGCAACATTATTTCTCCCGGTCTTATTGACAGCCACGTACATATCCGGGGCTGCTCGGCAGAGCCCTATGCCATTCCCATAGAAGCTGCCGGGTATCCCTTTGGGGTTACGGCGGCGGTGGAGGCTTCCGCGTCTAAGCCGGGCGGCAGTATCATTTTGGACAATATGCTGATGCAGACATATGTGTTTGTGGCGGCGCAATTTGACGGCAAGGAATTTTTGCCGGATAAGACAGATGCTTTGGTGCAGGCTTACGGCAGCCGGGTGCTGGGCATTAAACTTGTGTTTGATACCTGTATGCGGATGATTACAGATGGTCAAATCGAGCCGCTGACCACAGTTTGCCGGTATGCAAGAAGCCGGGGTTTGCGGGTATTGGTGCACAGCACCCGGACGCCGGTGCCGATGGCGCAGCTTTTGGATACCCTTGCGCCGGGGGATATCTGCACCCACATTTTCCACAGTCAGGGCCATACTGCTCAGGAGGATGATTTTGCCTGTCTGGAAAAAGCAAAGGCAAGAGGGGTTATTCTGGATGACGGTATGGCCGGCGGCGGACATACGAATTTCGATATGTTCCGGCAGGCGCTGAAAAAGGGAATCCCCCCCAACACCGTCAGCACCGACATTACCCCCGGCACCGGCTTTCGTCGGGGCGGCTGCTATGGTCTTACCCTGTGTATGAGCATTTTACGCAGCTTGGGCGTGGAAGAAGAAACGGTGCTGAAGATGGTTACCTCGGATGCTGCCAAGGCCATCGGCAAGGAAAACGAAATCGGTTTTTTGCAAGAAGGCAGGCGGGCGGATTTGTGCGTGCTGAAGTACGGACCGATGCCCTTTAAGCTTTCCAGCGGCGGCGGCGCGGTGGCGGCATCGGAAATGGGATATGTGAATTTGCTCACCATTTGCGGCGGAACAGTGATGTTCCGGAGCTTGCAAAACGAAATATAAGAATTTGTAGGGACACCCCTCTGGGGTGTGCGTTTTTTACGGTATGAATTGGCGGACACCCGAGGACGGGTGTCCCTACTTTTTTGAATGGAAAATGCAAAATGCGTGTATCCCCCGGGGGAGGATCGGGAAAAAAGGGGAAAATACCGGAAAAAGAGGGCAAGTTCGCAT
>JAZSRR010000048.1:0-4894 GCA_045538605.1 Faecousia sp.
CGACCGCCGATGACAGTAACATCATTCTTGCCGGCCTTTGCCAGAGCCATAACCACATCCTGGTACAGAGGCTCACCCTGAGAACCGGGTTCCTTTGTGCGGTCCAGAACGGCGATCTTCTTAGCGGTTGCAGGAATTGCAGCCAGCAGATGCTTGGAGCTCCAAGGACGGAACAAACGAACCTTAACCAGACCGACCTTCTCGCCGTGGGAATTCAGGTAGTCAATAACTTCCTCAATAACGTCATTGACAGAACCCATAGCAACGATGATGCGGTCAGCATCCGGTGCGCCATAATAGTTAAACAGCTGATAGTTGGTGCCCAGCTTTTCGTTGACCTTGGCCATGTACTTTTCAACCACTGCAGGCAGTGCATTGTAGTACTTGTTGCAGGCCTCACGATGCTGGAAGAAGATGTCGTCGTTCTCGTGAGAGCCACGCATTGCAGGACGCTCAGGATTCAGGGAGTGCTCACGGAATGCCTTAACAGCATCCATATTGGTCATTTCCTTCAGATCCTCGTAGTCCCAGATAGCGATCTTCTGGATCTCGTGAGAGGTACGGAAGCCGTCGAAGAAGTTGATGAAGGGAACACGGCCCTCGATGGAAGCCAAGTGTGCAACAGCGCCCAGGTCCATAACCTCCTGAACGTTGGTCTCAGCCAACATAGCAAAACCAGTCTGACGGCAGGCATACACGTCGGAATGATCACCAAAGATGTTCAGAGCCTGGGTAGCAACGGTACGCGCAGAAACATGGAATACGCTGGGCAGCAGCTCGCCAGCGATTTTGTACATATTGGGAATCATCAAAAGAAGGCCCTGAGAAGCAGTGTAGGTGGTGGTCAGAGCACCGGCGGCCAGAGAGCCGTGAACGGTACCGGCTGCACCGGCCTCAGACTGCATTTCCACAACCTTGACGGTGTCGCCAAAGATGTTTTTACGACCGGCAGCGGACCACTGGTCAACATAGTCGGCCATAGGGCTGGACGGGGTAATGGGGTAGATGCCAGCGACCTCGGTAAAGGCGTAGCTGACATGGGCGGCAGCAGTATTGCCGTCCATAGTTTTAAATTTACGTGCCAAATGAAATACCTCCTAAAGTACTCAAATTTCTACAACGGTATCATAGCACTTTCAAGTCGTTTTGTAAAGCATTTATCCGCAAAGAAATTCGAATTTTCGCAGGAATTTCAACCAAATGTGGATAATTGTACTTTTGTGTAAAATTTATGGAGGAAAAAAGGAATTGTGTTTTTTTGTAATATGGGATATAATTTATAAAAAGGAGATGAGCCAATGATTTGCAGTATAAATTCACTTGGTATCAATGGAATACGCGGCAGTTCTGTTTCTGTGGAATGTTATATTTCCAACGGTTTACCGACCTTTGATATTGTTGGACTACCGGATGCTGCGGTCAAGGAGGCCCGGGAACGAGTTCGCGCGGCAGCAAAGACAAGCGGTTTGCGTTTTCCTACCGGCAGAATTACTGTAAATTTAGCACCCGCGAGCCTGCGGAAAGTCGGAACCCATTACGATTTGCCGATCTTACTCAGCATTATGAGTGCTTGTGGCGCTGTTCGAAGACCACCATCAAGCTGTGCCTTTATAGGTGAATTGAGCCTGGACGGAAAAATCCGACCGGTTAACGGAGTTCTGCCAATGGCGATCGCGGCAAAATATGCCGGTATTGAGACACTATATGTTCCTGCTGAAAACGCTCCGGAAGCGACGCTTTCCAGAGGTGCTGCAATAATTCCAGTCAACACGGTTTCTGAATTGGTTTCTGCCTTAGATGGCAAAACGACCTTAGAGGAGGAGCCCATCTGGGTTCCGGAAAACCGGGATGCAGAGCTGCTGGATTTTAAGGATGTAATGGGGCAGGAGAATGCCAAGCGCGCAATGGAAATTGCTGCTGCCGGCAGTCATAACATTTTGCTGATCGGCCCACCAGGTTCCGGCAAAAGTATGCTTAGTAAACGCTTGCCGTCAATTTTGCCGGATATGACATGGTCCGAATCTCTAGAGGTTACGCAGATTTATTCGGTGCTGGGAATGCTGTCGGAAAAATCGCCACTTGTAATGAACAGACCCTTCCGTGCGCCTCACCATACTATCTCCAATATGGGTCTGACCGGAGGCGGCTCAAATCCAAAGCCCGGTGAAATCTCTATGGCGCATAAAGGCGTCTTGTTTCTGGATGAATTACCGGAATTTAAGAAGGATACATTGGATATGATGCGCCAGCCCTTAGAGGACGGTATAGTAACTATCTCCAGAGTATCCGGTACTGTCAGCTATCCGGCAGAATTTATGCTTGCATGTGCGATGAATCCCTGCAAGTGCGGCTGGTACGGAGATCCTTCCGGAAGATGTACTTGCTCCCAATATGCTGTAGATACATACAGAAGCCGTGTTTCTGGTCCTTTACTGGATAGAATAGATATCATTATTGAGGTACCTGCTGTGAAATACGATGATTTACACCACCGTACTCCGGCGGAGCCGTCGTCTGCCATTAAAGAACGGGTGAATAGGGCAAGAAATATCCAAAATCGCCGCTTTGGCGAAAGCAGCGGTATGTGTAATGCTCGTATGGGTCCGAATGAGCTGCGCCGGTTTTGTGTTCTGGATGATGAGGCAGCATCTTTAATGCGGCAGGCATTTCAGGTGTTTGGCTTAACCGCCAGAAGTTATGACCGTATTTTGAAGGTTGCCAGAACGATTGCGGATCTGGACGGAAGCCCCAATATTACCAGCGACCATATTGCTGAAGCAATACAGTACCGTACAGTTAATTTGTAAAAGGAGTACCATTGTGAACGAGATTTTTTTACTAAAGCTTGGCGAAATTGTGCTTAAGGGCGCTAACAAACGTCAGTTTGAGGACAAGCTTCGTCAAAACATTCGCCGTAGAATGAAGGCCTACGGAAATTTTGACGTATATATTATGCAATCTACAGTCTATGTGCAGCCGATGGATGATGAGGCTGATGTGGAAGGCGCATGGGAAGCTTGCCACAATATTTTTGGTTTGGTCAGCCTGTGCCGCTGCCGCCCCTGTCAAAAGGATCTGGACAGTATTTTTAACGCGGTGGAGGAGTATCTGGGAGAGGATTTGGATTGCGCCAAGTCCTTCAAGGTGGAATCGAAACGCTCGGACAAAGCGTTTCCTATGACTTCCATTGCCATTTCCCAGGAAATAGGCGGCCGACTGGCGGAAGCACACCCGGATTGCGTTGTGGATGTTCACAATCCTGAGTACACGGTCTATGTGGAAGTACGGGATTTGGCAGCATATGTTCACGGTCCTGCAGAGCCTGGCGCAGGCGGTTTACCGACCGGTGTTGGTGGCAGAGCGATGTGTTTGCTTTCCGGCGGTATTGACTCTCCGGTTGCAGCATATATGATCGCCAAGCGTGGTGTGGAAATTGAGTGTGTGCATTTCTTTTCCTATCCCTATACCTCTGAGCTTGCTAAAAACAAAGTAATGGAGCTTGCTCGTCTGGTAACGAAATACTGTGGCAGAATGACAGTGAATATTGTCGGATTTACCCAGATTCAAGAGGCAATCCGGGACAATTGCCCCGAGGAATTTTTTACCTTGATTATGCGTCGGTTTATGATGGAAATCTCCCAACGCATTGCCAAAGACGACGGCTGTAAAGCGCTGATTACCGGTGAAAATTTAGGTCAGGTTGCCAGTCAGACAATGGAAGCAATGGCAGTAACCGGTGCGGTCGTAGATATCCCCATCTTTATGCCGCTTGTGGGTATGGATAAGGAAGAGATCGTTACCATTGCCCGTAAGATCGGAACAATGGCAACTTCTGTTTTGCCCTATGAGGATTGTTGTACCGTATTTACACCTAAGCATCCCAAAACCAAGCCCAATCTTGGTCAATTGGTCCACGCAGAGCGCAAACTGGATAGGGAAGCGCTGATTAGCGGGGCTTTGTCCGATGTAGAAAAGGTAACGGTGAAATATAGTGATGAACCTTTCCTGTAAAGTTATTAGCGCACTGCAAGGCAGAACATTGGTAACTGCGGAAAGCTGTACCGGCGGAGGCATCGGTGCAGCCCTAACGGCTGTGCCGGGCAGCTCAAAAGTATATAAAGGCGGAATTATCAGTTATAACGATGATGTAAAAATTAGGCAACTTGGTGTACCGGCTGAATTACTAGATAGGGTAGGGGCAGTGTCTGCCCAGGTGGCAGAAGCAATGGCGTTTGGTGCAAGAACATTTCTTTGTGCCGATATTGCAGTTTCCGTTACCGGACTTGCCGGTCCGGAGGGTGATGATTTCGGAAATCCTGTTGGAACTGTTTTTATAGGTTATAGCGATGCCATAAAGTTAGTTTCCAAAAGGTATTTATTCTCCGGGAAACGCGAGGAAATTCGCAGTCAAGCAATCGATACTGCATTGCAACTCGTGTTAGATAACTGCAAATAATGTAAAAACCCGGCTGCTTATGCAGTCGGGTTTTTGGAGCTACTGGCCGGACTTGAACCGGCGACCTGCTGATTACGAATCAGCTGCTCTACCGACTGAGCCACAGTAGCAAATTGCCTTCAGGCTTTAACATTATATCGGCTTTTATTATCAATGTCAACCGCTATTTCACTGTTAAAGCAAAAGATTTTTCCGATTTAGGACTTGACAAACTACTGCAAATGGAGTAATATAAGCAAGCTGACCGCAAAGGCGCAGATTTGGAGAAGTCGCGTAGCTGGCCGAGCGCGCACGATTGGAAATCGTGTATACCCCAAAAGGGTATCGAGGGTTCAAATCCCTCCTTCTCCGCCATATAAACAACTCCACCGTAGGGTGGGGTTGTTTTTATTGTAAAAGAGGGATTTGAATAGTAAATTGCAACGCGAATGAGCGTTG
>JAZSRR010000070.1:0-4305 GCA_045538605.1 Faecousia sp.
TAAGCAGCGCCGCTTTTTGTTTATAAAAATTCCGGAAAGGCTGGACCTTTCCGGAATTCTGTTTAGCCGAAGAGCAGACGGAAGTAGTCAGTGTCCAGCACACCGGAAGAATACTTCATCTTATTGCGGACAATAGCTTTAATAGTATCCACATAGCCTTCCGGCACGACCACATCCTCCGAGACCGGGACAAACTTACCCTTGGAATTGAAATAGGTGCCTAGATCTGTCTTCCAGTCGTAATTGGTACGGAATACCAGCGGCTGGGCATCGGAAAACACATCCCGGCCAACCATCAGACGGGAGTCATATTCTGTGCCAAACAGGTTGGATAGGGTCGGCAGGATATCCGGGCCAAAGGTGGGAGTATCCACGATGATTGGCTCCATATCCTCCAAAATACCACACCACAAGATCAACCGAGAATGATCTCTCTGGAAATAATCGGTAACCTCATAACCGTACAGCTCGGACAGGTATGGCATGTCCCCCAGCTTGGCATCGTTATCCAGACCGTACGGGAAATGGTCGGTAGCAAGGCAGATAACCGTATCATCGGCAATACCCTTTGCTTCCAGCTCCGCTACCAGATAGGAAAGTGCATCCTCCAAGTCCATATTGGCCGCAATATAACCCTTAACCGTATCGGAATAAGGCAAATCCTTTACCTTATCCCAATGGCGCTTGGTCATTGCGTTGCCGGTTTTGGTATAATTGCTATGGCCGCTGACGGTCATATAGTAAACATTAAAGGGCTGCTTATCGATATAAGTGGGCAGTGTGCCAGCGAACATCTCATAGTCGCTCTGGGGCCAGCGCTTTGCCACGTACTCCTCCATACCGTTGCCGTAACCCATAAAACCGTCGGAATAGCCCAGGTTGATATGGGTTTTGTTTCGGCTGTAATAGGTGTAGGAGTTATTGTGGAACGCCTTGCCGTAGTAGCCCAGCCGGTTCAGCTGGCTGCCCATTGTAAAGTAATTCAAGTTATCTGCTGTGTTTTTGAAGGACTTACCGCCAGCCGTGGGAAGCATGCCAAAAATATTCTGGTATTCACCGCCGGTGGTGCCGGCACTGGCAGGCTGGTAAAAATCGGTAAACTGGATGCCCTTGGTAGCAAGCCGGTACAAGGTCGGCGTCCGCACGGGATCAATCAGCTCCGCAGAGAATGCCTCAGCAGAAATCATAATCAGATTCTTACCTTTAAATAAGCCCGTAAACTCGTTCTGCTTGGAGGGCGTCAGACCGCTGACATATTTATTCAGATCCTTTTGCTTGGACTTTGCCTTTTGGTCAAGCGCATCAAAGTCCAGATCCATCACATTGTAGCCATATTCTACAACTACTTCGGTTGTTTCCACGGTTTCTCCGGTGGACTCTTCATTATTATCCGGAGCAACGGGCAACTCCGAATTCTCGAAGGTGTAGTCATTGCCAAAAATATGACCCTGCACATCCAGACGCAAGCCGGTCATCAGTCCCAAATCGGAAACCGCTGTCTGGAAATTGTACTGTTCGTGGTAGGTGCTTGCATACAAGGAATTGGTCAGCACAAGCAACACCGTAACCATATAAATAGTAAGAGAATACAAAACAGTCAGGAACCGGGTGCGTCCGGTAGACTGACCGGGGTGCAGCCATCCTTTTTGGAAAATCAAGTACAGTGCAAGAGGGATAAACATCAGCAGAATGATCCAGATGCCGCCCTGTACAAAAATCAGCACCATCAACTCCTTGAAATAGCTGGTCAGGGCATCTCCTGCGCCGCCGGTCATTGTATTGATGTCATAAAACTGTTTAAATTGCTTATAAATCAGAAACTGCACAATGTAAAGAAGGCAGGTTACCCCTAGCATCACACCGGCAATCATTCGGTTTACGAGCGATTTTTTGCTGATTGTAGAAAACAGGTATCCCAAAGAGCCGTATGCCACACTGAACAGAAGCGTGTAAACAAGGCCCATTGTGAAAACATTTCCTACTGTTGTCAGCCGGAACAAAACCTCGAGATAGATCAGTGTCAGGCTGAAATAAATGTTAAAGAAAAGAGTTTTGGACTTATTTTTCTGTATCATGATCCACTCCTAAAGCCCGCTTTAAGCTTTATCTTTCTTAAATAAATTTGTTTTTCTTTCCTGTCCCTTTAGTAGTCTCAAAATATTTTGCCAATGCATAACAGCTGCCAAAAGACCGGTAAAAACCCCGCAGGCCATAAGCACTGTGTTATCGTGATGTAATACAGCGAAGGAAACCGAAAAGGTGATTGCTGCCAACACAGACCCAAGGGAAACATATTGGGTAAGCAGGTAGCAGGCAGCAAAAACCGCCAGAATAAGCAGCGCAATTCGCCAGTCCGTAACCAGTGCAATAAACAATCCGCTTAAAATGCCCTTTCCGCCCCGGAAACCCAAGAACGCAGGAAATACGTGTCCAAGAATCACTGCCGCGCCGCCCAATGCAGAGCCGGTCTGGAATCCCAGATACGGCTTCAGCAAAACACCACCCAGCACACAGGCAAGCACCGCCTTACCGGCATCGATGCCGATCACTGTCAATGCGCGACCTGCGCCGTAGCTGCGGATAAAATTGGTCAGACCTGCGTTTCCGCTGCCATGGCTGCGGACATCGTCGCCTAAGATATGAGAAATACACACAGCGCCGTTCAGGTTACCCAGTAAATAACCGGCAAGAACGGTAATGATGATAAAAAGCCACACAGCTTACTCCTCCTTATCGCCCTTCTGGCGAATCGTGATGCGCACCGGCGTACCTTTCAAGCCAAATACGTCCCGTATCTGATTTTCCAGATATCGCTGATAGGAGAAGTGGAAAAGCCGGGCATCATTACAGAAAATGACAAAATGGGGCGGCTTGGTGCTGGCCTGGGTCATATAATAAATCTTCAGGCGCCGGCCTTTATCTGTTGGTGGCTGCACCCGGGCAGTTGCCTCTGCCAGAACGCTGTTCAGCGCACCGGTGGTGATCCGGCTGGTATTCTGGGTGTGTACCTCCTGAATGACCGAGAACAGCTTGTCAACACGCTGACCGGTGAGTGCAGACAAGAACACGACTGGCGCATAAGTCATATAACTCAACCCGTCCCGCACAGCAGCCTCTTTGTCCCGCATCGTGTTGGTTTCCTTGTCTTCAACCGCGTCCCATTTGTTAACAACGATAATTGCAGCCTTACCGGCCTCATGGACCAGTCCGGCAATTTTGGTATCCTGTTCTGTAACCCCGTCATTGGCATCCACCAAAATCAGACACACATCTGCTCGCTCAATGGCATTGATGGTACGCAAATTGGAGTACCGCTCAATCATATCGTCCACTTTACTCTTCCGGCGCATACCGGCTGTGTCGATGAAGCAATACCTACCGGTCTCGTTTTCAAATTCCGAGTCAATAGCATCCCGGGTCGTGCCGGCAATGTTGGACACGATCACACGCTCTTGCCCTAGGATTCGGTTCAGCAAACTGGATTTTCCCACATTGGGCTTGCCAACAATGGCTACCTTGATAATGTCCTCTTCTGCCTCCTCCGGTTCTTCCTCAGGCATATTATCAAGACACCAATCCAGCAAATCACCGGTACCGTGGCCGTGGACTGCCGAGACCTCAAACAGATCCCCAATGCCCAAAGCATAAAACTCATAAACATCCGGATTGACCGGACCTACAGAATCGCATTTATTGACCGCCAACGCCACAGGTTTTCCGGATCTACGAAGCATTGTAGCCACATCCACATCCGCCGCTGTAACGCCGGTACGCACATCCGCAACCATCACAATACAATCTGCAAGCTCGATGCCGATTTCTGCCTGACGGCGCATAAACTTCAGCATATCGCTGTCTGTTCCCGGTTCAATGCCGCCGGTGTCCACCAGCGCAAATTGACGGCCACACCACTCGCAGTCTCCGTAAATACGGTCCCGGGTTACACCCGGCGTATCCTCAACAATGGAGGTTCGGTGCCCGGTGAGCTTATTAAACAGCATAGACTTTCCAACATTGGGTCTGCCTACAATGGCAACCAACGGTTTCGCCATAACGCTCACTCCTTTCAATCTGTTATCATTATGCCACAAAAGCCTTTCCAAATCAATGAAAAATCCTTTCCAGCCGCAAAAATCTTATAAAAGGAAAAAGAGGAAGGCAGTTACCTTCCTCTTGCTTACGCTTTTTCCTGCCTTAGTCAGCCTTGGCAGCCAAAACCTGACGACCATTGTAGTTGCCGCAAGCCTTGCAAGCTCTGTGAGGCATAACGGGCTCACCGCACTTGGAGCAAACTGCTACGCTGGG
>JAZSRR010000044.1:0-2697 GCA_045538605.1 Faecousia sp.
TTGCGCCGTTACCGGCGAGGCAGCCGGTACTGCTGCCGCTATGACGGATGATTTCACCGCTTTGGATGTATCCGAATTGCAGAAAAAGCTGGTTGAAAACGGTGTTGTACTCCACGAAACCGATTTATAAATAGTCAAAAATAGGCTGTAAAAAACAGATGTTTTTACAGCCTATTTTTTATTCAACTGCGGCAAGGATTTTCTTCCTTGCCTTTTTCATTTTGTATAGTTCTTCGGCGGCAAGGCGTACTTTGGTTACAGAAACATCTGCCTTTGGGAAACAGAAATAAGAAAACTCGTTGTTCCCGATGCCGACAACATCGCCAATTTCATACCAGTAATAGTCCGAATACAGAGTGTGAGATGCTACTGCAGACTGCTTATAGTCCAGCTTGCCCTCAGCGGCAGTTAAACGGAAGCCCGAACAATCGTGGGTCAGGCGGCCGGAACCAATGTTACATACACCATCCAAATTCACCTGGATCGCAATATCCACCTCGGTATCCAGCAAATAGCTGCCATCCTCCAGTTCTTTGCGGACACACTCCCGTTGCCAGGTGTACCAATCCGGGATGTGGGCGTACTCCGTTTCCCCCTGGCAAGCGGAAAGCTGGCCGTATTCATCCATTTCCCATTTTTTGCCGCAGGCGCGGCAGGTCAGGTGGATGCCTTTGCCCTCCATTTGACATTCTGCGCCGCAATGGGGGCATTTATAGAGTATCCGATGCAAGCCATCCGCCCGGAAGGGTACATCGATAGATATTTTGTTATCCCGTTGCCACGCAAAATTATCAAAGGAGAACGCCTCGTCCAACAACGCATCCAACTCCGCCACCGTTTTTTCCTTGACTTCCTGGGCTGTGGCGATGCATTTTACATGCGCGCTAACCTTTACATTGCGAATCTGCAGCATATTATACAGCGGATCCCGGGCAAAAGCCCCCTGGGTAATTACCGTTACCACCGGGACACCCAGCCGCTTCATCAGTACACCCATTTTCCGAGGCAGGGTGGTGGTCCGTCCGTCGAAGGAGTAGCCGGCCTCCGGGTACATCAGCACACTGGTTTTGTTTTTCTTCAGCATATACTCCATATCCCGGATCAGAGAAACATCCGCCACGTACTTATGGGTAGGTGTGCAGCCCAAAAACCGCATCAGCTTCCCCAAAAAGCCGGACATTGCATCCACAGATGTAACAATTCCCAACGGTCTGGGATAAAAAATTCCAAAAGCAAGCTTCATATCCGTAAAGCTGGAATGGTTCATCAGGATCAGGCAAGGCTGCTTCCCTACCAGTTCCATGCGCTCTGTGGTGTAGGAAAATTTGGTTTTCCAAAGGGTCGGTGCAGAAGCGATTCGAACCACGGCTGCCAGGAGTCGGCTGGGCTTCCGGGGATTTTTATGCTGCAAGCGAGGTAGCTTCAGAACTTCCTCATAAGACAAATCACGGGTGTTAATCTTCATAATCTTTACATCCTGTTGTTTTTATTATGGTTTGCTTCCCGCTGCGATTCACAGCAGCCGAAAGCTTGAGCCCTTGGTTTCCAAAACGCCGCTGTCGCGCAATTTGCTCAGTTCTGCTGACATTGCGCTGCGCTCTACCCCCAGAAAATCCGCCAGCGCCTGCCGGTCCAGAGGTATGGTAAATTCCCGGCTACCCTTTTGCTTTGCCTGGTCCAAAAGATATGCCATCAGCTTTTCCCGGGTGGTTTTTTGGGACATAAACTGAATTTTCCGGCTCAGTCCCAAATTTTTTTCCGCCAGCACCCGGAGGAGATTTTGCACCAGTGTATTGTGATAGCCGCAGGCATTGGTGCAGACCGTCAGCATTTTTTTACAGTCCAGCCAAAGAATTTTGCTGTCTGCAATTCCATAGCCACTAACCGGCAGCTCCTCCATACCGGAGCAGACAAAAGCCTCAGCAAACAGCTCTCCCGGCTCAGCAACAGCCAAAACAGTGCGGTTTCCGTAAAAATCGTCCAGCACAATTTGCACTGCGCCTTCCAAAACAACACCGATCTTACCTGCCGGGTCTCCTTCCAGAAACACCGGCTCTCCCCTTTTTACACCCTCTGTTTTTGCCGAAAGGCAGCCCATCAGGCTTCCCAGATCCTCCCGGCTCAGTCCGGCAAACAAAGGACTTTGCATTAAAATAGAAAAATACTGTTCCATAAGCAATTTTGTTGGAATTCCAACATCTCCTTTGGGGTCAGTATACTATAATGATGCTACAAAGTCAAGGGAGGTATGATTATGATTTTACACGGATGTCAGGCAAAGCCCCGAACCCCCACCATTATTGAAAAAATCTGCCCCCAATGCGGCAGAGAAATCGAGATGTTTTCCATTGATACCCAGATGCCCTGCGAGCATTGCGGCTTTATTGCCTACAACGATACCTTAAGCTGCGTGCACTGGTGTGCCCACGCCAAGGAATGTGTGGGAGAAGAAATGTATAACCAGATGATGAAGGTTTTGGAAAATCAGAAAAAGGAGAGCGCTTGATATGGTGCGGAAAATTATAGAAATCGACCAGGATAAGTGCAACGGCTGCGGCGCTTGCGCCACAGCCTGCCACGAAGGGGCGATCGGAATGGTAGACGGCAAAGCACAGCTGCTCCGGGAGGATTACTGCGACGGTCTGGGAGACTGTCTTCCTGCCTGCCCCACCGGCGCCATCCGGTTTGTGGAAAAAG
>JAZSRR010000042.1:0-13080 GCA_045538605.1 Faecousia sp.
GACTTCTTTTGAAATCCAGGCTTCCTCTGTCACCGTCGAGGGCCCTTCCACCGGCGATTACCCCCTGCAGCCCAAGCGCCACTCCATGGAATTCCTGCGTACCATCACCCATCTGCGCCCCCGTACCAACACCTTCCAGGCAGTGTTCCGTGTTCGCTCTCTGGCAGCGATGGCGATCCACAAGTTCTTCCAGGACCGGGATTTTGTGTATGTGCACACGCCCCTGATCACCGGCTCGGACTGCGAAGGCGCCGGCGAAATGTTCCAGGTTACCACCTTAAACCTGAACGATGTTCCCAAAACCGAGGACGGCAAGGTGGATTTCTCCCAGGATTTCTACGGTAAGCCCACCAATCTGACCGTTTCCGGTCAGCTCAACGGCGAGACCTTCGCCATGGCTTTTAAGAACATCTACACCTTCGGTCCTACCTTCCGTGCCGAAAACTCCAACACAACCCGCCACGCCGCGGAATTCTGGATGATCGAGCCGGAAATCGCTTTTGCGGATCTGTCTGACGATATGCGCCTTGCTGAGGATATGATCAAATATATCATCTCCTATGTGCTGGAGCACGCCCCGGAGGAAATGAATTTCTTCAACCAGTTCGTCGACAAAGGTCTGTTGGATCGGCTGAACCACGTGCTGAACTCCGATTTCGGACGGGTAACCTACACAGAAGCCATCGAAATTCTGGAAAAATGCAATGACAAATTCCAGTACCCTGTCCATTGGGGCAGCGATCTGCAGACGGAGCACGAACGGTATCTGACGGAGGAAGTGTTCAAAAAGCCGGTATTCGTTACCGATTATCCCAAGGATATCAAGGCCTTCTATATGAAGCTGAACCCGGACGGAAAGACCGTTGCCGCAATGGACTGTCTGGTTCCCGGTATCGGCGAAATTATCGGCGGCTCTCAGCGTGAGGACAATTACGAGATCTTAGAAAACCGGATCCGGGAGCTGGGTATGAACCCCGAAGATTACGATTTCTATATGGATCTGCGGAAATACGGCTCTGCCCGCCACGCCGGCTTCGGCTTGGGCTTTGAGCGCTGCGTGATGTATCTGACCGGTATGGGTAACATCCGGGACGTGCTTCCCTTCCCCAGAACCGTTGGCAATTGCGAACTGTAAAATAATGGCTGATTCATTTCTGAATCAGCCATTTTTTATTGGTTTTGTTTCTGGTTTTTTCCGGCGATATTTGCCCGCGTAACGTATATGCTAAAAGCAAAAGGAGGTTTAGTTATGAAACGCCTGTTTGCTTTTTGTCTGATGCTTTGCCTTTGTGTTTGCGGCATTTCCGGCTGCTCCCGGAAAGCGCCCCGGCAATTATGCCGGGTGGTAACGCAGGTGGATATTTTCTGCCAAAAAGGCGAGCTTCCCATCCACCGCTGTTACACCGACCCGGATAAAATGCAGTCTGTTTTGCTGTATGTCCGACTCTTAAAGCCCCGGGGAACGCCGGAGGTAAATCCTCTGTCCCTAAACAAAGAAGTATATCAGATTACCCTGCATCTTTCCGATGGGAGCAAGCATATCTATCAACAGACCGGACACCGATATTTTCAAAATTATCAGGGTATGTGGAAAAAGATTCTGCCCCAATCTGCCGCAGGATTGTATGCCCTTATGGAACATCTTCCCAGCGACATTCCGATTGCATCTTAATCGATACGTCTATATTTTTTACAAAAGCAATCCTTTGTATTCCGAACATTTTGTATGATGTGCGGTTTTTTGTCTTTTTATGCAACGTCTACTTGCTTTTTTTTGCAAAATCATTATAATAATACTGATAAGGAATATAGATATCATCATACTGATTTCCATTATTTAGGCTTTCTGTATGAAACCGGAAAGGAATGTGTGTTATGAACTTCAGTTACTATCCCGGATGTACCCTGCGCAACAAAGCAAAAGATCTGGATAACTATGCCAGAGCCTCTGCAAAAGCGCTGGGTTTTGTTCTTGAGGAGCTGACCGACTGGCAGTGCTGCGGCGGTGTATATCCTCTGGGCACCGATGAAATCGCTTCCAAGCTGGCCTCCGTTCGGGCACTTGCGCAAGCCAAGGAAAAGGGTCAGGACTTAGTAACCCTTTGCTCCGCCTGTCATCATGTGCTCAAGCGGGTCAATGACGATATGCAAAATGTGGAGGATATCCGCACAAGAGCCAATAACTATATGAAGCTGGACACGCCCTATGCAGGAGAAACCAAGGTTCTGCATTTCCTGGAGGTCCTGCGGGATGTGGTCGGCTTTGACAACCTGAAAAAGAAGGTGGTCAATCCCCTAACCGGCAGAAAGATCGGCGCATATTACGGCTGCTTGCTCCTTCGTCCCGGCAAGGTTATGGCCTTTGACGATCCGGAAAATCCCAAAATGCTGGAGGATTTCATCCGGGCATTGGGCGCAGAGCCGGTGGTGTATCCCTACCGCAACGAATGCTGCGGCGGCTACATATCTCTGAAAGAACCGGATATGGCCCAGTCTATGAGCCAGAATATTCACGATAGTGCCGCAGGCTTTGGCGCAGACTGTCTGATCACCGCCTGCCCGCTGTGCCGGTATAACCTGAACAAAACGGAAAACGGTCTGCCCGTTTACTATTTTACCGAGCTTCTGGCGGAAGCTCTGGGTGTAAAGGAGGAAGCCGGAAATGTCTGAACAAAACAAAGCGCAGATGATCGCCGAGATCAGCGGCGCAAACCCCTATAAATGTATGAAATGCGGAAAATGCTCCGCCACCTGTCCTGCCTACGACGAAATGGACATTAAGCCCCACCAGTTTGTATCCTATGTACAAAACGGGGATGTCGAGGCTCTGGCAAACTCCAAGTCCCTTTGGAAATGCTTAAGCTGCTTTGCCTGCGTGGAGCGGTGTCCCCGGGATGTAGAGCCTGGCCGTATTCTGGATGCGGCGCGGCAGATCGTGGTGCGGCAGCGGGGCGGCAACTACCTCACAGCTGAGGAAATCCCCGCCCTTCTGGACGAAGAGCTGCCTCAGCAGCTTTTGGTCAGCGCCTACAGAAGATACAAGAGGTGAGCAGTATGCAGAGAATTGGTGTATTTGTATGTCATTGCGGCAGCAACATTGCCGCAACGGTAGATGTCAAAAAGGTCGTGGAGCTGGCGCGGCTGGAGCCGGGCGTTGTCCACGCAGAGGATTATCCGTATATGTGCTCTGAAGCCGGTCAGTCTAAAATCGGCGCGGCGATCGCTGAGCACAAGCTGACCGGCATTGTGGTTTGCTCCTGCTCCCCCCGGATGCACGAGGCAACCTTCCGCAAATGTGCCGAAAAATATGGCATCAACCCCTATATGGTGGAAATTGCCAATATTCGGGAGCATTGCTCCTGGATACATAAGGATATGGTTGAGGCCACAGAAAAGGCGGTCATTCTTGCCCGGGCAGCCATTGCCAAGGTCAACCTAAACGCCCCTCTTCAGGCGGGCGAAAGCCGGGTTACCAAGCGGGCGCTGGTGATCGGCGGCGGCATTGCCGGCATCCAGACGGCTCTGGATATTGCCGATGCCGGCTATGAGGTAGACATCGTGGAGAAGACCCCCTCCATCGGCGGACGGATGTCCCAGCTGGATAAGACCTTCCCCACTCTGGACTGCTCTGCCTGTATTCTGACACCGAAAATGGTGGATGCCGCGGCACACGAAAGAATCAATATTTATACCTACAGCGAGGTAGAAAAGGTATCCGGCTTTGTGGGCGACTTTACAGTGGATATCCGCAAAAAGGCCCGCAGCGTGGATATGGATAAATGCACCGGTTGCGGCGTTTGTCAGGAAAAATGTCCCTCCAAAAAAACGCCCAGCGAGTTTAACCGGGGGCTTAACAACCGCACCGCTATCTACACCCCCTTTGCCCAGGCCATTCCCAATGTTCCGGTCATCGACCGGGATGCCTGCATCAAATTCAAAACCGGCAAGTGCGGCGTGTGTGAAAAGGTATGCCAGGCCGGTGCGATCAACTATGCCCAGGAAGACGAGATCATCACTGAGAAGTACGGCGCTATTGTCGTAGCCACCGGTTTTGATACCATTTCTCTGGACAAATACGATGAGTATGCCTACAGCCAGAGCAAGGATGTGATCACCTCCCTTGAGCTGGAACGGATCATGAACGCCGCCGGCCCCACCAAGGGTCATCTGGAGCGGCTGTCCGACGGCAAAGCGCCCAAGGAAATCGTGTTCGTACAATGTGTGGGCAGCCGCTGCGCAGACAGCCCAGGCAAGCCCTACTGCTCCAAGATTTGCTGTATGTACACTGCAAAGCACGCAATGCTCATCCGGGATAAGTATCCGGATGTAAATGTAACGGTGTTCTACATCGATGTCCGGACTCCCGGTAAGAACTTCGACGAATTCTACCGCCGGGCGGTAGAGGAATACGGTGTCAACTACATTAAGGGTCAGGTTGGCAAGGTTCTGCCCCAGCCGGATGGCAGTCTGCTGGTGCAGGCCAGCGACCTGCTGGATAACAAGCAGCTGAAGATCAAGGCGGATATGGTGGTTCTGGCAACAGCGATCGAACCCAATCAGGGTGTGCGCAGCATTGCCACAATGCTCACCGCCTCCATTGATACCAACAATTTCCTGACCGAAGCCCACCCCAAGCTTCGTCCGGTGGAGTCTCCCACAGCCGGTGTGTTCCTGTCCGGTGTGTGCCAAGGACCCAAGGATATTCCGGAAACCGTTTCTCAGGCCGGCGCCGCTGCGGTAAAGGTCATCGGTCTGCTTGCCAAGGATAAGCTGACCACCAACCCCTGCACCGCCAAGCCCGATGAGCTTTTGTGCAACGGCTGCTCTAACTGTGCCAAGGTCTGTCCCTACGGCGCGATCACCTATGAAACCCGCCAGGTCAATGACCACGGCATCCGGGAAGACCGCCGGATCGCAGTGGTAAACAGCGCTCTGTGTCAGGGCTGCGGTGCTTGTACCGTAACCTGTCCCTCCGGCGCAATGGACCTGCAGGGCTTCTCCAACAAACAATTACTTGCGGAGGTGGATGCAATATGTCGGTAAATGAAAATTTTCGCCCGAAAATTGTGGCATTTTGCTGCAACTGGTGCAGCTATGCCGGCGCTGACCTTGCCGGCTCCAGCCGCCTGTCCTACCCGGCAGATGTGAAAATCATCCGGGTCCCCTGCTCCTGCCGGGTCAACCCGATGTTTATCCTCCGGGCCTTTGAAAAAGGCGCTGACGGTGTGATCCTCTGTGGCTGCCATCCCGGCGACTGCCACTACTCCACCGGCAACTACTACGCCCGGCGCCGTATGACCCTGCTGTTTAGTATGCTGGATTATATGGGCGTGGAAAACGGTCGTACCCGTGTAGAATGGGTTTCTGCCGCCGAAGGGGTGAAGTTCTCTACGGTTATGAATGACTTTGTAGAGAAGATTCGCAATCTGGGCGAGAACGTAAGATTGGGGGATTTGCGATGCAAGAACTAAAAGCAAGAGCGCTGGAGCTGCTGGAAAACGGCACAGTCCAGCGGGTTCTGGGCTGGCGGATCGGTGAAAACACCTATGACCCCGAGCCTGCATTTTTTGAAACAAAGGATGCTATGGAAGAATTTGTGTACAACAACTTCTGCGCCGCCAATTTAAGCAAATATATGATTGAAGCCTCCAAGCTGGAGGGAAAGACCCTGGTCTGTCTGAAGCCCTGCGATACATACAGCTTTAATCAGCTTTTGTCTGAGCACCGGGTAGACCGGGAAAAGGCCTACATCATCGGTGTCGGCTGCAAAGGCAAGCTCAACATCGAAAAGGTAAAGGCTACCGGTATTAAGGGCATTTTGTCCGTTACCGACACCGACCCGCTGCAGGTGGAGACCCTGTACGGCAAAAAAGAAGTTGCCTACAAGGACGCCATGCTGGAGCGCTGCCACGTTTGCAAGGGCAAAGAGCACGTGGTTTACGACGAGCTGATCGGCGAAAGCGAGGATACGGTGGATGCTGACCGTTTTGAACAGGTTCGTGCCATTGAAGCCATGTCTCCGGAGGAGAAATTCGCCTTCTTCCAGGCGGAGCTTTCCAAATGTATTCGCTGCAACGCCTGCCGGAATGTATGTCCTGCCTGCTCCTGCCGGAAATGTGTGTTTGACAGCAATAAATTTGACAGTGTTCAAAAGGCAAACACCGATTCCTTTGAAGAAAAGATGTTCCATATCATCCGGGCGTTCCACGTTGCCGGTCGCTGCACCGACTGCGGTGAGTGCAGCCGTGTCTGCCCCCAGGGTATCCCGCTGCACCTGTTCAACCGGAAGTTTATCAAGGACATCAACACCCTGTACGGCGAGTATCAGGCAGGAAGAGACGTGGAAGCCAAGGGTCCTCTGACCAGCTTCACCACCGACGATGCCGAGCCGAGCATTGTTTCGCAGGGAGGTATTGTATGAAAAAGATAGCAACCGCTTCTCTTACCAAGCTGTATGATACCATTGCAAAAGATCAGAGTCTGTTTTTGCCGGTTAAAACTGCCGGTAAAACCAACTTCGGCTTGTATACCGAGGGCTGCGAGGTAGACCTGCAGACCTTAAAAACCGTAAAATCTCCCAAGGATGTGTTCTTCCCCCAGAGCGAAACCCTGTACACCTGTAAAACAGAGGGCAAGAACATCACCATCACCCCCCAAGAGCTGGAAAACGAGAGCTTTGTGGTCTTTGGTATGAAGGCTTGCGATGTCCGGGGTATCGGGGTTTTGGACAAGGTTTTCCTGTCCGAGCCGGTAGATAGCTTTTACGCCGCCCGGCGTAAACACGGCATCATCGTTTCTCTTGCCTGCGCCCAGCCGGAGGAGTCCTGCTTCTGCAAGGTCTTTGACATCGACTGCGCCCAGCCGGAGGGTGATGTGGTTACCTGGCTGACAGAGGATTATCTGTACTGGCAGCCGGTTACCGAAAAGGGCGAGGCATTAACTGCTTTGGTCGCCGACCTTTTGGAAGAAAGCGATGAAACTGCTGTAAATGCACAAAAAGCAGAAATTTCCAAAATCGTGGAAAAGCTACCCTACGCCAACCTCTCTCTGGAGGGTTGGGACGGCAATGCCACCAATGCCAAATTTGACAGTCCCATTTGGGAGCAGCTGTACAAACCCTGTCTTGCCTGCGGTACTTGTACCTTCGTCTGTCCCACCTGTCAATGCTATGACATCCGGGACTACAACACTGGCAAGGGCGTGCAGCGGTTCCGCTGCTGGGACAGCTGTATGTATTCCGACTTTACTATGATGGCCCACGGCAACAACCGCACCAGCCAGCTGCAGCGGTTCCGTCAGCGGTTTATGCACAAGCTGGTGTATTTCCCCGCCAACAACGACGGAATGTACTCCTGCGTCGGCTGCGGCAGATGCGTTGACAAATGCCCCAGCCATTTGAATATTGTAAAGGTTATCAAGGCCTTTGGAAAGGAGGGCAAGTGATGCACGATCATGAATGTACCTGCCATCCCGGCTTTGTACACGATACTTTGATTCCCCAGGTGGGTATCATCACGGACATCCGTCAGGAAACCCCTGATGTGAAGACTTTCCGGATCGAGCCTCCTCAGGGTGGTAAGTTCTTCGAGCATATGCCCGGTCAGTGCGCAATGATCTGCGTACCCGGTGTCAGCGAGGCGATGTTTTCCATCACCTCCTCCCCCACCAATAAGGCATATCAGGAATTCAGCATCAAAAAGTGCGGTGAGCTGACGGACTGCCTGCATTCTTTGCAGGTGGGCGATCCGGTAACCGTTCGTGGCCCCTACGGCAACAACTTCCCGGTAGAAACAGAACTGAAGAAGCAAAATCTTTTGTTCATTGCCGGCGGTATCGCTTTGGCGCCGCTGCGCAGTGTCATCAACTATGTTTTGGACAACCGTGCCAACTATGGTCATGTGGATATCCTCTACGGCGCTCGCAGCGCTGACGATCTGGTCCAACTGAAGGAAATTCAGGAAGTTTGGATGAAGGCCGAGGATGTGAATGTATACCTCACCATTGACCGCCCCCAGGAAGGCTGGGATGGCAATGTGGGCTTCGTTCCCACTTACTTAAAGGAACTGGCCTTCGACACCAATCGTACCGCTATTTTGTGTGGCCCTCCCATCATGATCAAGTTCTGCCTGCAGGCTCTGCAGGAAATGGGCTTTTCCAAGGAGCAGGTTTACACCACTTTGGAGCTGCGTATGAAATGCGGTGTCGGCAAGTGCGGCCGCTGTAACATCGGTTCCAAATACGTCTGCAAGGACGGTCCTGTGTTCCGCTGCGACCAAATCGACGAGTTACCTGCAGAATATTAAGAAAGGAAGAATGCCACTATGGAAAATCTCGTGAATGTTTATTTCTTTGGCAAGCGGTACCAAGTCCCCGGGGACTTGACCATTATGACCGCTATGGAATATGCTGGCTATACCCTGACCCGGGGTTGCGGCTGCCGCCACGGCTTCTGCGGCGCTTGCGCCACTATCTATCGGATCAAGGGTTGCAACGAATTGAAAACCTGTCTGGCTTGCCAGACACAGGTACAGGAGGGTATGTACATTGCCAGCATCCCCTTCTTCCCCACCGATAAGCGGGCTTATGAAATCAAAGACCTGAGACCCAACCAGCAGGTGATGATGGAGCTGTATCCGGAAATTTACAGCTGCATCGGCTGCAACGCCTGTACCAAGGCCTGTACCCAGAGCCTGAATGTAATGCAGTACATTGCCTACGCCCAGCGGGGCGAGCTGGAAAAATGCGCAGAAGAATCCTTCGACTGCGTCAGCTGCGGCTGCTGCTCTGTCCGGTGTCCTGCAGAAATTTCTCACCCGATGGTTGGTCTTTTGGCCCGCCGTCTTACGGGCAAATATATTGCTCCGGAGAGCCAGCACCTGAAGGAGCGGGTTTCCGAAATCAACCGGGGCGAATATGACGCGATGATTGAGCAGATCATGCAAAAACCCATCGCCGAAATGCAGGAACTGTACAACACCCGGGACATTGAGAAGTAAGGAGGTATTGTATGTTTACGGAAAATATGCTCAAATCCATTGAAAAAGTGGAAGCTACCCGTGCTGCCCGTATGGGCGCAGAGCCTCGCAGAATGACTGCTGAGGAAAAATCCGAGCTTCTGAAGCAATACCATCCCGACTACCGTGCCGAAGGCTTCAGTGAAATCAAAATCGGACCGAATAAGGGTCAGAAAGCGCCTTTGGAGCTGACAAAGCTTTTGCACAGCAACAGCCGTCTGCTGGATACCGATATCTGTCTGGATAACCCGGATTATGATGTGGATGTTCTGGTCATTGGCGGCGGCGGTGCTGGTTCATCTGCCGCAATCGAGGCGCACGAAGCAGGCGCTGATGTTATGATCGTTACCAAGCTGCGCATTGGCGACGCCAATACTATGATGGCTGAGGGCGGCATTCAGGCTGCTGACAAGCCCAACGATTCTCCAGTGCAGCACTATCTGGACGCCTTTGGCGGCGGACACTTTGCTGCCCGTCCGGAGCTGCTTCGCCGGCTGGTTATGGAAGCGCCCGATGCCATTCGCTGGCTCAACGAGCTGGGCGTTATGTTTGACAAGGACGAAAACGGCGATATGGTTACCACCCACGGCGGCGGCACTTCCCGGAAGCGTATGCACGCCTGCAAGGACTACTCCGGCGCGGAAATTATGCGTACTTTGCGGGATGAGGTTATCAACCGCCAGATTCCTGTGGTGGAATTCACCTCCGCGGTGGAGCTGACCAAGGACGAAGCCGGTCAGGTTACCGGCGCAGTTCTTTTGAATATGGAAACCGGCGATTATCTGGTCGCCCGGGCAAAGACTGTGATCATTGCCACCGGCGGCGCAGGACGGCTGCACTATCAAGGCTTCCCCACCTCCAACCACTACGGCGCAACCGCTGACGGTCTGGTGCTGGGCTACCGGGCAGGCGCTCCGCTGCTGTACCAGGATACCATTCAGTATCACCCCACCGGTGTTGCTTATCCCAGCCAGATCTTCGGCGCGCTGGTTACCGAGAAGGTTCGTTCTTTGGGCGCTATGTTGGTTAACAAAGATGGTGAGGCTTATGCCCATCCTTTGGAAACAAGAGATGTTTCCGCATCTGCCATCATTCGTGAATGCGCTAATGGCAAGGGTGTGGATACGCCCCTGGGCAGCGGCGTATGGCTGGATACCCCGATGATCGAGCAGCTTCACGGAGAGGGCACGATTGAAAAGCGGATTCCCGCAATGCTCCGTATGTACTTGAACTACGGCATTGATATGAGAAAAGTCCCCATTTTGGTATATCCCACCCTGCACTACCAGAACGGCGGTCTGGAGATCGGTGGCGAAGGCTTTACCAAGGCAATCCCCAACCTGTTGGTTGCCGGCGAAGCCGTTGGCGGCATCCACGGCCGCAACCGTCTGATGGGCAACAGCCTCTTGGATATCATCGTCTTTGGCAGAAATGCCGGCAAGGCTGCCGCTGCCAAGGCTAAGGAAGTAACGCTGGGTAAGTCCAATCTGGATCATATTACCGCGTATGCCAAGGAGCTTTCCCAGGCAGGACTTGCGCAGGCCGGTGTTTCTCCCCTGCTGCTTCCCAAATACGCCCGCCACGAAAAATAAATTAAGACTGCAAGACAGGGGAAATTCCCCTGTCTTACAGCCGTCTTAAGGAGATGTAAATTATGGAAATCCTTGAATTTCTCAAGGGTGTTTTCACCAACGATATTATGATCGTTTTCTGCATTGCCGCGCTGGGCTATCTGTTGGGCAGCATATCCATCAAGGGTCTCAATCTGGGCACCTCCGGTATCCTGATCGTCGCCCTTGTGTTCGGACATTTTAACCTGCTTGTTCCTGCAGCGCTGAAGAATATCGGTCTGATCTGTTTTGTTACTGCTGTCGGCTTTATTGCCGGTCCCGGCTTTTTCCGCAACTTCAAAAAATCCGCTATTTCCTATGTGGTGTTGGGTTTTGTAATTATCCTGTCCGGCGCAGCTACCTGCGTTGCCATTATGAAACTGGCAGGTATTGAGACGGACCTGGCTGTGGGTATGATGTCCGGCGCGCTGACCTCTACTCCCGGTCTTGCAGCCGCTATTGAAGCCACCGGCAGCGACCTTGCCTCTGTGGGCTACGGCATTGCTTATCCCTTTGGTGTTGTGGGCGTGGTGCTGTTCGTGCAGCTGATCCCCAAAATTCTCAAGGTCGATGTGGCTGCTGAGCGGGAGCGTCTGGCTGCCCTGTCCGGCACTGCCGACGCAGACGGCAAGCCTGTGGAGAAAAAAGAATATAAGCACCTGGACGAGTTCGGTCTGCTGCCCTTTGCAGTGGCAGCTGCGCTGGGTGTTCTCATCGGCAAGATCGTGATTCCGCTGCCCGGCGGCGCAGAATTCTCTCTGGGCACCTCCGGCGGTCCGTTGCTGACCGGTCTGGTATTCGGCCACTTTGCCCACGTAGGTCCGGTTGCCATTGACGTATCGAAAAAGACACTGAATGTGGTGCGGGAAGTGGGTCTTGCCCTGTTTTTGATGGGTGCCGGTACAGAAGCCGGCAAAGGTTTCCTTGCGGTTCTGGCAGAGCAAGGTGTTGCCCTGTTCCTGTGGGGCGCTGTGATGACCCTGGTTCCTATGGTCATCGGCTATATCCTGGCAGTTTATGTGTTTAAGATTGATGTGCTCAGTGCTCTGGGCTCTGTCTGCGGCGGTATGACCAGCACCCCTGCGCTGGGCACTCTGATGGCAGTAACCAAGACAGAGGCGGTTGCCACCGCTTATGCAGCCACCTATCCTGTGGCGCTGATCTTCGTGGTGCTTTGCTGCCAGTTCATTCCTTTGCTTTTTGGATAACCACCATCGCCCGGCAATAATCAGCCGGGCGATATTTATTGACTTTATCTATATTGCCATGGTATACTAGTGGCAACTTTTTCCCGGGAGGGATTTCTATGAACAAAGTAATGCTACCCCAGGGCTATCAGCCGGTGCTCAGCAGCTATGATTTGCAGCGCGCCATTGCCCTGACAAAAGAGATTTTTCAGGCGGAGTTTACGGAAACCTTGCGCTTAAAGCGGGTATCTGCCCCTTTATTTGTTGCCGCCACCTCCGGTCTGAACGATGACTTAAGCGGCAAAGAACGGGCGGTCGCCTTTGATATCCCTGCCATTGGAGACTATGCGCAGGTAGTACACTCTCTGGCAAAATGGAAGCGCCTTGCTCTGAAAAAATACGGCTTTTCCTGCTACGAAGGCCTCTATACCGATATGAACGCCATCCGCCGGGACGAGGAGCTGGACAATATCCACTCGGTGTATGTGGACCAGTGGGACTGGGAACGAATCATCGACAAATCTGACCGGACTGAGGAATACCTGAAGTCTACCGTGCAATCCATTGTGGATGTGATCTGTGATGCCAGCGAGGCGCTGAAAAAAGCCTTTCCCCAAATTCAGGTAGATCTGAAACGGCAGGTCAGCTTCATCACCAGTCAGGAGCTGGAGGATCTGTATCCGGACAATACTCCGGAGCAGCGGGAGCAGCTGTACTTAAAAGAGCACAAAACCGCCTTTATTATGAAGATCGGCGACAAGCTCCGCTCCGGTAACCCCCACGGAAACCGGGCGCCGGACTACGATGACTGGCAGCTCAACGGCGACATCCTGTTCTGGAACGACCTGCTGGGCATTGCCTTTGAGATCTCCTCTATGGGCATCCGGGTCGATCCGGAGGCCATGGACCGGCAGTTGACCCTTTCCGGTCATAATGAGCGCCGGACACTTCCCTTCCACAAAATGCTCTTAGATGGCCAGCTGCCCCTGACCATTGGCGGCGGTATCGGACAGTCCCGGCTTTGTATGCTGCTCATTGGCTGCGCCCACATTGGCGAGGTGCAAACCAGCCTGTGGGATGCAGAAACCTTGGAAATTTGCGAAAAACACAACATTCCCCTTCTGTAATCATAACCACCGGCCGTGCCGGTGGTATGCACAGGCCCCCTTAGGGCCTACAACCCGCCGAGCCTATAGGCTCATCGAATTATCTTTCGCTTGCGTGTTCTACCCTACCACCGCAGATGCGGTTATGTATGCACCCAAGGCC
>JAZSRR010000092.1:0-15209 GCA_045538605.1 Faecousia sp.
AGTCCCCAGCTGCAGCCGGTGGCGGACGGGATACGCGCTGCGCTGCAGCCGCTTTTGGAACTCGACACCACCCCGGTGCGGTCGCATGTTGCCCGGTTAGGGGAGAGTGTTACCGCCCTGTGGCAGGTGGTGAAAAACGGCATCGGCTGGATCTGGCCGGAGCTTTTGGTGCCTATGGCCCGGTGGATCTCGGAAAAGCTCATTCCCATTGCCTTAAATGCTTTGCAAGGGGCGGCAGAGTTTTTGACCGCTGCTTTGCCGCCTCTGGGCGAGGGGTTTGCCAAGGTTTTGGATAGTATGCAGCCGGTATTTCGGTTTATCGGGCAATGCCTGCTCACCGCCATTGACCAGCTGCGGCGGCTGTTCGGAAGCCTCACGGACACCTTTACAGAAAAAAGCCAGACCATATCCGCCATTTTTCAGAATGTGGCGGCGCTGGTGGATGGTATTTTGCAGGAGCTGTATCCGCTATTGGACAGCCTGCGGATGTATTTTGCCGCTACCTTGCAGGAGATCTGGAACACCGCCGGGAAGATCATCGGCTATCTTCTGGATGCCTTCCACGGTCTGACAGAGTTTTTGCTGGGAGCGTTCACCGGCGACTGGCGCCGGGCGTGGGACGGTCTGAAAAGTATTCTCAAGGGCTGCGTCAACGGTCTGATCGGCTTACTTAACACAATGCTCACCGGACTGACCGGGGCGCTGAACGGGGTGGTGAAGGTGGCAAACAAGCTGCGCTTTACGATGCCCGATTGGGTGCCGGAGCTGGGCGGCAAGTCCTTTGGCATCAATCTGCCTACGGTGAAAGCGCCCCAAATTCCCTATTTGGCGAAAGGGGCGGTGCTGCCTGCCAACAAGCCCTTTTTGGCGGTGGTGGGCGACCAAACCCACGGCACGAATATTGAAGCGCCTCTGACAACCATCCAGCAGGCGGTGGCAAATGTAACGGAGGATTGGCTCAAAAGCAGCATCGCCGGGCAGGAAGCCACAATTGGCGTGCTGACCCAGATCTTGCAGGCGGTGGCGGGCATTGAGCTGACCGACGCGGCAGTGGGCAGCGCCGCCGCCCGGTATGCAAGCAAAATGGCAGTGGTGAGAGGAGTGTAAGAAATGTTTTACATAGACGGAAAAGAAATGCTCCCTCCCGACGAGGGTCTGGAGCTGTCCTTTGAGGATATTGACAGCGCCGCTGCCGGACGGGACGAGCTGGGCTATATGCACCGCCGCCTGCTGCGGCAGAAGGTGGGCAAATGGAGCTTTTGCTATGCTGCCCTTTCGGCAGAGCAGTACCGGTATATGGAGAGCCTGTTTGCCGGAAAAGCCACCTTCGCCTTTACCTATCCCGACCCGGAAAATCCCGGGGAGAGCCTGACGGCGCAGGCCTACCGCACCAGCCACGGCATTAGCTGGTATAACGCCAGGACCGGTCGTTTCCGGAATTATAAGTTCAGCATCATCATCTGTTGAGGTGAAAAAATGAAGCATATTTTGGTACTGCCGGGTGGCAGAGAAATTACCGGTGGTCTTACAGAACCGGCGCTGATGGGGGTAAAGCTCACCCGGTGCGTCAGCGACTCTGGGGAGCTGAGCTTTGGCAGCGTTTGTGCGGCGATGCTGGAATGTACGGTTTTGGGGCTAAGCGCTGACCTTGCCCCCGGCAGCCGGCTGACCCTATATACCGAAGAGGCGGGAAACCGGGTTTGTCAGGGCGTGTTCTTTGCAAGTAAGCCGGAGAAAAACGGCGATATCACCGGCATCACCGCCTACGATTCCGTAAGCCTTTTAGACCGGGATCTGACCGGTTGGCTGGCATCCTTAGACCGGTGGCCGTATTCGCTTTTGGACTTTACCCATATGATTTGTAAGGAGTGCGGGGTGGAATTTACCCAGGAGGAGATCCCCAACGGCAGCTACCCGGTGGAAAAATTTTCCGCCCAGGGTATCACCGGCAGAATGCTGCTGCAATTTGCCGCCCAGTTATCCGGCGGCTACATGATCGCTGACGCCCAAGGGGCGCTACAACTGGGGTGGTATACCCCGGCAAAGATAGAAATTGCCTCTCAGAGCCGGGAGGGAGCGGTCCATTATTTGGGAGGATCTTTGAAGCTTTCGGATTATACCGTTGCTCCGGTGGAAAAGGTGCAGATCAAGCGTACCGAGCAGGATGTGGGCATCCAGCATCCCCAGTCCGGGGAAAACACCTACTGCATTACCGCCAATCCTCTTACCGGGCAGCAGGGAGAAGCGCTGGAGGCGGTGGCGGAAACCTTGTTTGACCGGCTGCAGGGGATATCCTACACCCCGGTGGAAGTAACAGTGGACACAGAAAATGCCCCCCGGGCAGGGGAGATCGTTACCTTGACCACTGCTGAGGATACGACCCATACCTTGTATATTATGCAAACGGTGGAAACCGCTGCGGGAGTAACCCTTTCCTGCACCGGCTCGGAAAATCGGCAGCAGGCGGCGATCTCCAATCGCTACAGCTATCAGGCGCTGTCCGGAAAAGTACTGGAGCTGCAGGCAAAGGTGGAGGGCCTACAGGCAGAAAACCGGGATGCCCAGGGGAATTTTTCCAAGCTTTCGCTGACGGTGGAGGGACTGGAAACCCAGGTCCGTCAGCAGGATGACACGGCAGAGGGCTTGCAGGAGCGCATCTCCACCCTGAACCAGACGGCGGAGGGACTGCAGGCAACGGTGCGGTCCATTACGGAAAATGGCGTCAGCCGGGTGGAGAATGCGTTTGGTCTTACCTTAAGCGGCTCGGCGCTGGAGATCTGCCGCCAGGGCAGCGGTATGACTAACCGGCTCAACGAGCAGGGCATGTATGTTCTGCGCCAGGCAGGTACGGACAGCCAGACGGTGATGCTCCAGGCGGATGCTAAGGGGGTCGTCGCAACGGATGTGGCGGTGCGAAACTATTTGCAGGTGGGGTCTTTTGCCCGACTGGAGGATTACACCGACGGGCAGGACACCCGCCGCACCGCCTGCTACTTTGTGGGCTAAGCAATGCTTAATGCAGAATTGAGAATTGAGAATTGAGAATTGAGAATTATTGTGTCTGCGACACCGACGGATTTAAATTCTGCCGAAGGCACACCTTCATTCTCCATTCTCCATTCTACATTCTCCATTAAAAAAGGAGGGAAATTATGGCCTTATCGGGTATTTTTTACGGGACTACCAGCAATCCCCGGCTGAAGCCCCAAATCAGCTGGTCGGCGGTGCAGAGCATCGAGGGCAACTACTCCGACGTTACCGCCATACTGCAATACACGCGCTCCAATTCCGGCTACACCACCGGCGGTACCTGGAGCGGCAGTCTGACCATTGATGGGCAGACCACACAAAAAAGCTTGTATATGGAGATCGTTTACGGCAAGGTTACGACGGTGCTGACCGCTACCGCCCGGGTGTACCACGATGGCTTGGGGGAAAGAACCATTACCATTTCCGGATCCGGCGGCATCGTTTCTCCGGCGGAGGCTTCCTTAAAAACCACCACCATTTCCGGAACGATCACGCTGGACGCCATCCCCCGGGCAACGGAGATCTCCGCCGGGGATGGGATCATTACCGGCAGTACTACGGTGGTGCTGCATAAAAAGTCTCCGGCTTTTACCCATTCGGTAGCCTACCAATTTGGAAGCCTTTCCGGTTATCTGACGGAAAGCGGCGGTGTGTCGGACACCGAGAGCCGGTTTTCCGGTACGGTGGTGAATTTTCGCCTGCCGGAAAGCTTTTACGGGCAGATCCCCAGCCAAAAGACAGGCATTTGCACACTGACCTGCCATACCTGGTCCGGGGATGCTCTGGTGGGCAGTCGTTTTGCTCAATTTACTGCCGTTGCTGCGGAAAGTCTCTGCGCCCCGGAGGTCAGCCTGCAGGTGGCGGATGTAAACCCCGTATCGGTGGAGGCGACCGGCGACAGCGCAGTGCTGATTCCCTACATATCCCACGCCCAATGCGTGCTTTCTGCCACAGCCCGAAACGGGGCAGCCATCACCCAAAGGACCGTGGCAGGACAGGCGCTGACGGAGGATACCCTGGTTCTGACACCCTTTGCCGGGGGAGAGATCCTCGCAACGGTTACCGACAGCCGGGGCTACACCACAAGGCTTTCCCTGACCCCACCCCAGATCGGCTATGTGCCGGTTACGGTCAACACCGCCCTTTCCCGGGAAAACCCCACCGCCGACACCGTTTCTGTGCGTCTGTTTGGGCAGTGCTACCGGGGCGGCTTTGGCACTTATGAGAACAGGCTGGAGCTTACAGCCGTTACCCAGACCGGGCAGGAGATTTGCCAGGAAGTGGAGATCCGGGAGGACAACACCTATGACACCACCCTGCTGCTCACCGATGTTCCTTATGAGCAGAGCTTTTCGGTGGAGCTGACGGTGGCGGATGCAATGATGGCGCAAAGAGTGCCCGTAACCGTACCCAAGGGCGAGCCGGTGTTTGACTGGGGGGAGGCGGATTTTTCCTTCCACGTGCCGGTATCGATGCCGGCACTGTCTGTGGGTGGGCAGATCTGCGGAGATTTTGTGCTGGAGCAGGGTTACCGGGACAGCTGGTACTACCGGATTTATCACAACGGCTTTGCCCAGTGCTGGTGCCAGAAAAATGTAGCTATGCCCGGCTTAACGCCTATGGGAAGTATTTATGTGTCGGATGTGGTTGCGGTGGACTACCCCTTTTCGTTAGTGCCCCAAAGGGGTATCTACCAGTATGTGAACACCGCCAATGAGGGAATTTTGTGCGCCACCATCAGCGGCACGGACCCCGATCGTATGTGTTTCCGGCTGCACACCGCCACGGCAGAGCCGGTATCGATGCCGGTGGTGATGTTGTATGTGGCAGGATTTTGGAGGTAAGAAAAATGTTTCAGTTGGATAACGGACGGAAGGCCTTCTGGCAGTGGGACAGCGGTCAAAGGCTGCTGGTTTCGGACGAGCGCTGTCAGCAGGTGCATTTTCAAAAGGAAAACGATACCCACGCGCTGGTCTGCGCCATTACCGAGGAAAACGGACAGCGGTTTGTCCGGGTGCCGGATGCGCTTTTGCAAAGCGCCCAGCGGCTGTATGCCTATGCGCTGGTGGAGGAGGACGGCGGCTTTCGGGTGCTGGACTACCGGTTTTTCAATGTACATCCCCGGGCAAAGCCGGAGGATTATATCTGCACCGAAACGGAGCATTGGACGGTAGAACAGGCGGTTGCCGATGCTCTGGAGGTGGCAGATGTGGTAAAACACACCGACTTTGCCAGCAACAAGAAAGCCGGCTTGGTGAGAATCTATAATTCCAGAGGAATTAAGGTCGATACAGAAACCGGTGTTATTTCTACTATTATGGCAACGGATGGGCAGATCGCGGCAAAGACCCACGGGTATAATGCGATCACGCCGCAAAATCTGGACTATGCGGTCATACAGGGCGTTGCAAACAATGATAAGGGAATGACCCGAACAGAAAAACAGCAGGCCTGTTCCTGGCTGGGCGCGCTAATGGTACAGGAAAATACGGACGGCTCGATTACCGTTACCCTGCCCAGCGGCAAAAGCAAAACGGTCGACCTGTCAAAAATAGAAATATTTTTATAAGTAGGGGGAATAAAGTATGGCATTTCAGATCGCGTACTGTGCCGGGCATTATATGGGCACGGCAGGAAAACGAGTCCCCAAGTATCTCGACCCAGACCAGACCCGGGAGTGGTGGCTCAACGATCGGGTGGCGGACTACTTCGCAAGGGCCGCTTTAGAATACGAGGGCGTAGAAATAATGCGCACCGATGACCCAACCGGAAAGACCCATATTTCCATCAAGAACCGCACCAAGAAGGCACACGATTGGGGCGCGGACCTGTATCTGGATATCCACCACAACGCAGGAATTGGCGGCGGCAGCGGCGGTGGCGTGGTTGCCTTCAGTAAAAAGAAGGACGCAACCGGTAAGCGCTACCGGGATGCTATTTACGCCGCAGTGATCGCTGCCGGGGGGCTGAAGGGCAACCGGGCAAACCCCCTGGTGGAAAAGAATTACGACACAATGGTCAAGTCCAAAGCCCCGGCGGTGCTGATCGAGTGCGGCTTTATGGACAGCCGCACCGATCACCCGGTGATCGCCACCGAGGCTTATGCCCAAAAGGTGGGCTACGGTGTGATGGAGGGCATCGCAAAGGTTGCGGGACTGAAAAAGAAAACCGACCAAAAGGAAAATAAGGAGGGGTATTGCACTGTGGAAATTAAAGTGCTGAAAAAAGGCGCCAAGGGCGACACCGTCCGGGCAATGCAGCATTTACTCATCGGCTACGGCTTTCCCTGCGGGGAAAAGGGAGCGGACGGCTCCTTCGGCGGGGCGACGGATCGGGCGCTCAGAGCCTACCAGAAGGCAGAAAAGCTGGAGGTGGACGGTTCCTGCGGTCCTGCCACCTGGGCAAGGCTTTTGGGGGTGTAAAAAATTTGACAGAAGAGATCTTGGTGGCGCTTTTAGGCTTTGCCGGCACTTTGGCGGGTTCGCTTCTGGGTGTTTTGACCGCACAGAAGCTGACCCAGTACCGCCTTTCCCAGCTGGAGGAAAAGGTCAGCCGGCACAACAATCTGGTGGAGCGCACCTATAAAATCGAGGGTCAGCTCAGCGAATGTATCCACGACATCAAGGAGCTGAAGGCCTTCCACAGACCGTAACCCGTTGTCATTCTGTAGGGACAGGCGTCCTCGACTGTCCGCCCGGTGGCGCCGATTTTTTCGGACAGTCCAGAGGCCTGTCCCTACATTGTGTTTATAAAAAGGAGGAAAATTATGCTGGAAAATGTGGCCAAGCTGATTAAGGTCAAGACCATCGTTACCCTGGCGGTAACCGCTGTATTTGCAGCGCTTTCTCTGACCGGGGAAATTTCTCCGGACAATGTGATGGTGATCGTTTCAATGGTGGTTAGCTTCTATTTCGGCACTCAGCAGGAGAAGTAAATTGACTTTTGGGGCGAAAAATAGTATGATATGCTTGTAAATGTTTGCAAACGGACATAAAGGAGCTACTTATGAAAAAACGTATCTTGCTGTTCGCCCTGGCGCTTCTGACAGCGGCGGCGTGTTTTGTCCCGACACTGCCAGCCCGGGCGGCGACCGTTATGGTATCGTCGGATGCCCTGGTTGCCAAAATGAAGGCTAGGGAAGGCTTTTCTGCCACCCCTTATTGGGACAACTCCCACTACTCCATCGGCTACGGCACCACCTGCCCCAATGACAAGGTAGACTACTACCAGAAGCATCCCATGAGCCGGGAGGAGGCGGAGGCGGAGTTCCGGAAATTCCTGAACCGGTTCGAGACCAATGTGAATAATTTTGCTGCCAAGCACAACTTGCTTTTGAAGCAGCATCAGTTTGATGCTCTGGTCAGCTTCACCTACAACTGCGGCGCAGGCTGGATGGACAGTCTGTCCGGTTATTTCAACACCGCTGTCCGCGCCGGCAGCATCGGCGAGGACCTGCTTTACGGTATGGCGCTGTACAGCACCTCCGGCGGACAGTATATCCTTATCGGCAGACGGCTGTGGGAAGCCAATATGTACATAAATGGCGACTACGGCGAGGGGGAAAAGGGCTCGTATCCGGACAATTACCGGTGGGTATTCTTAAATGCCGGTCCCGGTCAGGTGCGGTATAAGATCTGCGCCTTTGACACCAACCATAAGGCAGCCCTTCCGGAGGCGTTTTCTCACATTCCCACCGGCAAGGATGCCGAGGGCAACACCTTTCTCTACGAATTCGGCGGCTGGTATACCGCCGACGGCAGACAGGTTACGGTTTTGGATGACAGCTTAAGCCAGGGTCAGGAGCTGTACGCCCGGTGGCTGGACCCCCAGGGCGATCCCTATCCGGAATTTGTCCAGACCTTCCCGGTGCAGGCGACGGTGGTGAAGGTAGATACCACCGTCAATGTGCGCAAGACCCCGGAAACCACCAACACCAACCAAGCCGGCACTTTGAATAAGGGGCAGCAGGTTACGGTGCTTCAGGAGGTCCAGGGCGAGTACATCAGCTACTGCGGCTCGGCTACCTGGTGTAAGATCGGGGAAGAACAGTATGTACACAAGTACTACCTGGAGTACGCAAAAACCGGGAACGAGGTCCAGACAGAAACCACTGCCAAAATCACTTCCTTAGAGGTGGTCAAAGCCCCCACCCAGACGGTGTTTACCGAGCAGAACATCAGCCCCGACTGGGAAGGAAGCGTGCTGAAGGCCACCTATGAAGACGGCTTTGTGAAAGCTTTGACCGTAACCCGGAGCATGACCTCCGGCTTTGACCCCGCCAAAAACGGCGTGCAAAATGTAACCGTTACCTACGGGGGACTTAAGACCGCTTTCCCGGTAACGGTGCAGCTGGAAAGCGGCTGGAAGCAGGATGTGGTGGGCTGGTATCACCTTACAAACGGCGCCAAGGACAAGCTGCTCTGGAAGCAGGACAGCAAGGGTCTTTGCTATCTGGACGAAAACGGCTATATTGCCAAAGACCGTTGGGTGCAGGACGCCGGCGGCTGGCGCTATGCGGATGAAAACGGCTACGCCCTGTGTAATCAGTGGAAACGGGACAGTCGGGACTGGTGCTACTTAGGCGCAGACGGCTATGTGGTTACCGGCGGCTGGGTCCGGGATGATTTAGGCTGGCGGTATGTGGGTGAAGACGGCTACCCCGTAGGCAGCCTGTGGGTACAGGACGCATCCGGCTGGCGCTATGCCGGCGCGGACGGCTATGCCCTGTGCAATCAGTGGAAGCAGGATTCCGTGGGCTGGGTCTATTTGGGCGCGGACGGCTATATGGTCAGAAACACCTGGGCGCTGGACCAAAAGGGCTGGCGGTACATGGGTGCCAACGGCTATCCTGCCGCCAACTGCTGGACCCAGGATCAAAACGGCATCCGGTATGCCGGCGCAGAGGGCTATATGGTCATCAACAAGTGGCTGAAGGATAAGCCCGGCTGGCGGTATATCGGCGCCGACGGTCTGGCTGTGCAAAACCGCTGGGTCAGGGACTCTAAGGACTGGTGCTACTTGAATGCCCAGGGCTATATGGCCACCAGCACCTGGGTGCAGGACCAAAACGGCTGGCGCTACGTGGGCGCAAACGGCTATCCGGAGAAAAACAAGTGGCTGAAGGATAAGCTCGGCTGGTGCTACTTAGGTGCTGACGGCTACACAGTGAAAAATGCCTGGAGAAAAGACTCCAAGGGCTGGTGCTACCTGGGGGCAGACGGCTATATGGCAACCAATACCTGGGCGCCCGACAGCGTAGGCTGGTGCTATGTGGGGTCTAACGGCTATATGGTCTACAACAAATGGGTTCTGGATGGCAACCGCTGGCGCTATGTGGGCGCAAACGGCTATATGCTGCAAAACGCCTGGCAAAAAGACAGCGTAGGCTGGTGCTACCTGGGGGCAGATGGCTATCAGGTGATCGACACGGTGGTTGCCGATTCCAAGGGAAATTGCTACATCGGCAAAAACGGCTACTGGGACGGCAAGTATATCTAAGCAAAAAGCAGGGAGGACACTCCCTGCTTTTTGAATTGAGAATTGAGAATTGAGAATGATCCCTGTCATTGCGAGAGCGGCTTTGCCGCTCGTGGCAATCTCTTGTTCTAACATCGTAGGGGACGGGTTTTCCGTCCCGACGGGAGGCGAAACGCCTCCCCTACATATAATTTTTGGGGAATTTTTCCCAAAAAGCTATTGCGCCAAGGGTTTTGGTCTGCTACAATAGGTACATATTTTTTGAGGAGGCGCAATGTATGCACTATATTGACGAAATCAAGCAGCGGGTCATCAAGGAAAACCCCGGCATGCCGGAATTCCACCAGGCGGTGGAGGAGGTCTTGGAATCCCTGCGTCCGGTGATCGAAAAGAACGAGGAGACCTACCGCAAGGCTGCCCTTCTGGAGCGGCTGACCACCCCCGACCGGGTGATCACCTTCCGTGTTCCCTGGGTGGACGATAACGGTCAGGCTCATGTGAACAACGGCTACCGTGTTCAGTGGAACGGCGTGATCGGACCGTATAAGGGCGGTCTGCGTCTGCACCCCACGGTGAATTTGAGCGTTATGAAGTTCCTGGCCTTCGAGCAGACCTTCAAAAACTCTCTGACCAGCCTGCCTATGGGCGGCGGTAAGGGCGGCTCTGATTTTGACCCCAAGGGCAAGTCCGATAACGAGATCATGCGCTTCTGCCACAGCTTTATGAATGAGCTGTACCGCTACATCGGCCCGGATACGGACGTGCCTGCCGGCGATATCGGCGTGGGCGCCCGGGAGATCGGCTATCTGTTCGGCCAGTACCGGCGCATCCGGGGCGCGTATGTAGGCGGCGTCCTCACCGGCAAGGGCTTGAGCTACGGCGGCTCTCTGGGGCGTACCCAGGCAACCGGCTACGGTCTTCTTTACTTAACCGACGAGCTTCTCAAGTGCAACGGCAAGAGCCTGAAGGGTTTGACCGTTGCCGTATCCGGCGCCGGTAATGTGGCTACCTACGCCATCGAAAAGGCTTGGGCGCTGGGCGCAAAGCCGGTAACCTGCTCTGATTCCACCGGCTGGGTCTATGACCCGGACGGCATCGATGTTGCGGTGCTCAAGGATGTGAAGGAGGTCAAGCGGGCTCGCCTGACCGAGTATGTCAAGGCCCGTCCCAATGCCCAGTATCACGAGGGCAAGGGCGTGTGGACCGTCAAGTGTGATGTGGCGCTGCCCTGCGCCACCCAGAACGAGCTGCTGATCGACGATGCCAAGGCGCTGGTCGCCAACGGCTGCTTCTGCGTCTGCGAGGGCGCCAATATGCCCACCAGCCTGGAGGCTACCAAGTATCTGCAGCAAAACGGCGTTTTGTTCTGCCCCGGCAAGGCAGCCAACGCCGGCGGCGTGAGTGTTTCGGGTCTGGAAATGTGCCAGGACTCCGAGCGCCGCAGCTGGACAGTGGAGGAAGTGGATGCCATGCTGCAAAAGATCATGGTCAACATCTTCCACAACCTGGACAACGCCGCCCGGGAATACGGTATGGAGGGCAACTATGTTGCCGGCGCAAACATTGCCGGCTTCCTGAAGGTTGCCGACGCGATGCTTTTGCAGGGAATTGTATAAGCGTTGCGCCCTTTTGGGCACAACGCAGCGATATAAATCCCTGCCGGGATTTTCGATATGCCTGACGGCGCGATATGTGCTTAAGGCACTCGATATGCCTGAAGGCGAGAGGGGATTTATAGCATATCGCGTTTGCAAAGCAAACATATCGATTTTTCGCAAGAAAAATATATCGATTTTCCAAAGGAAAAATATCGCCATAAATATAACCCGAAGAAGAGCTTAGTGGCTCTCCTTCGGGTTTTTCTTTGGAAATGCAAAGTGCAAAATGTAAAAATGTCGGAATGTGGTTTTTTCTCTAAAAAACTATTGAGATAGTCCTGCTAATATGTTATAATGCCGTAAATGGCGGATTTATACCTGCTGATATTTACGGAGATGTTTCTATGAACGGCTTTGCGGATCTACATACCCATATTTTACCGGGTGTGGATGACGGTGCGGTTGACCTGCCTTCCGCCCTTGCGCTTTTGAAAATGGCGCGGGAAAACGGCACAAGGGCCATCGTTCTGACGCCCCACTATCGGGGAAAATACCGGCAAAATACCCCCCAGCAGCTGCAGGAAGTATTTACCCAGCTGTGTCAGGCAGCGCAAGCGGAGTTTCCGGATCTGCGGCTGTATCTGGGTCAGGAGATTGCTTACGAATCCGAAGCGCCGGAGAAAATGACTTCCGGTGAGATTTTATCCTTAAATCATTCCCGGTATGTTTTGCTGGAATTTCAGCCCAACGCCTTTCGTTCCTACATTATGAGCGGCATTTCCGAAACCCTTCGCCACGGCTTTATTCCCATTATTGCCCATATCGAGCGCTGCGAGGCATTCCGGAAAAATCCGGCGCTGGTGGATGAGGCGCTGGAAACGGGCGCTCTGGCGCAGCTGAACGCCGGCAGTGTGCTGGGACAGTGCGGCTTTCGGGTAAAGTGGTTTTGCCACAAGCTGCTGAAAGCGCAAAAAGCGCATTTTATCGCCTCCGATGCCCACGATGGGGTCGGTCGCCCCCCGCTGCTGCGGGAGTGCTTTTTGCAGGTGCATAAAAAATATGGCAAGGAATATGCCCGGCGGCTGTTTTTAGAGAACGCCTGGGAAATTCTGCAAAAATAAGAAAGCTAAAGGAGAAGAAAATGGAAAAGCAAAGGGAAGAAATACAAATAGATTTTTGGGATTTGCTGCTTTATCTGAAAAAGAAGCTATGGATCGTGGTGGCGGCAGTCCTTTTGTGCGGCGTTTTGGGCGCCGGTGTTACCACTGTGTTTATGGAGGATGAATACACCGCCCAGACCCGGATGTATGTGCTGGGTCGCAGCGACGATGCGGCGGTGTCGTATTATGACTACAACGTTGCCAACTATATGATCATGGACTATGAGGTGCTAATCACCGGCGAGAATGTTACCCGGGAGGTGATCCAGCGCCTGCAGCTGAATATGTCCGGGATCGAGCTGGCAAAGAAGATTTCTGTGCAAGCCATTGGAAACACCCGTGTTTTGCAGATCGTGGTAGTAGACAACAACCCCCACCGGGCAGCGGCGATCGCCAACTGTGTCCGGGAGGTATCCAGCGCCCAGATCAAGGAGATCATGGATGTGGACGCGGTGAACCTGGTTTATGAAGCCCAGGTGCCTGCGGGCAAGTCCGGTCCCAGTCTTACAAAAAATACCGTCATTGCCGCTTTGGCAGGCTTTGTTCTGGTGGTTGGCGTTTTGGTGGTGCTGTATCTGCTGGACGATACCATCCGCACCGACGAGGATGTTACCCAGTATCTGGGTCTTGCGACCTTGGGTATCATTCCTTCCTCTGAGGAGCTGGAAACAAGCGCAAATCTGACTGTGAGCCGCAACCAAAGAAAACCGGGTCTCCTTAGCGGCCTCCGGAAGAAATGAGGGGTGTTCCTATGGATAAGATTGCAGTAAGCCAATTTATTACAAAAGAGTTTCAGGTGTCGGAGGCAATGAAGACCCTGCGCACAAACCTGATATTCAGCGGCGCAAACATCAAAGCCGTTGCCCTGACCAGCTTCAGCGCGGCAGAGGGCAAGAGCACCATCTCCTTCCAGCTGGCAGCCTCCTTTGCTCAGGCAGGCAAGCGGGTCTTGCTGATGGACGCGGACCTGCGGAAAAGCGTGCTTGCCACCCGTTTGGGTGTCCGGGGCAGAGTGGATGGGCTGAGCCATTATTTATCCGGTCTTGCCAATGCCAACGAGCTGTTAAATGAAACGGATGTCGATAATCTGTACATTATGTTTGCCGGCGCCCGGGTGCCTAACGCCGCGGAGCTTTTAAGCGGCGAGAGCTTTGGGAAGCTGATCGACGCATTGAAGGATGTGTTTGACTATATCATTGTGGATGCAGCGCCGGTGGGACAGGTGGTAGACTGCGCCGTTATGGCGCCCTGCCTGGATGGCGTTGTTATGGTGGTGGACACCACCCACAACAGCTACAAGCTGCAGCAGCGGATGAAAAAGCAGCTGGAAATGGCAGGCGCCAAAATTCTGGGCGTAATTCTCAACCGGGTGGATATGAAGGACCGGTCCGGCTATTACGGAAAGAGCTACGGCTACGGTTACGGCGCACCGGAGAGCAAAAAGCCCGGTCGGAAATAAGCCTTCAAAAGGACGGGCTTGTCTGCGTGCTGCAGAAAAAGCAAGTGTATAAACCCAAAAAGAGCATTCCTTTCGGGATGCTCTTTTTCGTTGGAAATTGGACTTGCCGGGGGGAATAGGCTTGCTGTATGGAGGTGATGGCGATGCTCGCCACCGTATGGCTGCTGCTCAGCGGCTTATTCTACTCTCTGCAGCTTTCCACCGGCTCTTTTCCCAAACCGTTGACGGCGAAGGAGGAGCGGGAATATTTGGAAAGAAGCGCCAGGGGGGACTTGCAGGCGCGAAATATTCTCATTGAACGAAACCTGCGTCTGGTTGCCCACATTATGAAAAAATACTATGCCCAAACCGCCGACCAGGAGGACCTGATCTCCATCGGCACCATTGGTCTCATCAAAGGCATCACCACCTTTGACCCCTCAAAGGGGGCAAAACTGGCCACCTACGCCGCCCGTTGTGTGGAAAATGAAATTTTAATGCATTTCCGGGCACAGAAAAAGTCCAGCCATGATGTGTCGTTGTCTGACTATATCGACACCGGCAGTGACGGCACGGCCCTGTCGCTGATGGATGTAGTCTGCGAGGACGAAGATATGCTGGAGCAAATCAGTAACCGGGAGCAGCTGCAGATGGTGCGCCGCCTGGTGGACACCTGCCTGACGGAGCAAGAGCGCCATGTCATCAGTCTGCGCTACGGCCTGCAGGACGGCCACCCCCTGCGGCAGCGGGAGGTGGCAAAGCAAACCGGCATCAGCCGCAGCTATGTATCCCGCATCGAGAAGCGCGCATTGGAAAAGCTTCGCAAGGAATTGGAGTAAAACAAAGAAAAGCCTTGACATTGCGTCCCGCGGGTGATATAATAACCCGGCGATGGTGCTCAGGCACTAATGTTTACGGGCCCTTAGCTCAGTTGGTTAGAGCCTCCGGCTCATAACCGGATAGTCCCGGGTTCGAATCCCTGAGGGCCCACCAGATAAAAAAGGCTTCGGCCTTTCACATAAATAGGGGTATAGCTCAATTGGTAGAGCGGCGGTCTCCAAAACCGTAGGCTCAGGGTTCAAGTCCTTGTGCCCCTGCCAAGAAACAGTCAGTAAATCTTACGATTACTGACTGTTTTCTTTTGTTTTCCGAACTTTTTGAGTTAATTTGTTTCGAAAACGGGCACAGGGAAACGAGTTTCCCCTTATTTTCCCCTTATTGAGCGTTTTCAGAACTTAATTGTTCGTAGAATTTTTGCATCCGATTTGCGCTATCCTGGCGCATCTTTTGGGTCACGTGGCCGTACACATCCAAGGTGAATTGGGCGGTTGCGTGGCCTAAATTTGCCTGCACGGTTTTGATGTCATCGCCGGCATAGAGTGAGGAAACAGCAAAGCTGTGGCGCAGATCGTGGAATCGTGCATCATCCGAAATGCCGGCTCTTTGAGAAATCTTTTTGAAATGCTTGACCACCGTGCGGCGGACAAGATATTTTCCCAAAGCATC
>JAZSRR010000038.1:0-5650 GCA_045538605.1 Faecousia sp.
GTGGGAGCGCCGGCAACGATAAAGGCAGCGTCGATCTTGCCGTCCTTCAGAGCATCGGCGCTTTCGTCGAAGTTCTGATACTGGGGCTTAATGTCATTTTCGGTCAGACCGGCAGCAGCCAGAACGTCCATTGCGTTGAAGAACACGCCGGAGCCGGGAGCGCCGATGGAAACCTTCTTATCCTTCAGGTCGCTGACGGACTGGATCTCGGGGTTGACGGTAACCAGCTGCACAGCCTCTGCATACAGACCGGCAACGGTGCGGAAGGAGTTGATCTTGCCGTCAGTCTCAAAGGAACGGGAGCCGTTCCAGGCATAGTGCATAACATCGGACTGGACAGTGCCCAGCTGATAGTCGCCGGCATCGATGCCCTGAATGTTATCCTTGGAGCCGCCGGTGGATACCGCGTTAACGGTGATGCCGGCGTTGTTGGTGATGTACTGACCTACGATACCGCCGTAGGCGTAATATGTACCGGTGGGGCTGCCGGTGCCCATAGTCATTGTGGAAGCACCGCCGCAAGCGGCCAGGCCCAGAACCAGCACCACAGCCAGAACCAAGCTCAGTAATTTTTTCATTTTCTTTTCCTCCTAAAAAATTGAAATAATACGAAATACATTATATACGAAAACAGAGGCTTACGCAAGGGGAAATTCCATTTTTATGAAAAATGTTTGGGGCAATCCTGCATAATTTATAGGTATTTTCACTAAAAAGGCATAAAACTTGCATAAAAAAGAATATCCCGGCAGGTTTTCCTGCCGGGAATAAAAATTTACTTTGCAATATTTCTTGCCACATACACGCCGCTGGCAGAGGCGTGAGACAGTGAGTGGGTGATACCGCTGCCGTCGCCGATGATATAAAGACCGGGGTGGCGGGACATCAGGTTTTCGTCCACAGCCACTTCCATATTGTAGAACTTGACCTCCACACCATAGAGCATGGTGTCATCATTGGCAGTGCCGGGGGCAACCTTGTCCAAGGCGTAGATCATTTCGATAATGCCGTCCAAGATACGCTTGGGCAGCACCAGAGACAAATCACCGGGGGTGGCATTCAGGGTGGGCACCAGGAAGGAGTCGTTCATCCGGTCGTGGTTGGAGCGACGACCACGGATCAGGTCGCCAAACCGCTGCACGATGACACCGCCGCCCAGCATATTGCTCAAGCGGGCAATGGACTCACCGTAACCGTTGGAATCCTTAAAGGGCTCGGAGAAATGCTTACTCACCAAAAGGGCAAAGTTGGTGTTCTCTGTTTGCTTTGCCGGGTCTTCGTAGGAGTGTCCATTGACAGTGATGATGCCGTTGGTGTTTTCATTAACCACTGCGCCCTTGGGATTCATACAGAAGGTACGGACCAGATCACCGTACTTTTCTGTCCGGTAAACGATCTTGCTTTCGTACAGCTCATCGGTCAGGTGAGAGAATACTTGAGCAGGCAGCTCCACCCGGACACCGATATCCACTCGGTTGCTCTTAGTGGGAATGTCCAGTTCTTTACACACCGACTCCATCCACTTGCTGCCGCTGCGACCGACGGAAACAATACAGTTTTTACAGGTATAGACACCGTTCTTGCAATGCAGATGGTAAGTGCCATCCACAATTTCAATGGATTCCACCGGCGTATCAAAGAAGAAGGTTACCTTGTCCTTTAGATAGCTATACAGATTTTCCAGAACCACGAAATTGATATCCGTGCCCAGATGCCGGACAGAGGCATCCAGAAGATGCAGATTGTTCTGAATACACTGCTTTTTGAACTTACTGCCGGCGGTGGAGTACAGCTTAGTGCCCTCGCCGCCGTAGGTCATATTGATCTGGTCGACGTAGCGCATCAGCTCCAGAGCCTTGGTTTTGCCGATGTAGGCGTACAGTGTACCGCCGAAATCGTTGGTAATATTGTACTTGCCGTCGGAAAAAGCGCCGGCGCCGCCGAAGCCGCTCATAATGGAGCAGCTTTTGCAGTTAATGCAGCCTTTGATTTTCTCACCGTCAATGGGGCAGTTCCGTTTATGCAGCTCATGGCCGGCTTCAAATACGCCTACCTTCAGCTGGGGATTTAATTGGATCAGTTCATAAGCGGAGAAAATACCGCCGGGACCGGCGCCGATGATCAAAACATCAAAATTGTTCATTGGAAATCCCTCCAAAGCGAAAATAACGCGGATATTATAGCAAAAAAGTGAGTAAATGTCTACAATGGAAATGCCGGTTATTCCCCGTTGCTGCCGTGGCAAAGCTCTCGATATTGGGCAGGAGAGATGCCGGTCTGTCTCAGAAAGTTCCGGTAAAAAGTAGAGCTGTCGGCATATCCGATTCGATCTGCTACCTCGCTTAAGGGCAGATTGGGGTAAATTTGAATTAAATTCTGCGCTTTCTGAATACGCTTCCGAGCAATATATTTGTGCAGGGAAAGACCGGTGCGCTGCTGAAAAGCACTGCAAAGCACCGACCGGGACAAGCCAAACTGCTTGGACAGCTCTTCAATGCTCAAGGTCTCTGTATAGTGGGTATCCACATAGGCGATACACCGCCGCAGCAGCAGCGCATCGTCTGCGCTGTTCCAGGGCTGCCGCTTGCTGCCCGGATCCCGGTAATAGCATTGGGCAAGCAAATATACGATAGCGCTGATCATACTGGGTGCGGCAGACAGCTCAGCCGGGGTATCGGCAGATTGCTGCAGCAGCAGGCACTTGAAAAGCGCCTCCAATGTTTGACATTGGGCAGTATCCAGGGTCAGGCACAAGGGGATTGTTCCGGCATCATAGTTTGCCTGTAGGTCTTGCAAGAACCGAAAGGCATTGGACTGCAGAAAGTCTGTTTGAAATACGCTTTGGTGAAAGGTCAGGCAGTACAGCTCCGTGTCCTTGTCAACAAAACGCAGCCGGTGCATAAAACCCGGAGGCAAAATAAACCCATCACCGGCGTTCAAGGTAACGGCGTCGTTTCCCTGAGAGTGGAGAACTTGACCGGATACCACATAGCCGATCTGGTAGTAGTCGTGGTAGTGGGGCATATGGGAAATGGGACTTTCCGACCGCTTATAAACATAGTACTGGGCAGTTTCTGCGTGAAAATCAGCCAAGGTTATTAGATTGGACATATGCTTCACCTCTTAAATTAGTATACCATATTTTCAGAAGATTGCAATAATCTGGACAAAATGCAATGCAATAAAGGAAAATTGCATTTTTATCTTTTGATAGATTTGCTATAATCAAAGAAAAACGGCAAGGAGGATACTTATGACTGAGTATATTGCCAAACAAGAAGCGCTTTTGCGCAATCAGGTAATTCCCCAGACGATGAAGCCTGACTTTGCACAGTTCTGGCAGGAAGGTGTGGAATGGATGCGCACTTTTCCTATTGAAGTCAAGCGGGAAAAGGTTGATACCCCCTACGAAAAAGTCTTTACTACTTATCTTCTGAGTTGGAATACCCACGATGATACCTGGATCGATGCTTATTTTCTTGTGCCTTCCGGCGTAACCGGAAAGCTGCCCTGTGTGGTGTACTACCACGGTGGCTCCGGTAAAAAGCATATCTTCACAGATATCCCTGCAACCGGCGTCTGCGCATTGATTATGGATGTTCGGGGTCAGGGCGGCACCAGCCCGGACTGGGCGCGGTACACCAGCGGCGATACCAATGGTCGGGTGATGAACCGGGGCGTTACCGATAAAAATAATTTCTATATGCGAAACATCTATCTGGACGCAGTCCGTGCAGTGGATGTAGCGGCAACCTTGCCGGAGGTAGACCCGGAGCGGATCGTAACCTATGGTGGCAGTCAGGGTGGCGCATTGTCCATTGTGGCATCTGCTCTCAGCGGGCGCAGCAAAAAGTGCTATTCCGGCGTTACCAGCTACTGCTGTTTGCAACAGCGTCTGGAGCTGGGCAGCGGCATTTTGGGCGGCGCAAAGGAGTTTTTGACCGACTATCCCCAGTACACCGATGCGGTTATGGATACCCTGACCTACTTTGATATCAACAATATGGTATCGCTTTTGAAAGTTCCCACTCGCTTCTGTCTGGGCCTTTCCGATGCGGTTTGCCTGCCGAAATTTGTCTATTCCGCCTATGCCCATACGCAGTGTGAAAAACAGATGGACATTTATCCCTTCTGCCCCCACCGCATTCCCAAGGAATGGACCTTCCTGACACATGAAGAATTTACAAAGCTGTAAAGGAGAATGAAAATGAAAAGATTATTTGCGCTTTTTTTGGCAGTACTGATGCTTGGTCTGACCGCCTGCCAAACTGTTCCCCAGGGCGGTGAAACAACCACCGAGGTGCAGAACACCCAAAGTCCGGAAGAAGAAAAGGTGCTGAAAGTCCTCAACATCAGCAACAGCCACGGTCAGGATGCCATGTGGCTTTTGCCCAGAGTACTGAAGGCAGAGGTGCCGGAGCAGGAAATCTTCATTGCCGAGCTGTATCAGGCATACGCTCTGACCGAGCATATTGAAGCTGCTAAAAATGATGATGCCGTCTATTTCTATTACACTACCGATAACGGCGATAGTTGGAAAACTACGGAAAATGTTACGATTAAAATGGCGCTGGCAGACCAGCGCTGGGATATTATTATGTTCAACGAATCCAGCCGCCACTTGGGTCTGGAGGAGAAGATGTCCCAGGGCATGGTGGACTGGTTCCGTAATTACATTCTGGAAAACTTAGATTATGAGCCCACACTGCTATATAACATGACGTGGGCAAGTCCTACAGATGACCGTTTCTACACGGATAAGGATCGTTTGAATCCCACCGCTGCTTTCCGCAGTGTCTACCTTAAGGATTACGGCTTTAATCACGTAAAACACTACAACAAGCTTGTGGAGCTGACCAAGAAATATCTGGTGGGCCACGAAGGCTTTGAACAGATCATCTACAATGCAAAGCCTGTCCAATACGCCAGCGAGGTACTGGGCGTACCCCAGTACGATGTTGAACAGAAGATGGACCTGTACCGGGATTACACCCACCTGTCCGACTTTGCCCGACTGATGGTTGCCTACCAATGGTATGCGCAGGTATTTGATGTAGAGCTGACCGGTGTGAAGGTGGATCTGATTCCCAAGAGTATGCGTGCCCATCCCAGTCAGCAGAGAATGGGTGATCTGACCATTACGGATCAACATAAGGCAATTATTGTGGAATCTGTTAACGCAACTTTGAAAGACCCCTTTGAAATCCCTGCTAAATAAAAAATTTGTGGGGTTGTCTCACGAATGGACAACCCCCTATTTAAGATTGTAGGGACACCCCTCCGGGGTGTCCGAAACGAAAAAATCGGCACAAACTGTGCCGATTTTTTGTTATTCGTGTTTTTAGCGGACACCGCAGGAGCGGTGTCCCTACAAATAATCATTTTGAGACAGCCCCGCACTGTTTATGTAGATGTATCTTACAGGAAATCGTAGTCCATAACGACCTTTTCGCCGGTGCGAGCGGACTCCACAATTGCCATACAGGTATAGGCGGTAACTGCGCCCTCAACGCCGGTGCAGCTGGCCAGCTTGCCTTCAATAACGGCGTTGCAGAAATCGGTGATCTCACCCTTGGTATTGTGATCATCATGACCGGTGGGAACCTGAATCTTCATAACATGCTGCTTCCGATCCTTCAGCACCGGGTCA
>JAZSRR010000027.1:0-5071 GCA_045538605.1 Faecousia sp.
CTGAGGAATGGGGCGGTGAAACCGTAATTGTGCCCATTTCCGCAAAGACCGGCATGGGTCTGGACGATTTGCTGGAGATGGTTATTCTCACTGCCGAAGTGCAGGAGCTGAAGGCCAACCCCAACCGCCGGGCAAAGGGTACGGTTATCGAGGCCCGTCTGGACAAGACCAGAGGTCCGATTGCTACGCTGCTGGTGCAGAACGGTACCCTCAACCAGGGGGATATCGTCATTGCCGGTACTGCCGTGGGCCGTGTCCGCGTAATGACCAACGACAAGGGTCGCACCGTAAAAACTGCCGGTCCTTCCGTGCCGGTGGAAATTACCGGTCTGGCAGAAGTGCCTGCTCCCGGCGACGAGTTTAACGCCGTTATCGACGAGCGTATGGCCCGCGAGCTGGTAGAACAGCGCAAGCAAAAGGCCAAGGACGATGCGGCCAACGCTATGCAGAAGGTCACTCTGGACAACCTCTTTGCCAAGATGCAGGAGGGTGAAATGAAGGAGCTGCCCCTCATTGTCAAGGCAGACGTGCAGGGCTCTGCGGAAGCGGTCAAGGCATCCTTGGAGAAGCTTTCCAACGAGGAAGTCCGGGTGCGGGTTATCCACACCGGCGCAGGCGCTGTCAACGAAAGCGATATTTTGCTGGCATCTACTGCCGGCGCGATTATTGTCGGCTTTAACGTCCGTCCTGATGCCGGCGCTCAGGCCAGCGGTCAGCGCGCCAATGTGGATATGCGGTTCTACCGGGTCATTTATGATGCGATCGATGAGATCGAGGCGGCAATGAAGGGTATGCTGGCGCCGAAGTTTGAGGAAGTGGTCATTGGCCACGCCGAGGTGCGTATGACCTACAAGGTCTCCGCCATCGGCACCATTGCCGGCTGTATGGTGAAAGACGGTAAGGTTACCAAGGATGCCCAGGTTCGTGTGCTGCGGGATAATATTGTGATCCACGAAGGTGAGGTCGGCTCTTTGCAGCGGTTTAAGGATGCTGCCAAGGAGGTTACCGCCGGTTACGAATGCGGTATGAGCATTTTGAAGTTTAATGATATCAAGGAAGGCGACGTCTTTGAGTGCTTCGAGATGCAGGAAGTAAAACAGTAAGGATCTCTGCCGCACCGCAGCTGCGGTGCGGCAGGACGCGTTATTAGGAGGGTGTAAATATGGCATCCAATCGGATCGGAAGGATTAACGAAGAAATTCAAAAGGAGCTGGCTGCTCAGCTTCGCAATGTGAAAGACCCCCGGGTGGCGGAAACCATGATCTCCATCACCCACGTGGAAACCACACCGGATCTGCGCTACGCAAAAATCTATGTGAGCTTTTTACAGCAGGATAAGGCAGCTTCGGCAATGAAGGGACTGAAATCTGCCGGTGGCTATCTGCGCCGGGAGCTGGGCCGCGCTTTGCAGCTGCGGTATACGCCGGAGCTGGTATGGGCGCTGGACGATAGCATCACCTACGGCGCAAAAATGCTGGAGCTTATTAACTCCCTGGAGGTAAATAAAGATGACCGGGATGACAATAGCGAAAGTTAAAGACTTTTTGGAAAGTCGGGATAACTTTGTGATCTTGACCCATTGCCGCCCCGATGGCGATACCTTGGGTTCTTCGGCGGCGCTTTGCCGGGGTCTGCGGCAGCGGGGGAAAAATGCCTGGGTTTTGGAAAATCCGGAAATTACCCCGAAGCACGCCCAGCTGCATCAAGACTTGACCAAACAGACGGTTTTGGATTCGGATACCCTGGTCTGCGTGGATGTTGCATCAAAGGAGATGCTGCCGGAGGTATTTTTGCCTTTGGTTGACCGGATCTCTCTGCGGATCGACCACCACAAAACTGCTTCCGTCTTTACCCCTATGCAGTGGGTGGAGTCTTCGGCTGCGGCTTGCGGCCAGATGATCTATGACCTTTTGATGGCGCTGGGTGTGGAGCTGGATGTGCCGATGGCAAATGCGCTATACACAGCCATTTCCACCGACACCGGCTGTTTCCGGTTTGCCAACACTCAGCCCCACAGCTTTGAGGTGGCGGCAGCCTGCGCCAGGGTAACGCCGGATATTTATGAGCTCAACCAGCATTTGTTTGAAAACACCTCTTTGGCGCGGCTGAAGGTGCAGGGTTGGATGCTGGAGAATATGCGCCGTTCTGCCGATGGGCAGGTGGCGGTCTGCGCTCTGCCTCGGTCGGTGGAGCAGTCCTGCGGCGCTACGGAGGATGATTTGGAGAACATCTCCGGATTCCCCCGGTCTATTGAAGGGGTAAAGATCGCCGCAACCTTGCGGGAGACGGCAGACGGCTTTGTAAAAATGTCTGTCCGGGCAGTACCCGGCTATGATGCCGGGGCGGTCTGCGCCAAATTCGGCGGCGGCGGACATAAGGGCGCTGCCGGCGCAACGGTGCAGATGTCTTTGGAGCAGGCGGCGGAGAAAGTTGCCAAGGCTCTGGAGGAAACGCTGGGATGAACGGAATCGTCATTGTAGACAAGCCTGCCGGCTGGACCAGTCAGGACGTGGTCAGCAAGCTGCGAGGCGTGCTGCACACAAGGAGAATCGGCCACGGAGGAACACTGGACCCGATGGCTACCGGCGTGCTGCCGGTATTTGTAGGCAGAGGTACCCGGGCGGTGGAATTTTTCGAACACGCGGAAAAAACCTATGAGGCAGTTTTGCGTCTGGGTGTGATCACCGACACCGAAGATATCACCGGAGAAGTCTTAGAAAAACGAACGGTAAATATCACAAAAGACAGGTTTTTGTCCTGTTTGGAGCAGTTTCGGGGAGAAATACAGCAAATTCCGCCGATGTATTCTGCTTTGAAAATTAACGGACAAAAGCTGTGCGACCTCGCCCGCAAGGGAAAACAGGTGGAAAGAAAGCCTCGGAAAATCACCATTTTCCGTCTGGATTGTACAGAATTTACCGGTGAAACGGCCAAGCTGACGGTCAGCTGCTCCAAGGGTACTTATATCCGCACCTTGTGTAAGGATATTGGGCAGGTGCTGGGCTGCGGCGGCTGTATGGAGAGCTTGCGGCGGGTTGCTGCCGGGGCGTATACCATCCGGGAAGCCGTTCCGCTGCAGACGTTGATTGAAAGCGAGAATCCGGAACAGTATCTGCTGCCGGTGGACAGTATGTTTACCGGATATCCTGCCGTTACTCTGACGGAGAAACAGGAGACCCGCTGCCGCAACGGAAATTCCTTTTCCATTAATCTGGAGGACGGCACTTACCGCGCCTATAGCCAGAATGGGGAATTTTTGATGTTGGCAAAGACAGAAAATGGCGTTATGTCAACCATAAAAAGCTTTTTTTATGTTTCTGCCTCCCTCTGATGAGGGAGGTGCCCCAAAGGGGCGGAGGGAGAGATATGAAACCTTATAATCAGGCAAATATACCTCTTGCCAAAAAGCTCCGCAAGAATATGACCCCTTGGGAGCGGAAATTATGGTATGAATATCTGCGGTATTATCCTGTCCGTTTTCGGCGACAAAAAGCAATTGGTGATTATATTGTGGATTTTTACTGCGCAAAAGCACGGCTGGTCATCGAATTGGATGGCAGCGGGCACTATGAAACAGAACAAGGAAGAAAAGACACAAATCGCACAGAGCAGTTAGAAAAAATGAATCTGACAGTTGTGCGTATCTGCAATGTGGATGTTGACAAAAATTTTGCGGGTGTCTGTGAATACGTTGATATGGCGGTACAAAATTCTCTCCCCCAGTCAGCTTCGCTGACAGCCCCCTCATCAGAGGGAGCCTTTGTGCGGGGGACAAGGAAAAGAACAATTTATGCCCTCGGTTTTTTTGACGGTGTACATCTGGGTCATCAGGCATTGCTCACTGCCTGCCGGAGCTTGGCAAAAGAAACCGGCTGCAAGGCTGGGGTCATCACCTTCGATACCCACCCGGAAAATAGGATTTCCGGCGCAGGTCCACAGCTGCTGAATTCGGTGGCAGACCGGCAGCGGCTTCTGACCCGGCTGGGCGCAGAGGACATTGTTACATTGCCCTTTGATGACAATTTAAGAAAAATGCCTTGGGAGGATTTTGTTCGTTTCCTTTACGCGGAACATCAGGCCGCCGGCTTTGTCTGCGGCGATGATTTCCGCTTTGGCTACCAAGGGCAGGGCACAGCCGCTCTTTTGCAGGAATACTGTCAGGAAAAGGGTCTTCCCTGCAGTGTGGTGCCGGAGCGGACAGTAGACGGCACCCGGGTATCCTCTACCCATATCCGGGAACTGCTGGAAGCAGGAGACATCCAAACTGCTAACCGCTTTTTGGGGCATAACCACATTCTTACGGGAAAAGTGGTTTCCGGCAGAGGTCTTGGCAGGACCATTGGCGTTCCTACCGCCAATCTGGAGGTGCCGGAGAACCTTCTTTTGCCCAAACGAGGTGTTTATGCCTGCAAGGCGGTTTTGGACGGCGCAGTTTACCCGGCGGTTACCAACATTGGCAATCGTCCCACGGTAGGCGGACACCGGGTTACGGTGGAAAGCTGGCTGCTGGATTTTGACCGCGACCTGTACGGTAAAGACATCACACTGGAATTCTTGCGCTATTTGCGGGAGGAAAAGCAATATCCCTCTTTGGAGCAGCTGGCGGCAGAAATCCGGAAAAATGCGGAAGAAACCCGGGAAATATTTGATAAATCTTGAAATTTTTCCTTTACAATTGGAAAAACTTATGATAAGATAGTCGGGCTGGCTATGACCAGCGTATGCCCGTTGCTCAGTTTTGGGAAGACACCGACCCTTTACTTGGCGCGAGGTAAATTAAGAAAAGGTGGTAAACACAATGATTCAGAAGGAAAAGAAGACCCAGGTAATCCTGGACAACGCTACTCACGAGGGCGACACCGGTTCTCCCGAGGTTCAGGTTGCAATCCTGACCGCTCGTATCAATGAGCTGACCGATCACCTGCGCGTGCACAAGCACGACAACCACTCCCGTCGTGGTCTGCTGATGATGGTTGGTAAGCGCCGCAAGATGCTGGACTATCTGGCAAAGAAGGATATCAACCGTTACCGTGCTCTGATCGCCAAGCTGGGTATCCGTAAGTAAGACAAT
>JAZSRR010000008.1:0-2013 GCA_045538605.1 Faecousia sp.
GCACGCGAGAAATTCAGGTACTTACAACCATACATAATCGGCGGACAGGCAGAACGCATATGGACAGATTTTGCGCCATTATCATACAAGAACTCAACAGTTTCCCGCAACTGGGTACCGCGAACAATGGAATCATCCACAAACAGCAGGTTTTTGTTCACGATCAACTCATGAACCGGGATCTGCTTCATTTTTGCGATTTTATTCCGATCTGTCTGCCGAGCAGGTGTAAAGCTCCTGGCCCAGGTAGGCGTGTATTTGATAAACGCTCGGGCAAAGGGTTTTCCGGTGCGGTTGGCATAACCGATTGCATGCGGAGTACCGGAATCCGGGACACCGCCAACATAATCGATTTCCATATTTCTGCCCTGTGCCATATCCCGTTCAGCTATGGCTGCACCGTTGCGGTAGCGCATTGCTTCAACATTAATACCTTCGTAGGTGGATGTGGGATAGCCGTAATAGCTCCAGAGGAATGCGCACATCCGCATTTCCTTTCCCGGAGCGGCAAGCTGGGTCATTTCATCCGGAGAAATCTCAACAATTTCACCGGGACCCAACTCTTTAACATGGGTAAAGCCCAGCTTTGTGTAGGCAAACTGCTCGAAAGAAACACAAAAGCCATCTTCATTTCTTCCGATTTGCACCGGGATTCTGCCAAGGCGGTCTCTGGCAGCAATCAGGTTGCCATCCTCCTTCAAAATCAGGATGTTGGCAGTGCCCTCAATCTCCTGCTGGACAAATTGCACACCCTCGGCAAAATTGTCTTTCAGACAGATAAGCGATGCGATCAGCTCGGTGGAATTTACCTTACCGCCGGTCATTGCGTCAAAATGACCACCGTGGGCAAGATAATGCTCTATCAGCTGGTCGGCATTATTAACAATACCGACTGTTGCGATAGCAAAAGTGCCCAGCTTGGAACGAATGAGCATCGGCTGCGGATCACTGTCGCTGATACAGCCAATGGCAGAGGTGCCCTGCATCTCATTAAAAATTCCCTCAAACTTGGTCCGAAACGGTGCGTTTTCAATATTATGAATTTTCCGCTGCAGACCAATCTCCTTGTCATAGGCAGCCATACCGCCTCGACGGGTTCCCAAGTGGGAATGATAGTCTACGCCGAAGAACACATCCATCATACAGTCCTGTTTGGATGTGATTCCAAAAAAGCCTCCCATTGTGAAACTCCTTTAGAGAAATTAAGCGAAAAACAGCTTATTCAAAGTCATCGGATCAATATACTGACCGTCCTTGTAAACACGCATATTGCCGGAGGCAATTTCATCGATGAGCATTACCTTGCCGTCTTCATCGTAGCCAAACTCAAACTTAATATCGTACATATCCAGACCCTTTTCCTTCAGATCATCGGCAACGATCTTGGTGATCGCCTGGGTCATAGCCTTCAGGTCATCATACTGCTCAGCTGTCATAACACCCAGATCTACCAGACCATCCTTGGTAACCAGCGGATCACCCTTCTCGTCGTTCTTGAAGGTGGTTTCCACATAGGCGGGCAGATCCTGTCCTTCCGTGCAGTAATCGGAATAACGGCGGAAGAAAGAGCCAACAGCCTTATAACGGCAGATAACCTCCAAGCCCTTACCGAACACCTTAGCAGGCCGAACCTCCATAGTGGTATTGGCAAGGTCAGCGCTGACATAATGAGTCTTAATGCCTGCAGCATTGATCTTCTCAAAGAAATAAATGGACATGCGCAGATTTACATCGCCTACGCCCTCAATAGTCAGGCCAACAGAATTTTCGCCGGGATCAAACACACCGTCCTTACCGGTGCAATCATCCTTAAACTTCAGCAGGTAGTTGCCGTTTTCCAGTGCGAAAACGTCCTTAGTCTTACCGGTGTATACAAGCTTCTTTTCCATAATAAAATCTCCTTTTTATAGTTCAGGTCATATCGACCAGGTTTTACAGTCTTTCTAAAATGCCGGCATCCTTCTCAAGCACCGCTGCTGCATCCTTTGCACGCTTTGCGTCCAGTTTTTGGGC
>JAZSRR010000050.1:0-10540 GCA_045538605.1 Faecousia sp.
ACATAAGTCAGGGTAACATTTTCTGTTGTTTCGTTGGAGGAAACGATGTTGGAGGACTCTGTTACCTTGGCAACAAAATCATCCAGCTTTTCTGCCGGGATACGAAGGGTCAGCGTGCCCCGGCGGTAACGGCGCTGGGCAGAGGGAGAGCCGTAATATACCTCTTGCTGCTCCACATAGCCGCCTAATTGATTGATCTTTTCCATCACGGCAGCCAGCAGGGCATCCAGATCCTCCGTTTCTGCCTCCAGATGGATTTTACGAATCAGCTTTTGGTTGGTGGCGGCGGGTTGCGTGCTGCCGGTAGCGGAGCCGGAAAGAGACGCACTGCCATTTTCGGTGCTGTATTCGACATAACTATCGGCAGCATCCTCCAATGCGTTTCCTCTATATTGCTCCGTTTCGGCGCTTTTTCCGCCACAGGCAGCCAGAAGTCCCATACAAAGGGTAATAACCAGTACCCATACCAAACATTTTTTCATTTTTGTCTCCTCCTTTTACTTTTCGATAATGTTGTTCGGATATAACTGCTTGAGATCTTTCGGTTTTTGGTCAAAGCACAGAATAACTTCCGTGCCAGGAGAAAAGTTCGGGGGCTCTTCCAAATTGTCGAAAAAGACTTTCACAGCTTCGCCTGCCGGAAGGATAACCACCCAATGATCTTCTTCGGTTTTTTCAACGGTAGCAGGGATAGAATAGGCAGATTGTGTGGTGGAATGTTCCTTAGAGTTTCCTCTGTAATCTTCGAACTGCGCCCCTTCTGCGGCATCTTCCAGAAATGCTTCGTTTTCTGCGGTTTTCTGCAGAGGCTGCAGATGATAAAATCCCACTACCAGAAAAAGACTTGCGGCAACGGCGGCAATGGGCTTCCAAAAGCCTCTTTTTTGCTGCCGGAGGGCATCCACCGGCGTCAGCAGCTCTTCCGGAAGGATGGTAATTGCGTCCTGAAGACGCTCCGCATCCATCATAAAAATCCCTCCTCTTTCAGGTATTGACCCAGCTCCTGCCGGGTGCGGTACAAAAGTATTTTTACTTTTGAATGGGAGATGTGGCAGTACTGGGCGATTTTAGCCACCGGGTCTAAGTAGTAATATCTGCCTAAAAAGACATTCCTTGCTTCTTGGGGCAGGGTTTTTAAGTAGGCGGCGATTGCTTGGGAGAGCATTTGACAATCCACTTCCTGCTGGGTGGTATCACCGACACTAAAACATTCGGACAATTCCTCCAGGGACAGGGCATATTCGCCTGCAGCTCTTTTTTCGGTGTTCTTTTTGCGGTAAATATCTATGGAGATTCTTCGGGTCAATTTGCCCAGATAGGTAGATAGGATTTGGGGTTTGTGGGGCGGTATGGAATTCCAGGCGGCAAATAAGGTATCATTTACGCTTTCTTTGGTATCTTCCCGATCTGCCAGAATGTTATAGGCAATTTTGGCCAGATACTGCCCGTACTTTTTCTCTGTACAGGTTATCGCTGTTTCATCCCGCATCCAGTACAACGAGACAATCTGGCTATCTTCCATAGCGCCACACTCCCTTCACTTATATACTCGTAAAAAAACAGGTTTGGTTACAATTGCAGATAAAAATGCAAAAAGTCTTTGGAGCATCTATGACCTCCAAAGACTTCCGCGCAGGATATAAATATACTGTGGAGGGGGATTGCTCCCATAAAGCACAGCTATAATAATCAGTCTACTTTAATGATCCGACCGTCTGCCCGGGGTTTGCGGACTGGCTCACCCTCAGGGTAGCCCAGGATACAGTTGCCGATGCCCCGATAGTGTTCCGGCACACCCCAGGTCCGCAAAAGAGCCTTGCCTTCTTCTGTATCAAACATTTCTCTTGCCCGGTGGATCCAACAGCTGCCTAAGCCCAGGGCGGTGGCGGCGTTCATCAGATTTCCCATTACCAAAGAACCATCCTCCACCCAGGTGCTGCGCTCCGGGTCAGAAAGTACCACGATCACACAGGGAGCGCCGTAGAAGGGGTCGGTATCCGCGCCCATAACCTGCGCGTTCATCCGGGAAAGGGTGTCCCGGGTTTCTTTGTCCCGGACGGCAACCATAATTGCCTTTTGATTATTCATTCCTGTGGGCGCATACAGACCTGCCTCCAGAACTTGATCCAGAAGCTCCTCCGGAACGGCTTTGGCGGAATATTTCTTCGTACTGCAGCGATTTTTCAAGGTGTTCAAGGTTTCGTTCATCATAGATACCTCCTGTATACATATATTTTAGCCAAAACAGCTGGGGTTGTCAACGATTGCCAACATTTTGTCTTGCGAAACAAAAAAGATGGTGGTATACTGTTAGCAATACTTTTTTGGGAGGAAAGAAAAATGAAATATGATCGTAGTTTTAACTTTTCTGCCGGCCCTGCTATGATGCCGGAAGAGGTTCTGGAGGAGATCCGGGATGAGGTGCTCAACTACCGGGGAAGCGGTATGTCCGTAATGGAAATGTCCCACCGCAGCGGCGTTTTCCAGAAGATCGTGGACGAGGCAGAGCAGGATTTGCGGGAGCTGATGAACATTCCGGATAACTATAAGATTTTGTTCATTCAGGGCGGCGCAACGCTGCAGTTTTCCATGATTCCCATGAACCTGATGAAAAACGGTAAGGCGGTGTACATTGAAACCGGTGCTTGGTCCAAAAAAGCCGCGGCAGAAGCCAAAAAGGTGGGCGAGGTTACGGTAATTTCTTCCAAGGACCGGAATTACAGCTACATACCGGATTGCTCCGATCTGGACATTCCGGAGGACACAGATTATGTGTACATCTGCGAAAATGAGACAATCCACGGCACGACTTACCAGCAGCTTCCCAACACCAAGGGTCATATTCTGGTGTCCGACCAGTCCTCTATGTTCCTGTCCAAGCCCTGCAATGTTTCTGACTATGGCATCATCTATGCCGGTGTGCAGAAAAATGTAGGTCCTGCCGGTATGGCGGTGGTCATCATCCGGGAGGATCTGATCCGGGAAGATGTGGAAAACCTGCCTGTTTACCTGCAGTATAAGACCCACGCGGACGCCGGCTCTATGTACAATACCCCCAACTGCTGGGCAATTTATTGCTGCGGCAAGGTGTTCAAGCACCTGAAAAAGCTGGGCGGTCTGGAGGCGGTGGATCAGCGCAACATTGAAAAGGCCAAGGTGCTGTACGATTTCCTGGATAGCTCCAAGATGTTCAGCGGTACGGTGGATAAGGAAGTTCGCAGCTTGATGAATGTACCTTTTGTTACCGAGTCCAAAGAACTGGATGCCCAGGTGGTTGCCGCAACCAAGGCAGCAGGCTTTGATAACCTGAAGGGTCATAAGTCTGTGGGCGGTCTGCGGGCATCTATTTACAATGCTATGCCCAAGGAAGGTGTAGAAGCCTTGGTGGCATTTTTGCAGAAATTTGAAGCAGAGTACAGAGGATAAGCGATGGCAGTTGTAAGAGCATTTCGTGCAGTTCGCCCCACACCGGAAAAAGCCTTCCAGGTGGCGGCTCTGCCCTATGATGTAATGAACAGCGATGAAGCCCGGCGTATGGTGGAGGGAAACCCCTATTCTTTTCTGCACGTGGATAAAGCGGAGATTGATTTAGACCCCTCTGTGGATTTGTATGACAAAATTGTCTATGAAAAGGCTCGGGGCAACTTGAATGAAATGATCCAAAAGGGCGTGTTTATCCAGGATGCAGCACCCTGCCTGTACATCTATAAGCAGGTGATGAACGGCCGCGCCCAAATCGGCATTGTGGCTTGTACCTCCATTGACGAGTATATGGATAACATTATCCGTAAGCACGAGCTGACCCGCGCTGATAAGGAGCAAGACCGGATCAACCATGTGGATTACTGCGATGCCAACACCGGTCCGATTTTCCTGACCTACCGGGCAAAGGAAGAAATTAACCGCTTGGTTGCCAAGGCAATGGAAAAGCCCCCGGTGTACGATTTTGTCAGTGAAGACGGCATTGGTCATACGGTGTATGTAGTAGATGACGAAGCGGCTGTGCAGGCGATCTGCCAGAGCTTTGCCACCGTTCCCAATTTGTACATTGCTGACGGACACCACCGCTCTGCTTCGGCAGTCCGGGTGGGTGTAAAGCGCCGTCAGGAAAACCCCGGCTATGATGGAACAGAGGAGTTTAATTACTTTTTGTCCGTGCTGTTCCCGGATGACCAGCTGTACATTATGGATTATAACCGGGTGGTCAAGGATCTGAACGGTCTGGAGGAAGATGCATTTTTAGATGCGGTTTCCCAAAAGTTCACCGTTACACCCTATGAAAATACCGGTGCGCTGAAGCCGGAAAAAAAGCATGCCTACGGTATGTACCTGAATAAAAAGTGGTACTTACTGGAGGCAAAAGAGGGGACGTATGACCCTGCCGACCCTGTGGCACAGCTGGATGTGTCCATTTTGCAGAACAACCTGCTGCAGCCAATTTTGGGTATCGGCGACCCCCGGACTGACAAGCGGATCGATTTTATCGGCGGAATCCGGGGCCTGCAAACGCTGGCTGACCGGGTAGACAGCGGCGAAATGACAGTTGCCTTTTCGATGTATCCGACCACAATGGAGGATCTGATGAATATTGCCGATGCCGGCGCCATTATGCCGCCCAAATCCACTTGGTTTGAGCCGAAGCTGCGCAGCGGTTTGTTTATCCATAAATTATCCGAATAAAATGGGGGCTTGCCCCCATTTTTTGTTAAAAATCACGCTTCATACTTGCAAATTAGCGGATTTTATGGTACTGTATATCTATAATAATAAAAAATGGAGGGTGTAATAATGAAACGTATTGTAGCATTGTTTCTGGCACTTGTACTTATGATGACAGTGGCTCCCAGCGTGTTCGCCTCGGATGAGGTGGATTTCGGCGAATTAAACGGCGAACTGACCCGTGTTACCAACCAGCAGTTGATCGACGGGTATAGTGCTAAGCTGGAGGAAGGAGATGGCGACGGTAATTTTTACCTGTGGCAATCCAATTTTTCTGGTGTCTTGCTCGTTGGGCTGGAAACCACAACCCCCAACACCCAGGCTTCCTTTAAGCTGAGCATTCGGGGCGACAGCAATACGGTTGATAGTGTGAATAATCTGGCGGTCTTGCCGGTGAATACCGGTGATTATGTGGTTATTCAGGTATACGAAGTCTCCGCCAAAGCGGCAGAGGCAGTGTTTAGCGGTACGGATGCTATCCTGCTGGACAGTTATTGGGAATGGAATGACAATAAGACCGAGGCTGTTGTTCCGCTGACAGGTATGCCTACGGGTCTTTGGTTCTTTGTGTCCTATGAGATTGCCGGTATGCGGATCACTGCAGATAACGGCGAAACCTATGTTGACCCCATTCCCATCGCCGACGGCGGCTTTGTGTTTGCGCTTATCAACGATCAGCAGACGCCGCTCTCGCTGACGATCAGGGCTGTTGCACCGGTAACGCCGAAAGAGGGCTGGAACGAGATCGGTGGTAAGTGGTATTTCTACCAAAACGGCAAGCCGGTAACCAACACCTGGAAAAAAGACAGTAAGGGTTGGTGCTACTTAAGCGCAGACGGCGCAATGGCAACGAACAGCTGGGTACCGGACAGCAAGGGTGTTGTATATGTAGGTGCCAACGGCTATATGGTGGTAAATCAGTGGGTTGCCGACGCAGGTGGTCTGCGCTATGTAGGCGCAGATGGCTACATTGTCAGAAACCGCTGGCAGATGCGCGACGGCAGATGGTGCTATCTGGATGGCAACGGCTATATGGCAGTCAGCTGCTGGAAAAAGGACAGTAAGGGCTGGTGCTACTTAGGTTCTGACGGCTATATGGTGGTCAACAGCTGGGTGCCGGACAGTAAGGATCTGGTGTATGTAGCTGCCGACGGCTATATGGTCTACAATAAGTGGATATTGGATAACACCGGCTGGCGCTACGCCGGCGCTGACGGCTATGTGGTCCGGAATAAGTGGCAAAAAGACAGCAAGGGCTGGTGCTACTTAGGTTCTGACGGCTATATGGTGGTCAACAGCTGGGTGCCGGATAGCAAGGGCGTTGTGTTCGTAGGCAGTGATGGCTATATGGTAGTCAATTGTTGGGTCGCCGACGAAGGCGGTCTGCGCTATGTAGGCGCAGATGGCTACATCAGCCGGAATAAGTGGGCAAAGCTCCAGGGCAGATGGTGCTATCTGGATGGCAACGGCTATATGGCAGTCAGCTGCTGGAAGAAGGATAGTAAGGGCTGGTGCTACTTAGATGCCGAAGGCTTTATGGTAACCAATCAGTGGGTACCGGACAGCGTAGGTATCGTATATGTAGGCAGTGATGGCTATATGGTAGTCAATAAGTGGATCCAAGATGCCACCGGTTGGCGCTATGCAGGACCGCAGGGCTACTACCTGAGAAATTGCTGGCAGAAGGACAGCAAGGGCTGGTGCTACTTAGGCGATGATGGCTACATGCTCACCAATACCTATGTCAATGACAGCAAGGGTACTTGCTACTTAGATGCCAGCGGCTACTGGGACGGTAAATATGTATAACACAAAAGCCTGACAGGGTAACCTGTCAGGCTTTTTGTTCATCTATGGGATGCGATTTTATGTATTTATCCAGGATGTCGCAGGCTATCATAACCATTCGGGTACAAGGACGGGTCTTATAGAACTCTGCGGTTCTGGGGGTGGGGTTGGGATCAGAGGGAGGATTTTCCAATAGCTCCCGGCATATAATGGATCCGGCTTCTTCCCGGAATTTTCCAGCCAGCTCCTGCACAAGGGCATAGTGCGCTTTTGGACCGCCGGGCAGGGGCGTTTCGTAACCGTACAGAACACCGGCCACCATCAGCATACCGCTGACAGCACCGCAGACCTCCCGCATGCGGCCCATTCCGCCGCCGAAGGAAGATGTCAGTTTTGCAGAAAGCTCCGGCGTGATACCGGTCAGGTCGCTGTAGGCAACAGCCACCGCTTGGGCGCAGTTATAGCCTTCCGTAAACAGCTCTGCTGCTTTTATACTGTGGTTCATATGATGCACTCCTTTTGGATTTTGCATTACTATATCACAAAAAGAGAAAACAGGCAATAAAAAGAAATGACCCTTGACTGCTCCGGACCTCGGTACTGACAGTCAAGGGTCATTTCTGTTCGCTCTTAGTATCTAACATCATTGGTTAACCTCGCTTTCTACAGTCTGCGACACGTCCTTTATGCTTGCCAACCTTCTCGCTCTCACGACTTACGAAACGATATTCCCATCAGCGGGATGCTCTTATGTGGGGTCAGGCTTCTTCATAAAGGTTTGTCCTGTTGGCTCAGACACTACAATCGGCTGCCGGCTTTGTTCTGTTTGGTTAATTACTACTTTTCAACTATTACTGTATCTTCGGTTTACTTTCGTTTTATTACGGATATTTAACTGAGGATAACTTCTTACTTTCTACTTTCAATCGAATTTTTTCAGAACATTTTGCTTGTGCCGATTTGTTTTGTTGTGAGCCTTCATTTACGTGTACATTGGTATCACCTCTTTGTGTCTATAATATAGCACAAGAAATGAGCAAAATCAATATGTAAAACTGTACAAAATGCACAACTCTTATTCGTGCAAATCGCAGAAATTAAAAACTATTCACAAATAATGATTGACACGGCTGGGGAGGTTTTGATATAATAAATGTGTTAGGCGGCCAATTTTGGCTGCTTTTTTCTGCAAAAAAACGGCACAGATACTCTGTGCCGTTTTTTTAATAATTGGTGATAATCAAATGTTCCGCAGCCCGGTCGTTCCGGCTGCGCACATTGTAGGTATACTGTTTATCAAAAGACCGGATCTGGAAATTTTCGTGATAGAGATTTCGGATAAACTCTGTGTTTTTGATGATCAGCAAAAATTTAGCCGGTGTCTTTTTCAGGGCGTTTGCCAGCCGCTCCTGATCATATTTGGTAAAATCCTTACCTTCGTAATCAGAAAAATCGGTATCATAAGGGGGATCCAGGAACAGAAAATCATCACTGCAAACTTCAATTTCATCAAAAAATTCTTCAAAATCCCGACAGTGGATTTCCGTACCGGAAAAAAGTTCTGCCATCGGATTTTGATATATGTATCGGATTTTAGCGCCGATGTCTTTATTGTTGTAAGACATTCCGCCGTAGGGGATGTTGAACTCGCCCTTTGCGTTGTATCGGAACATAGAACCGTAGCAATATTCCCGGATAAAGTAGAAATTTGCCGCACGATAAGCTGTGGGGGGAGCCGGAATTCTTTCAAGATTAATATCGTTAAACACCTTGCGGAAATACATATAGTAGCCGCCGGTGAAACCGGTTATAAAGTTTTCGCACAGATCCTCGGTGGAAAAAGGCTTCTTATTGTAGTTGGAAACGGTGCGCAGGAATTTATCGGCCACCATCCGGTGTACCTGCCGATCAAATTCTTCGTCGTTAAGCACCAGAAACTCTCGGAATTCCGGGCTAAGCTGTCCTGTGATTTTGCAAACGAAATGCCACAAGGTGGCATCAAGCGCATCCTTATCCAGGAATCCTTCCTTCAGCTTGAAAAACAGGTGCATCATTTCCAGAGATTCTTCCCGGCACAGCGCAATGAGGCTTTGGAAATTGTCCCAATAGCACATCAGCAAACGGTAAAGCTCCCGGTCCTGCTCCTTCACAAGCTGATAAAATGCCATTAAATCCTGAGAAATATCGTTAATGGCTGCGTGCCGGGGGGCCAGATCAAAATATAAAGCACCGCCACCGAAGAAAGGCTCCACATAACGCCGGTGCTCCGGAATCAGCTTTTTGATAATATCCAATTCCCGGGACTTGCCGCCGGGCCATTTGATAATGGGGTTCAAGCAAACCACCTCCATACCCACCTAATATACCATAATTCGACGGATTTTCCAAGTATTATTATACAATTTGGAAAGGGATTATTTTGCGCGCAATTCCCAAAAGGCTACGGCGCTGGCGGCGGCAACATTCAAAGAGTCAACGCCGTGATACATGGGGATTTTGACTGTGTAGTCGCATTGAGAGATGGCTGCCGGGGTCAAGCCCTCTCCTTCTGTACCCAAAATAATGGCCAGCCTGGGCACGTTTTTCAGATGCAGATCATCAATGGAAATGCTGCTTTCCCGCAATGCCATCGCCGCAGTTTGGAAGCCCAGCTCCCGTAAGTAACCGATGGGTTTGTCCCAGAAGGCCCAGGGCACTTGAAATACCGTGCCCATACTCACCCGTGCGCAGCGGCGGTAAAGGGGATCGCTGCAACCGGGTGTCAGCAAAATTCCATCCATTCCCAAAGCGGCGGCGCTGCGGAAAATAGCGCCTAAGTTGGTGGGATTCACTACATCCTCCAGCAATGCCAGCCGCCGTGCCGACTGTATCATTGCTTCGGCATTGAAAAGCGCCGGGCGCTCCATTGCGCACAACAGACCCCGGGTCAGCTTGTAGCCGGTGAGCTGGGCAAGCACCTTGTTCTCCCCGGTGTAGACCGGCACATTCGGGCACCGGGTGAGAATGGCAAGGGTTTCTTTATTGATGTTGTTGGTTTCGATCAGAATGGAAACCGGCTTGCAGCCGGCGTCCAGCGCTCTTTCAATGACCTTCGGACTTTCCGCAATAAACAGACCGGTTTTGGGTCCCGGTGTTTGGGAGAGCTGCGCCTCTGTCAGCCGGGCGTATACATCCAGTCGAGGGTCGCAGATATCGGTAACGGTTATAAAATCATTCATCTTCTGCACCTTGCTTTTCCAGCATATCCAAAACCTGCAGCCCTCTTGCGGTCAGCGCCATACTGCCGTGTATTGGGTAGTCCCGGTATAATGCTCTATCGTAGCCCTTTAAGGGCTTATCGTAATCCAGAGAAATCAGTCCTTTTCGCTCCAAAAGCTGCAAAATCACGCCATACTCTGCAACGCTGTATTGGCGATCCTCCAGATACACCGGTACAGTATCGTCTGTTTTTCGGGCGATGGGCAGAAAGGGGATTTGTCCCAAAGTCTGCAAAATAAGAATTTCTCCTGCGCTTAATTCCAAGGTTTTGCCGCAGCCGCCGCAGCTGCCACAGCAACCATTGCATTGTGCCATTGTAATACCCTGCTTTCCCATATTTTCTAAAGATTATGATAGCATAACACACAAAATGTTGCAATATGCCGCTTTTGCATCTGTAAAAAAGAAGAAGCACTTATGGAAAAACCATAAGTGCTTTTCATTGATAATAGAATACCACCGGCTGTGCCGGTGGTTCCAAAAAGCTTTAGCTATGCCCAGACCCGCCGCAGCGAAAAGCCTCCCTCTGATGAGGGAGGTGGATTCGCCGCAGGCGAAGACGGAGGGAGAGAAACAAGGAGAGAAAATTCTCTCCCCCAGTCAGCCTGTTGGGCTGACACCCCCCTCCTCAGAGGGGGCCTTGGGTGCATACATAACCGCATCTGCGGTGGTAGGGCAGAACACGCAAGCGAAAGATAATTCGATGAGCCTATAGGCGCGGCGGGTTGTAGGCCCTAAGGGGGCCTGTGCATACCACCGGCACGGCCGGTGGTTA
>JAZSRR010000043.1:0-3229 GCA_045538605.1 Faecousia sp.
CAGCCAGGCAGAGCCTTCGGCAAAGGGCTGGAATTTCCAAAGGCTGTAGCCCAGGGCGGTAGTCGTGGAGATCAGGATGATGCCCAAAGCGCAAATCACGCAGCCCTTAGGGCGGCTCCAGCCGGTCATCTCCCGGACGCACGCCAGGATATTTTCAAACACCGCCAGCACGGTGGACAAAGAGGCAAAGACCATAAATAGGAAAAATACCGTACCCCACAGCCGTCCACCGTTCATATTGTTAAACACCGTTGCCATAGTGTCAAACAAAAGACCCGGGCCGGCGGTTACCTCCAAATCGTAGGTAAAGCAGGCAGGAAAAATAATCAGTCCTGCCATTACTGCCACAAAGGTATCCAACAGCATAACATTCAGCGATTCCCCAAACAAGGTGCGCTGTTTGTCGATATAGCTGCCGAAGATCGCCATAGAGCCCATACCCAGAGATAGGGTAAAGAACGCCTGATTCATCGCGCCTACAACCACGCTGGGGGTGATCTTGCCGAAGTCCGGCAAAAGATAGAAGGTCATACCCTCCTTGGCGCCGGACAAGGTCAGACTGTTCACTGCCAAAACCACCATCAGCCCTAGCAGTGCCACCATCATATACTTGGTAACCCGCTCCAGGCCGCCCTGCAGCTGAAAGCTCAGAACAACAAAGCCCAGCACGCAGACGATCACCATAAAGGTCATATTGACACCGGGATCAGCAATCATTGTGGAAAAACCCAGGTCTGCCGTCTGACCGGTTAAGAATTTATAAAAATAATACAAGATCCAACCGGCAACCACCGTGTAGAAGGACATCAGACACACATTGCCAAACAGCGCAAAATAGCCGTGAATATGCCATTTTTGACCGGGTTTTTGCAGCTTTTGATACATCCGGACGGGGCTTGCCTGGGCTGCGCGCCCCAGAGAAAACTCCATAATCATCACCGGAACGCCCAGCAAAAGCAGGAATATCACATAAAGCAAAACAAAGCCGCCGCCACCGTACTGCCCTGCCATCCAGGGAAATTTCCAAACATTTCCGCAACCAATGGCGCAGCCGGCGCTGAGCAGAATAAATCCCAACCGGGAGGAAAGCCGTTCTCTTTGATTCATCTCGTTACCTCTTTTTTCGCAAATCCATTTTGCATTATAACAGGGCATTGCCCAATTGTCAAAGCCTTGCTTATTTGCGACTATACTTTCAAAATCCGCTGGGCGGTTTTGCAGGCGATCTGCTCTTTTTGTTCGTCTGTAATCTTGAGCTTCAGGAAGCCGTTTACTTCCTCCAAAGGATCAAACATAGGATAATCCGAGCCGAACGCAATCCGTTCTGCGCCATACAAATTGATGTATTTTTCCGCAACCCCCGGCGCCATAAACCGCGCGGAGCTGGAAATATCCATAACGCAGGACGTATCCTGCAGATATTCCCGGGCCGTTTCGGGCATACTGTAGCCGCCCAGGTGTGCGGCGATCACATCCAGTTCCGGAAATAGCTCCAGCAGTCGCCGCAAACGCATCGGGTGAGAATAATCGTAACGCTGATCTCCCATATGCAGCATCACGGGAATGCGCCCTTTTACCGCTTCATACATCGGAAACAGTCTCGGGTCGTCTATGGCAAAGCGCTGGGAGTCCGGGTGCATCTTGATTCCCTTCACCCCCAGAGCCAGCAGGCGCTCCACCTCATCGGTCAGCCCGTCCATAGCGGCGTGAACTGTGCCAAAGGGGATAAAACAGGGATTTTCCGCTGCTCTTTGCTGGATAAAATCGTTAATGTGTCTAGCCCGATCGGGACGAATTGCCACCGGCAGGATCACAAACCGGTCGATTCCGGCCTGCTGCCCCCGCTGCAGCAGCATTTTTTCCGTTCCGTTCATATTTGGGTCGCCCAGACCCTCGTAAAAATCCCGAACGCTTGCCGCTGCCTTTTGGGCAATGCTGTCCGGATAGATATGGGCGTGTATGTCTATAAGCTTCATAATCTTGCTTCCTTTTTGGTAAATTGCTCTCCATTTACTAGCAGCAACAAAGCAACGGCTGTTCATAACGATCAAGTCCGTTATGAACAGCCGGTATGGTGCGGATGACAGGACTCGAACCTGCACGCTTTTGGCAGTGGAACCTAAATCCACCGAGTCTACCAATTCCACCACATCCGCATTTCGGTCATTTTACCACGATGCGGGAGGAAAGTCAATTTTCTTCCGCATTTCTTTGCTTTTTTCTGCGGTTTAGCCACCAATGGCTCAAACTGCCCGGAGCCGCCGGATAGGGGAACAGCTTTACATTCAGGACCCAGGCAATGCCCACAGCAATCAGCGTCTGGCTGACACGCAAAATCGAATACAGGTACATACTGTCTTCAAAATGCTTCAGTGCCAGCAAAACAAAAAAAATGGAAGCAAGACCGCAGAAGGAGCGACAGTTCACCAGCTCTGCAACAATGAGCGTCAAAAGGGTTCCCGCCAGCAAGATTGTCAGTTCCACACCACTGCGTACCCATCCTTCTGTTAAAAGGGGCTTTAGCCCGTCGTACAAAAGCATCCCCGGCAGACCCACAAGAATTGCCGTAAGGGTCGCGCGGATTCGCAGACCGCCCATATCCTTTGTTTTGTCCGAGGTCTCCCGAATCTCGATTACGCTATAAATATAGATAAAGGTGGGGTGTACCTCCAGCCCAGGGACAAGCAACCGAATCAGCTGCCAAACCCAAAAGCCCAAAAAAAGCGCCAACACGCTTTTCAGCTTGCGCATACCAACGTGGGGGTGAAGAAAAGGGTGCTCCGCTTCCGGGCGCTGGCTTATTTTGTGCATATTACAGCCTCCTTGCCACCCAGTCCTTTTGTGGCGCTGCTATTTTACCACGATGTATTTTCCCTGTCAATGCGGAAGGCCGATACATTTATATTTATTCCGATATATTTTTACGCAATAATTCTTGACATTGACTGGGGTTGGGGGTAAAATAGATTTGGTATTGTGTACGCTGCTCTGCACAAGCGCAGCGTTTCATTGTTGACCCGGCAAGAGCCGAGGTTTGCGTTTGTCGCCTCTGGGCGTTTTATTTGAGCTTTATACCTGCCGCCAATATGGCGGTGTGCCAATTGAACACCTGGGGCTGTAGCGCTCACCTCTAAGGCTATGTCTATTCTAAACAAGGAGGTGTGCATGCATTTTATGGAACTGGAACTGATGGAAATCGTCTTGATTGTTCTTGGCGTTGTCGTCGGTC
>JAZSRR010000093.1:0-6484 GCA_045538605.1 Faecousia sp.
CCATGAAGTACCATCCGGACCGCAATCCCGGCGATAAAACCGCGGAGGAAAAGTTCAAGGAGCTGGGCGAGGCGTATGAGGTCCTGTCTGACCCGGAAAAGCGCAGCAAGTATGACCAGTTGGCCTTTGCCGGTGTTGAGCCCAATTACGGCGGCGGTGCAGGCTTTGACGGCTTTGGCGGCTTCGGGGGCTTTGGTGGCTTCGGGGACATCTTCAGCGAGGTCTTCGGCGGTGGCAGCCGGCGCAGCCAGAACGCGCCCCGTCGGGGTGAGGATGTGGGTGTGCGGCTGGACATTACCTTTGAGGAAGCCGCCTTCGGCGCGGATAAGGAAATTACTTACTACCGCATCGAAAATTGCGGCAGCTGTAACGGCTCCGGCTCTGCTGACGGCAAGGTGGAGACTTGCTCTCAATGCCGGGGCGCCGGTCAGGTGCGGATCACCCAGAATATGATGGGTATGGCCTTCCAGTCTACCACCACCTGCCCGAGCTGCAGCGGTCGGGGTAAGATCGTGAAGAACCCCTGCAACGCCTGTCGGGGCAAGGGCAAGGTGCGGAAAAGCCGGAAGGTGCGGTGTAAAGTTCCCGCCGGCATCAACCACGGTCAGAGCTTCCGACTGTCCGGAGAGGGCTGCGTAGGCGTAAACGGCGGTCCTAACGGCGATGTGCTGGTGGAGGTTGCCATTCGGCGGCATCCTATTTTCCAGCGGCAGGGTATGGAGGTTTTGTGCGAGGTGCCCATTACCTTTACCCAGGCGGCGTTGGGCGGCACGATCTTGGTGCCCACATTAGACGGCAAGGTGGAGTTTGAGATTCCCGAAGGAACCCAGACCGGCAAGGAATTTATCCTGCCCGGCAAGGGAATCCCCCAGGTGGGCAACCCCAAGCGTCGGGGCAATCACCGGTTTACCGTGGTGGTGGAGACCCCCACCAAGCTGACCAAGGAGCAAAAGGAGCTGCTGAAGAAGCTGGATGGCACTTGGGATACCAAGTCCAACCCCAAGGGGAAGAAGTTCTTCGATGCAATAAAGGATCTGTTTGATTAAAAAAGGCGGTCGTATGACCGCCTTTTTTCAATGCAAAATGCAAAATGGATTGTGTCATTTTGAGCATAGCGAAGAAACCATTCATACCAAGACTGTTGGTTATCGAAAGTTCCGGACGCTCCGCTGGGGTTACTTTCTTGCGCCGCCAAGAAAGTAACGAAAGAAGGCGGCATAGGGGAGGGGCTGAGCGATGCGCTCCTGCGCACAAACCGCCCCTCCCCTATGTACCCCTCCTGCGCATCGACAGGGTGCGGCATAAGGTTTCGGTGCATAATAGACGGGGTGAAAGATGGGACGTGATCCGAAGATTGACTTTTGGAGGGGAGTTTGGTAAGATAAAGAAAAAGGTTTGGGGGAAACGGGTATGAAACGGATGGATTATATTTCCTGGGATGAGTATTTTATGGGGGTTGCCAAGCTGGCTGCCCAGCGAAGCAAGGATCCCAGCACCCAGGTGGGCGCTTGCATCGTTTCCCCGGAGAATATCATCATTTCCACCGGCTATAACGGCATGCCCCAGGGCTGTGATGACAATGAGTTTCCCTGGAACCGGGACGGCGAGGTGAACAAGTACCCCTTTGTTGTCCACGCGGAATTAAATGCCATTTTGAATGCCAACGGGCGGGATCTGCGAGGCAGCCGGGTGTATGTGGCGCTGTTCCCCTGTAACGAGTGCGCCAAGGCGATCATTCAGAGCGGGGTCAAAGAGGTGGTGTATTTGTCCGACAAATATGCCGGCACGCCGGGAAATGTTGCTTCCAAGCGGATGCTGGATGCTGCCGGGGTGAAGTACACCCGGCTCGTTCCCAATCGGAAGAGCATTACCCTTTCCCTGGTGGCGGAAGAGGATCAGTAAAAAAGGCGGTCGTATGACCGCCCTTTTTGAATGCAAAATGCCAAATGACAACCCCTCCGAGCAAAATCAAAGATTTTGCCCACCTCCCCTTACACAGGGGAGGCTTGACGGGGGGATGGAGAATGCAAAATTATGGTGTCGCCTCCGGCGACCTTTTAAATCCGTCGGCTATGCCGGCACAACAATTCTCAATTCTCCATTCTCCATTCAAAAAAAGGGCTTTCTTTTTTTGTCTGTTTGTGGTATGATACCTTCTGGATTGTTTTGCGGAAGGAGGTTGTCCTGTGGATATGCATAAGTTTTGGCGTGTCGGCAAAAAAGCGCCCATGCGCTGCGCTGTTTGGCTCGCCTATTGGTTTGTTTGTCTTTTGTATTTTGAGTTTTTGCTTCACGCGGTGGTGTTCGACCGTTTTAATACCAAGTTTTTCTATGTGGTTGGCTTTACCCTGCCGGCAGCGGCAGTGCTGGCGCTGATCTGTTCCTTTATTCCCCATAAAGCCGCCTATTGGACAGCCTTCGGTATTACCGTCGGTATTACGCTGTTTTACGGCAGTCAGATGGTATATTATTTCGTCTTTGGCGGCCTTTACAGCCTGGTCCTTGCCCAGCAGGGCGGCTCGGCGCTGACCTCCTTCTGGCGGGAGACGCTATTGACCATGTGGGACAATTTCGGCTATATGCTGCTGCTTTTGGTGCCGGTTGCGGTGCTTTTGTGGCTGAAGGGACTGTTCCGCCGCTGGTTCCGTCCTCTGACCCCCCTGTGGCGGGTGATCTTGCTGGGCGTGCTGCTGGTTTCCTATCTGGTTACGGTGTGGTGTCTGCAAATCGGCGGCAAGGGCTATTTCTCTACTTACGATTACTACCACTCCTCCGAGACCACCACCGAGCAGGCTGCGGAGCATTTTGGTCTACTGACCGCTATGCGTTTGGAGCTGACCGGCAGCGCCGCAGGAGAAGAGGGGAACAATGAATATTTCACCCCCACATTGGAAGAGGAAACGGAAACGGGATTCACCGAGGAATCCCTGCCGGAAGAGCCGGAATACAATGTGCTGGAGCTGGACTTTGATTATCTAAATACCCTGACCAAGGATCGGGACATCCAGGAGCTCAACAACTATTTTGCCAGCCTTTCCGGAACTCAGAAAAATGAATACACCGGCCTTTTGGCGGATTATAACCTGATCTACATCTGCGCGGAAAGCTTCGACACCGGCGCTATCCACCCGGAGGTTACGCCCACGCTGTACAAGCTTGCCAATCAGGGCATTATCTTCAACAACTACTATAACACCTATCCCAACGTTACCACTGACGGTGAGTATACCATGTGTCTGGGCATTTATCCGGACACTACCCGGAAAAAGAGCAACGCCAGCTTCCGGGTATCGGAGGAAAATTATCTACCCTATGCCCTGGGTAATATTTTTGCCTCCCAGAAGGGCATCAGCGCCTACGGCTATCACAACTACAAGGGCAGCTACTATGGCCGGAACAAGACCCACCCCAATATGGGCTACACGATGAAATTTATGAACTCCGGTATGAAGTTCACAACCTCCTGGCCCTCCTCGGATTTGGAGATGATGAAGCAGTCGGTGGACGATTTCATCTCCCAGGACCAGTTCCACGCCTACTATATGACCTTCTCCGGCCATTATAAGTACGACACGGAGGTCAATCTTATTGCCAAGCGGAACTGGGATGCGGTGAAGCACCTGAGCTACAGCGATGCCAGCAAGGCCTACCTGAGCTGCCATGTGGAGATGGATAAGGCGCTGGAGTATCTGCTGCAAAAGCTGGAAGAGGCGGGCGTTGCGGACAAAACCGCCATCGTCATCGCCGGAGACCACTTCCCCTACGGTCTGACCAAGAAGCAGTACGGGGAGCTGGTGGGCTACACCATTGACGATTTCAACAAGCAGAAGTCTTCCCTGATTTTCTGGGTGGGCGGCTTGGAAGAAAATATTGTGGTGGACCAGTACTGCTCCAATGCGGATATCCTGCCCACGGTGCTGAATTTGTGGGGCTTTGATTACGATTCCCGGCTTTTAGCAGGCACCGATGTGTTCTCCGACGGTCTGCATGTGGCGGTTCTGCGGGATTACAGCTTCTACACCGACAAGGTCTGGTTCAATGCCAGCAAGAAGAAAGCCCAGTATCTGGTGGACGAAAGCGAAGTGCCGGAAGGCTATGTGGATCAGATCATTTCTATGGTGAAGACCAAGTATAAGGTGTCGGCGGATATGCTCTACACCGATTATTACCGGTTCGTTTACGAAAACAGCGGCCTGTTGCCCAAAACCGAAGAGTAAGAAAAACACCTGTGCCAAGCACAGGTGTTTTTTAATGCAAAATGACGGTGTCATTCCGAGTAAGCGTAGCGCATCGAGGAATCTTCGCATTGCGATGATGCCAAGATCCCTCGGCTATGCTCGGGATGACAGGGGGGATCATATGTTCAGCAAGATCAGGGCGGTGAGGATCACGGCAAGGGCGGTCCACTGGCGTTTGCTCAGGCGCTCCTTGAACAGGAAAATGCCGGCAAGGGTTACTGCCAGAATGGTCGCCACGCTGAAGGTGGGGTACACGATCACTGCCGGCAAATGCCCCAGCGCCATCAGCAAAAACTTTGCCGAAAAGAAATTGGGAATGCCCACCAGCACGCCATAGAGCAGCGCCTGCTTGTCCGGGCGTTCTTTTTTTGCCAAAATCAGCCCAATGCACAGCAAAAAGGCGCTGACGAAGGTGTAGAACAAAAACTGGTCCGGGTATGCCTTAGGACCGTACACTTCAAAGACCTTGGACATGGCATCGCCGCTGCCGCAGGCCAGCAGCATCAGCACCAAGGGTAGCTTGCCGCCGGAAAGGGGCGCGCCTTTTTCGTAATTGATGAGCACGATCGCGCCCACCGCCAGGATAAATCCCGCCCATTGCAGCCCCGTGGGCAGCTCCCGAAACAGGAAAACCGACAGGATCATGGGCACCAGAAGTCCCAGCTTCATAAACACAGAGGACAGCACCACACCGTTTTTCCGGGTGTTGTACTGCAGCAGCACAAAGCCCAGCAGGTACAAAATGCCGTTGACCCCGCCCATTGCAACGACGGTCCCAAATCCCGGCGCGTCAAAGGAAAACACCTGAAAGCCGGCGTAAATTGCCCCCAGCAGCAGGCAGGTCAGGTAATTGACCGCCAGCATAGCCATATTGGCTTTGACTTTTCCTGCGCTGATGCGCATCACAACGGCGATGACGGCGCTGCTTGCAATGGCCAGAAGCAAATAGAGCATATTCTGCCTCCTAAAAAACATTTTTGTCAGTATACCATACAAAAACAAAAATGGAAAGCCAAATTCTCCTGCCGGCTGGATGCAAAAGAGGGCGGCAGGTTGCCGCCCGTTTGTTATTGCATTGTTCCGTGGGCAAGGGAGTTCACAAGGTCGTGCATTTCTTTTTCACTGCGGGCGTTGTGGGCTTTGTTTAAGATGACTTGCTTTTGGGGTTCGGTCATTTTAGAATAGGCGTTCATTGCAGGCTGGTTCATAGCCAAAGCCATACCGAAGCCGATTGGAATTTTGTAGAAATCCATAGTGTTTTCTCCTTTCTAAAGCCCCCTTGTGTAAAGGGGGCTGGCAAAAATCTTTGATTTTTGACTGGGGGATTGTTCTGTATCGGCACCTTACAATCCCTCCGTCACGGCTTCGCCGTGCCACCTCCCTTTACACAAGGGAGGCTTTTAGGCTGCATCTAACATGTTTTCGATGAAGATGCCGTAGCCGGTGGTTGGGTCGTTGACCAGCACGTGGGTTACGGCGCCGATGAGCTTGCCGTTTTGGATGATAGGAATGCCGGACACGCTGATGTCAAGTAGGGGACAAAGGAATTTTGTGTTTTTCTGCGATTTTTATGCGTTTTTGCAGGTAAAAGGCAGGTTTTTACACCTATCAACCGCTGTCCTTAACTTGACATAGATGAATTGTCGAAAAATAAGACTTTTCATTTTCCTTACCTTTTCGACAAATTCTGATTTCGGGGGGTGCGCAAGTGTCAAATTTTAGAATAGCAAACAGCGCAAGCGGTATTTTACCGCCTGCGCTATTTAAAATGGTATCAATATTTCTTTTTCAGCACCAAGTAACAGACCCAGAAAAGCAGCACGAGAATGCAGACCGCAAAGGCGGCTGCAATGGATAGCAAATCTTGTCCCAGCAATTTCAACACAATGGTGGAAATTGCCGCGATCAGAACGAACAAATACCCTGCCCACGCCCAAGCTTTATTGCGGATAAATTGGTTGCGCTCGTCTTTCGTTTCAATTTCCATATTTTCGCGATAGGATTCGTCGTTATGATATCGCAAAATGTGGATCATGCGAACAATACCTACGGCGATCAATGCTCCACCCATTCCGCTCCAGAAGGAATCCACGACCTCCAACATTCCAAGAACCATCAATGCTACGCCCAGGATTATATAAATAATACAGGCTACAATTCTTCTGTCATTCTTCATTCAAAGCGCCTCCTCTTCAAAAACGAACACCTCTTCAATGGTCATTCCAAAATATTTTGCGATCTTATAT
>JAZSRR010000113.1:0-20820 GCA_045538605.1 Faecousia sp.
AATCGGTATGGGCGTTGGCAAGCTGGGCCTTGCGGGCAGACCTCAGGATATGCCCGGCAAGCAGGCGGCTGCCGCGGTGGGTCAGTGCGAGCTGATGTATGTTTACGATAAGCAGTTTGCTCAGTATAACCATACGGTTGCGCAGCTGCTTTTGACTGCCGAGGATATTCACGATCCCTGCCGCAGCCGCTATGTCCACGATAATTTGGAGCGGCTGCTTGCCTGGAATGTGCTGCCCGTTGTCAATGAAAATGATGCGGTTTCTGTCGATGAGATCGGCGTACATACCACCATTGGGGAAAATGATACACTGGCGGCGTATGTCGCCCGGCTGATGAAGGCGGATCTGCTGATTTTGCTGTCGGATATTGACGGTCTGTACACAGCTGACCCTCGCCAAGACCCCAATGCCACCTTGATTACGCAGGTTTCGGAGATCACCCCGGAAATTCTGGAGCTTGCCGGCGGCGCCGGCTCCTCTCTCGGCTCCGGCGGTATGGCAACCAAGCTGAAGGCTGCTCAGATCGTTACAAAGGTGGGTATGGATATGGTGATCGCCAATGGCGAAGACCCGGAAATCCTTTACAATCTTTTAAGCGGAAAAAGCTTTGGCACCCGATTTGCAGGTGAAACGAAATGACTACTTTGGAGATTTTGAAGCAGGCAAAGGCCTGCGCGCCCCGGCTGGCGCTTTTGACCTCAGAGGAAAAGAATAACGCACTGCTTTCTATGGCGCAATCGCTGGAGACAAATAAGGAAGAGATCCTGGCAGAAAACGCCCGGGATATGGAGCAGGCAAAGGATCATCTTTCTCAGTCTATGCTGGACCGTCTGGCGCTGACGCCGGCGCGGATCACCGCAATGGCAGAGGGTATCCGTCAGGTGGTGGCGCTTCCGGACCCGGTGGGTTATGTCCGCAGCCGTGTGCAGCGCCCCAACGGCATTACCATTGACCGGGTGGGGGTTGCGATGGGCGTGATCGCGATGGTGTATGAAAGTCGCCCCAATGTAACCTCCGATGCCGCCGCCCTGGCGATCAAGGCAGGCTCTGCCTGTGTGCTGCGCAGCGGCCGGGATGCTTTTTGTTCAGCTCACGCCATTGTCCGGGCAATGCAAAAGGGACTGGAAGAACTCGGCTTGCCGAAGGAGCTGGTCCAGCTGGTGCAGGACACCAGCCGCCAAAGTGTCAAGGACTTGATGGAGGCGGTAGGCTATGTGGATCTGCTGGTTCCCAGAGGAGGTGCAGGTCTGATCAAAGCCTGCACCGAGGGCGCAAAAGTGCCCTGTATCCAGACCGGCACCGGTATTTGCCATATTTATGTAGATAAAACTGCCGACCAGGAAATGGCACTGAATATTATCGAAAATGCCAAAACCAGCCGTCCTTCTGTGTGCAATGCGGCGGAGTGCTGCCTGGTGCATCAGGATATTGCAGAGGAGTTTTTGCCCAAGCTCTATGACCGCTTGGTAAAAAACCGGAAAGAGAATCCGGTGGAGCTGCGGTTGGATAACAAGGCACAGGTAATCATCCCCGGCAAGGCGGCAGAAACGGAAGATTTCGACACAGAATTTTTGGATTATATTCTAGCGGTGGCAGTAGTATCCAATGCGGATGCTGCGATGATGCATATTGCCAAGCATAGCACCGGGCATAGTGAATGTATCGTTACCCGGGACGACGGTGTGGCAGAAAAGTTTACCCGGGTGATCGACAGCGCGGCAGTATATGTGAACTGCTCCACCCGATTTACCGACGGCGGTGAGTTTGGTTTGGGTTGTGAAATCGGCATTTCCACCCAAAAGCTACACGCCCGGGGGCCGATGGGTCTGGAGGAGATCTGCACCTATAAGTATGTTGTCCACGGCGACGGACAGATCCGTTAAGGAGGCGTATTATGGCAATTTTTGGTTTTATCGGCACCGGTAATATGGGCGGTGCTTTGGCCCGTGCCGCTGCGAAGGCGGTAGGGAAGGAGAATATACTCCTATCGGATGCTTATGCGCCGGTAGCGGATAAGCTTGCCCAGGAGCTGGGCTGCCAAGCAACAGAGGTATCTCAGGTTGCCCAAAAGGCGGATTTCATCTGGCTGGGCGTGAAGCCCCAGGTAATGGCGGCAATGCTTTCCGACATTGCCCCAATTCTTGCCAAGCGGCAGGATTTTGTGCTGGTTTCTATGGCAGCCGGATTGACGATGGCGGACATTCGGAAAATGGCAGGGGGCGATTATCCGGTGATTCGGATTATGCCCAATCTGCCGGTTCAGGTTGGGGCAGGTATGATTTTATATGATTGCACCGACAATGTTTCGGAGGAGGCACGACAGGCGTTTGTCCGGTCTATGACCGTTGCCGGAGCGTTGGACAAGCTGGAGGAAAAGCTGATCGATGCCGGAAGCGCAATATCCGGCTGCGGACCGGCTTTTGTCAGCTTGTTTGCTGAGGCTTTGGCAGACGGTGCGGTCGCCTGCGGTCTGCCCCGGGATAAAGCACTGGGTTACGCCCAGCAGACCCTTTTGGGAACGGCACAGATGCTGCAGCAAACCGGTGTTCACCCCGGTGTTTTGAAAGACCGGGTCTGTTCTCCCGGCGGCACTACCATTGCCGGTGTGGCGGCTTTGGAGCAGGGCGGTTTCCGTGCCAGTGCGATGGAAGCGGTGGAAGCGGCATACCGAAGAACCCTGGAATTGGGGAAATAGGCAAAATAATCTGAAAAATTTCCTAAAAAAATATAATTTTTTGTTTTACAAAGAGACACAGTTGTATTATAATATGCAGGTAATGCCGAATAACGGCAGTTCCAATCTAAATGTAAATTAGGAGTGTTGCGTATGGGTCGGATGTTAGGTACAGTTTCTATGGGCGTTCGTGCGCCGATTATCCGTGAGGGTGATAACCTTGCAGAGATTGTTGCCGACTCTGTTTTGCAGGCAGTTGCCTCCGGGGAAATTACCCCCCGGGACCGGGACGTGGTGGCGATGACCGAAGCCATCGTTGCCCGTGCACAGGGTAACTATGTTTCTGTAGAGGATATTGCCTGCGATGTGCGGGAAAAATTGGGCGGCGAAACTGTAGGCGTCATTTTCCCCATTTTGAGCCGAAACCGTTTTGCTATTTGCTTGCGTGGTATTGCCACAGGCTGTAAAAAAGTGGTGCTGATGCTCAGCTACCCTTCCGATGAAGTGGGTAACCACCTGATCGACTGGGATATGATGGACCAAAACGGCGTAGATCCCTACAAGGATGTGCTGTCCGAAGAACAGTACCGGAAGATGTTTGGCTATGTTAAGCACCCCTTTACCGGTGTTGACTATGTGGAATACTATTCCGATATTATCCGTCAGTGCGGCGCTGAGGTCGAGGTAATTTTTGCCAATGATCCCCGTGCTATTCTTTCCTACACTAAGAATGTTCTGCATTGCGATATCCACACCCGGGTACGCACCAAGCGGCTTTTGAAAGCTGCCGGCGGTGAGCGGGTATTCGGCTTGGACGAGATTATGACTGCTCCTGTTAATGGAAGCGGCTGCAATGAGCGCTACGGTCTGCTGGGCTCTAATAAGGCGACCGAGGACAAGGTTAAGCTCTTCCCTCGGGAGTGCCAGGATTTGGTGCTGGATATTCAGGACAAGCTCCTGAAGACTACCGGTAAGCATATGGAAGTTATGGTCTACGGCGACGGCGCCTTCAAAGACCCGGTGGGCAAGATCTGGGAGCTGGCAGACCCGGTGGTCTCCCCGGCATACACCCCCGGCCTGGAGGGAACGCCCAACGAGCTGAAGCTGAAGTACTTGGCAGACAACGACTTTTCTGACCTTTCCGGCGAGGCGCTGCGGGATGCAATTCGCAGCAAGATCCAGGAGAAGGACGGCTCCAGTCTGGTGGGCAATATGGCGGCCCAGGGCACGACTCCCCGCCGGTTGACCGACCTGATCGGCTCTTTGTGCGACCTGACCTCCGGCTCCGGTGATAAGGGTACGCCCATTGTCTATATCCAAGGCTACTTTGATAACTACACCAACGACTAAAAACGAATAAAAAGCCGAACGGGCAAGTGGTTACCACTTGCCCGTTCGGCTTTTTGCTTATATAATTGCAGTTTTTATGGAACTGTGATAACGACTGCTTCCTCTGCTTTCCAGTAATGAGAATATTGGGGATTGAGCCAAACCTCATCATAGGGGTAATTTTTCAGAGGGATCTCGTCATAGTAGTAAGTGATATTACCCTTTGCATCAGAATCGCCAAGTATACAGCGCCACTGATTGCTCACATATTCCTTTCCTTCAAAATCCAGAAAAATATCACCAAAGAGGCGTTGCATAGAACCGTCTTCTTCCCGATCTGCACGGAATCTAATAACCCACTCGCTGCCGTTTCTTCTGGCGGAATCAAATTTTGTTCCGTCAGGGAGTTTGCCATGCTTGCCTGTTACCAGATTAAGATAGGTGGTTCCCATATCTTTACGCAGCCACTTGGCGCCAATGATGACCAGTTTCAACTGCTCGGCCTCATAGAAGTAGGTGCTGTCTGCTCGGTAGGATACCATAGAGGGGGAATCTACAGAACCGGTAGCTGTAATACCGCTGGAAACAGGATTGAATATCATGCCCTTGTCGGTTTCAATATAGAAATCCAGATCCTTTAGCCAAGCGGTGTTATCGCTGGATTCTGCAATCTCCACTCGCATGTGGGTTGGATATACCGCAATATTCGTTACAGTAATCGCCTGACCTTCCAGAATCGCCGTTTGGTTTACCGGAAACACTTTACCGGAAGCTGTAAACTTGGGGTCAAACGCCAAAGTAAATTCCATTTCAGCCAAATAATCCGGGGCGAAAGGGGTATCCTCCGAGTGTATGTCATTTACCGATTCCTGACTATAATCCCCATAGTAGGAATAAACCTTCAGGGTGCACTGTAATTTGTCGGGTACATTTCTTTGAGTGAAATCTACAGTAACAGATAGTAATTCACCGTTTTCTTGACCAAAGCTTTTGCTAAATACGCAGAAATCGGTATCGCTATCATCGCAGTGGATATCGGGATCAGCGGTAAGCTGCGCATATTTTTCTGAATTTAACCGATAAAAGATATTGACTTGCTTCTGATCAACGATCAGATAGACGATCTCGGCTGTAACGTCATTTTTGGTCTGTTTTATACCTATTGGCTGCACATATTCGTTCTCTACAGCGTCGGTCAGGGAGCGAGAGAAGGTTACGGCTTTGGCAAGCTGACACAAGACGGGGATTTGGGAGCATGCATAGGAAACCGGTGCACAAAAATTGACCAGAAGAACAAAGATCGCAAAGCAGGCGGCTAATCCTCCCAGCGGTCGGATGATTATTTTTGCGTTTTTCTTTCTTTTTTTTCTATAGGCACGATCCAGAGACGTCTCCAACCCCGGAGCGGTTTTGCTTAGCTCCTCAATCATAGCCTCAAACTCATTATTTCGATTCATAAAGACACCTCCTCCTCAATTTCCAGCCGGAGTAACTGCAGCGCCTTTCTCTGGCGGGTAGCAACAGTACCAGCAGGGATGTGTAACGTCTGGGCTGTTTCTGCTACGGTATAGCCGCCAAAAAATCGGAGGATGATGACATCCTTCAGATCCTTGGGAAGCTTCTGCAGCGCTTCTTTTAGGGGCAGTGCGTCAAAAGCCTCCACAGCCGCTTCGGGCAGCGCCTCCAAAGGATGGAAACGCTTCCGCCGACGCAGTTCATTGTGGCATTCGTTGATCAGAATACGAGTGATCCAGGTATCAAAGAATTCCGTCTGGCGGAGCTTTCGTTTACCGCACAGGGCCTTGTAGACCGCTTCGTCCACGGCATCCATTGCCAGGGCTTCGCTTCCCAGATAAGTTAGTGCGGTCCTATAGAGTTTGGTACGGACGGCTTCAACTCGTTTTGCAAATTCTTCATTATTCACTGCCACTTCACCTCCTTGTACCCATTAGACGTTTGAAGAGGAAATTTTTATTTTGAAATTGTCAAATATTTTTGGACTTTGATTGAAGACTTTAATGCAGGAAATTGGGCGATCGCCCAGACTTACAAAAAACCGGAAGGTCATTTGACCCTCCGGTATGTGCGCCTACATTTGTCCATGAAAGGCACAAAACAAAAATCTGGGGGATATTTTTATGCCAATGTTGCCGCCATAACCGCTTTAATGGTGTGCATGCGGTTTTCTGCTTCGTCAAAGACGATAGAGGCGTCGCTTTCAAACACGCTGTCGGTTACCTCCATACAGGTAATGCCGAATTTATCATAAATCTGCTTGCCGATGGCGGTGTTCAGGTCGTGAAATGCCGGCAGACAGTGCATAAATTTGCAACCAGGACCTGCCAAGGCCATTAACTGCTCTGTAACCCGATAAGGGGTCAGATCCGCGATCCGCTCCTGCCAGACCGTATCCGGCTCACCCATAGAAACCCATACATCGGTGTACAGCACCTGAGCATCCTTTACCGCAAGCGCTGGATCGGTGTTAAATTCCAGAATTGCACCGGTTTCTTTGGCGATTTCCTGACAAAGGCTGATCAGCGCCTTGTCCGGGAAATATTTTTCCGGTGCGCAGGCCACAAAGTGCATACCCATTTTGGCGCAGCCCACCATCAGGGAATTGCCCATATTGTACCGGGCATCTCCCAAATACACCAGCTTCACACCCTTGAGTTTTCCGAAATGCTCCTGAATGGTGAGCAGATCCGCCAAAATCTGGGTGGGGTGATATTCGTTGGTCAGTCCGTTCCAAACCGGAACACCGGCATAGGCGGCCAAGGCTTCTACTTTTTCCTGTTCAAAGCCACGGTATTCGATACCGTCAAACATTCTGCCTAAGACCCGGGCGGTGTCCGCGATGGATTCCTTTTTACCGATTTGAGAACCGGAGGGGTCTAAGTACACCGGATGCATACCCAAATCAAAGGCGGCGACCTCAAAGGCGCAGCGGGTCCGGGTGCTGGTCTTTTCAAACACCAGGGCAACGGATTTGCCCTCGCAGAGCCGGTGGGGAACACCGGCTTTCTTTTGCGCCTTCAGCTGGGCGGATAAGGTAAGGAGCTGGGAAATCTCCTCTGGGGTATAATCTAAAAGCTTCAAAAAGCTTTTTCCTGTAAAGCTGTTCATTTTTTTACCTCCTGCCGTACCCAGGCAATTTGCTGTTTTACCGAAGCGGTGGATGTGCCGCCGGCGCTGATTCGCTTTTCCACGCAGGCAAGCAGGTCAATTTCATCATAAAGGTCAGCTTCAAACAAATGGGAATACGCCTTGTAAAACTCCAGAGGAAGTTCCTCTAGAACCGTGTGCTTTTGGATGCACAGCGCCACCAGCTCGCCGGAAATTTTGTAGGCGCTGCGGAAGGGAAGTCCTTTTTTGACCAAATAATCTGCCAAATCCGTGGCATTGATAAAACCGGTCTGGGCAGCGCGCTTCATATTGGCGGTGTTGGCGGTGAGGGTTTTCAGCATCGGGATAAAGACCTGCAGGCACATTTTTGCAGTGTCCACAGCGTCAAAGACCCCTTCCTTATCCTCCTGCATATCCTTGTTATAGGCAAGGGGCAGACCCTTCAGGGTGGTGAGTAGCCCCATTAAGTCGCCGAACACCCGTCCGGACTTGCCCCGGACCAGCTCTGCCATATCGGGGTTTTTCTTTTGGGGCATAATAGACGAGCCGGTGGTGTAGGCATCGGACAGGGAAACAAACTGGAATTCCCAGCTGCACCAGAGGATGATTTCCTCAGAGAACCGGGACAGATGCACCATCAAAATCGACAGACAAGACAAAAGCTCCGCACAGAAATCCCGGTCGGAAACACCGTCCAGGGAGTTCTGGCAAATGCCGTCAAAGCCTAAGGCTTTGGCTTCCATATACCGGTCTGTGGGATAGGTTGTTCCTGCCAGCGCGCAGCAGCCGATGGGGGACTGGTTCATCCGCTTTTTACAGTCTTCAAGTCTGCTTAAATCCCGCAGGAGCATCATAGCGTATGCCATCAGGTGATGCCCGAAGGTGATGGGCTGTGCCCGCTGCAGGTGGGTGTAGCCAGGCATAATGGCGTCGGCATATTCTTCCGCTTTATCGGTAACGGTGCAAATCAGGGATTTGACCAGCTCCTGAATTTGGTTGATTTCCTCCCGTAGGTATAACCGGATATCCAGGGCAACCTGGTCATTCCGAGAACGGGCGGTGTGAAGCTTTTTGCCCACATCCCCGATCCGCTGGGTCAGCACCTGCTCCACAAACATATGAATATCCTCTGCTGCCGGGTCGATAGCCAGCTTGCCGCTTTCTAAGTCGGCAAGAATTCCCTCCAGACCGGCAAGCAGCGCATCACAGTCCGCTGGAGAGATGATATTTTGAGCGCTGAGCATCGCCGCGTGTGCCATAGAGCCCTGAATATCCTGCCGGTACATCCGGCTGTCAAAGGCAATGGAGGAATTAAAATCATCCGCAATTTGTGTAGTCTGGCCGTCTGTCCGGCCGGCCCATAATTTAGCCATAATCGGTTCTCCTTATAAAGTAGGGACACCGCTGCTGCGGTGTCCGCTACTTTGTGTTATTTTCCGTCAACCATTGCCTGCACCTGAATCGGCAGACCAAACAGGTTAATAAAGCCGGTGGCGTCGGCCTGATTGTAGTCGCTTTCGCCGAAGGTGGCAATCTCCTCGGAGTACAGTGAATAGGGACTCCACACGCCGGCGTTGATCATATTGCCCTTGTACAGCTTCAGCTTTACCTTACCGGTAACCCGCTCCTGGGTCTTATCCACAAAGGCGGCCAGCGCCTCCCGCAGGGGTGTAAACCATTGACCGTTATAGACCAGCTCAGCATAGGTAACAGAAAGCTTTTGCTTTTCGTGGATGGTCAGCTTATCCAGACAGATCTGCTCCAGCACACTATGGGCTTTGTAGAGGATCGTGCCGCCGGGGGTTTCATACACGCCACGGCACTTCATACCCACCAGCCGGTTTTCCACGATGTCCAGAATGCCAATGCCGTTGGCGCCGCCCAGCTTGTTCAGCTCCAGGATAATATCCTTGGCGCTCATTTTCTGGTCGTTGAGGGCAACGGGAATGCCCTTTTCAAAATCCAGGGTGATGTAGGTGGGCACATCCGGTGCTTGCAGGGGGGAAACACCCATTTCCAAAAAGCCGGGCTTTTCATACTGAGGCTCATTGCCGGTGTCCTCCAGATCCAGACCCTCGTGGCTTAAGTGCCACAGGTTCTTATCCTTGGAGTAGTTGGTTTCCCGGTTGATTTTCAGAGGCACATTGTGGGCTTCAGCGTATTCAATTTCCTCTTCCCGGGATTTGATGTTCCATTCACGCCAGGGAGCGATAATGGGCATATTGGGCGCAAAATGCTTCACAGCCAGCTCAAAGCGCACTTGGTCATTGCCCTTACCGGTGCAGCCGTGAGCGATGGCGTCTGCCCCTTCCTTCAGGGCAATTTCCACCAGACCCTTGGCAATTACCGGACGGGCGTGGCTGGTGCCCAATAAGTATTCTTCATATACCGCGCCGGCTTTGACACAGGGCATAATGAAATCGTCCACATATTCGTCTGTTAAGTCCAGAACATAAAGCTTGGAGGCGCCGGTTTTAATAGCCTTTTCCTCCAAACCCTCCAGCTCGTCGGCCTGACCTACATTGCCGGCAACGGCGATAACCTCGCAGTTATTGTAATTTTCTTTCAGCCAAGGGATAATAATGGAAGTGTCCAGACCGCCGGAGTAGGCCAGGACAACCTTCTTAATAGCTTCTTTGTTCATTTGGGGTCGCCTCCTGAAATATTCCTTAATATGCAACCGATTATACACCCGTATCCAGAATATGTCAAGAAAAAATGCATAAATATTCAGGAATTATCGACTTTATACATAATGTGCACATACAGAAGCATTTTTTTGTGCAGAAAAACCGGAGGCAGGCCTTTTACGGACCACCTCCGGTAAAAAATATCTTACTGGTTCAGCTTGTTTAGCATCTCAACGAAGGTTTCTGCCAGTATTTCAGCAGTACCTCTTCCGTAATGACGGGTGTTAACTTCATAGATATCGTAGTTAAAGGCGTGATCATCCGCCATATAGGCGTTGTAATCATTGGTATAGCCCACCACAAAGGTCATTTGGAAGGGGGAGTGTTCTTTGATGTACATACCGTTGGAGCAGAACATTTCATAAGGTGCGAAGGTAAAGCCCAAATCACCGACATGCGCTGCCGCAAGATCCATCGATCTGGTTTCGCCCCTGCTGGCGCGGTTCACGATGCCACTTGCGTGCAGGAAGCTATTGAAGCCTGCCTCCCGGATCATCCGGACAGCTTCCGGCTGTTGGTCCAAGGAATAGTTGAGATACTGCTCCCGGGCAGCGGAGGCCTTTTCTGCCAGATGGTCGTCGGAATGGTCGACCTTTCCCTCATAGGTACAGCCTGTAGCTTGCACCGCGCCGCTTTGCAGGGGAGCCATATTCTCCTGCAGGCAGGAAATTACATGCTCTGCCAGAACAGTACCGTACCGGTCAAATTCCCTCACCGGGGTGATGGCGGTTTCATCTTTGATCTTACTGGAGACGACCAGATTGCCGGCTGCGCCCTGGAAGAAGGCAAAGTGCGTTCCGGTAATGCCCTCTACATGGCCGCGCATATAGTAAATATAGTCGCTGGAGACAGCCAGTTTATCTACCCAGCCTGCGGTGGTGGGATGGCACTGCCAGTTGACCAGTACCACATCTCGGTCGTCCTTTCGGACAAACCGGACTACCTGCAGCTGATTGTCGGCATCGGCAATATGGGCTTTTGCCCCGGATTCAAAGCTGCCGGAGTTGGGACCTGCCACGGTGCCGTCGTTCATATGGTAATGCCGCACGAAGGTCATACCGGGGACTTCCCGCTGACCTGCGAACATTTCCGCTTCCTTCCGGTCCTCCATGGCTTCTTTGGCGCATTTGACCATTTGCTTCATGAAATGCTTTGCCCAGATCTGCACCGTTTCCAGACCGGGAGAGCTGATACCGGGGCCGGAATGGGTATGAGAGGCGCAGAGCATAATGTTTTCTACCGGCACACCGGTTGCTTCGCTCATCGCTTTGCGGGCATCATCGGAAAACCAGACCCGTATGGACAGGGTATCGGTCGGACAGAGCAAAAGCGTTTCGTCATGGCTGTCCGTAATAGCGATACAAGTGCCGAAAAGCCGTTCATTGACCCGGTTTGCCATACGCTTGGCATCCAAACCGTTGCCGCCTAAATTAGTATATTGCTCCGGGGTGATATCCACTCGGGCATAACCGACTAGCATTTTTTCTGCCATAAAACTCTCTCCTCTATGTAAGATTTTCTATGAGTATCATACTGAAATCAATAGGAAAAAACAAGAGGAAAAGTAACCAAAATTTTGCGGTTTTTCATTTACTTTTTCTAATCTTGTTGGTCAATATGTCAAAGGTTGTTTTATTTTTTGAGGGATAAAACTAATTTTCTGAAAAAACAGGAAAGCTCTTGCAACTTGGGACTAAAAATGGTAAAATGTCATTGAACTGTGCGGCGCGATGCCGTTACCGCGAAAGCGGATAGCTTATAAAGGAGGCAAATTATGAATTCCAGTGAAAAAAAGCAGCTGCAAATCACTGCCTGCAAGGTTCGTATGGGTGTGATCGAGTCCACCTACGGCGCCAAGGCAGGCCATCCCGGCGGCACCCTTTCTGCTGCAGGGGTATTTACATATCTTTACTTTAAGGAGATGAACATCGATCCCAAGAATCCCAAGTGGGAAGAGCGGGACCGCTTTGTTCTGTCCAAGGGCCACACCACTCCCGGCCTGTATTCTGTTTTGGCAAACCGAGGCTTGTTCCCGGTGGAAGATCTGCCCACCTTCCGGCACATTGACAGCTATCTCCAGGGCCATCCCAATATGAACCTGGTTCCCGGCGTGGATATGTCCACCGGTTCTTTGGGGCAGGGTATTTCCACTGCGGTCGGTATGGCAATTGCTGCCAAGCATACCGGCAAGAAAAACCGAGTTTATTCCCTGTTGGGAGACGGTGAAATTCAGGAGGGTCAGGTTTGGGAGGCTTGTATGTCTGCCGCCCACTATAAGCTGGACAACCTGTGCATCGTGGTGGATAACAACGGTCTGCAGATCGACGGTGCTGTATGCGACGTTATGAGTCCGTACCCCATTGTGGACAAGCTCACTGCCTTCGGCTTCTATGTGCAGGAAATTGACGGACACGACTTTGATGCCATCGAGGCAGCGTTTGCAAACGCAAAGGCTACCGCTGGCAAGCCCAGCGCCATTGTGATCAAGACCACCAAGGGCAAGGGCGTTTCCTATATGGAAAACAAAGCCGGCTGGCACGGCAAAGCGCCCAACGATGCAGAGTACGAGCAGGCAATGACTGAGCTGAAGGCTCAGCTGGCAGAATTGGAGGCGTAAAAATGGCAGAAATGAAGAAAGTTGCAACCCGCGACAGCTACGGTGCTGCTTTGGCAGAGCTGGGCGCAGAGAAAGAGAATCTGGTTGTTCTGGATGCTGACCTGGCTGGCGCTACCAAGACCGGCGTTTTTCAGAAGGCTTTCCCCGACCGGCATTTTGATTTCGGTATTGCTGAGGCAAATATGATTTGCGCGGCAGCCGGTATGTCCACTGCAGGACTGGTTCCCTTCGCATCCAGCTTTGCAATGTTTGCTGCCGGCCGTGCCTTTGAGCAGGTTCGTAACTCCATTGGTTACCCCCATCTGAATGTAAAGATCGGCGCTACCCACGGCGGTATTTCCGTCGGTGAGGATGGCGCGTCTCACCAGTGCTGTGAGGACTTCGCACTGATGCGTGCCATTCCCGGTATGACCGTGATCTGCCCGGCTGACGATGTGGAAGCCAAGGCTGCTGTAAGAGCTGCTTATGAGTTGGAGGGTCCGGTTTACCTACGCTTTGGCCGTCTGGCTGTTCCGGTGTTCCACGCAGAGGACTTCAAGTTCGAAATCGGCAAGGGCGAGGTGCTGAAGGAAGGTACAGATGTGGCGATCATCGCCAACGGCTTGTTGGTTTACGAAGCGGTTTTGGCTGCTGAGGAGTTGGCAAAGGACGGCATCAACGCCATGGTGATCAATATGGCCACCATTAAGCCTCTGGACGAGGAGCTGGTTCTGGCTGCTGCCAAGCAGTGCGGCAAGGTGATCACCTGTGAAGAGCACTCTGTTATCGGCGGTCTGGGTGAGGCTGTCTGTGGCGTCCTGTCCGAAAAGCTGCCCACTCCTGTTCGTCGGATCGGTGTTAACGATGAGTTTGGCCACTCCGGTCCTGCAGCTGCGTTGCTGAAGCAGTTCGGTCTCAGCGCCGAGCACATCGTAGAGGTTGCTAAGGACTTCTGCAAATAAGAATAAAATAAATTGCGGATAGGGTTCTGTTTAATCCTATCCGCAATTTTTATACTTAAATATCAAAATACCGCTTGGCATTGGTAAAGCAGATGCCTTCCACAATGGATTTTAGTGCCGCATCACAGTTGGGATACTCGCCGTTTTCCACCCAATTGCCCAACAGGTTACACAATATCCGGCGGAAATAATCGTGCCGGGCGTAGCTTAAGAAGGAGCGGGAGTCGGTAAGCATTCCTATAAAATTCCCCAAAATTCCCAGATTGGCAAGAGAGGTCATTTGCTCGATCATACCGGTTTTGTGGTCGTTAAACCACCAGGCAGAGCCGTGCTGAATTTTGCCGGGCAGTTCGCTTCCCTGGAAGCTGCCGGCCAAGGTGCCCAGCTGGGCGTTGTCCACAGGGTTGAGAGAGTACAAAATAGTCTTGGGGCAGGCGTTTTCTGCATCCAGCTCGGATAAGAAGGCGAAAATATTTTCTCCGCAGACATTCTGAGCAATGGCGTCAAAGCCGGCATCCGGACCTAAGGTTTCGTACATCCGGCGGTTGGTGTTCCGCAGGCAGGAGTAGTGCAGCTGCATAGCAATTCCCAGTCGGTGATAGGTCCTGCCTACACACAGCATCAGAACGGTCTGGTAGCCTTCAATTTCCTCTTGTGTCAAAGTCTTTCCTGCCAATGCCTTTTTGTAGATCTTATTTGCCTGCTTCAGAGAAATCATTCGGAAGGGAAATACAGCCTCAAAGCCGTGGTCGCTGGCGCGGCAGCCGTGAGCGTGGAAATAAGCGATCCGGTCAATCAGCGCCGAGCAGACTTCCTCCACGGTTGTCAGGCGCTCCTTGCCAACGGCTGCGGCAAGCTTTTGCATATAGTCGGCAAAGCCGGGCTTATGCAGATTCATTGCCTTATCCGGGCGGAAGGAAGGACAAACCTGTACGGAAATACTTTCATCGTTTGCTATTTTTTCGTGCCAGGAAAGGTCATCGATGGGGTCATCGGTGGTGCCGATGAAGGCAACATTTGCCTTGCGGATCAGTCCTCGTGCAGACATCTCTGGGTCTTCCTGCAGAAGCTTGTTGCAGTGCTCCCAGATCCGGGGTGCGCTTTCCAAGGTCAGGGGCTCGGTAACATCAAAAAATTGCTGCAGCTCTAAATGACACCAATGGTACATCGGATTTCCTGCCGCCTTTTCCAAAGCCTCCACAAACCGGAGAAACCGATCGTATGCCGGCTTATCACCGGTAACATATTCCTCCGGTACGCCGTTGGAGCGCATCAGCCGCCATTTATAATGGTCGCCAGCCAAAACGCCCTGCTGGAGACCGCCCAGCCAAACCTGGGTCAGGTTTTCAAATCGCCGGTCCTCGTAGATCTCCCGGGGATTTAAGTGGCAGTGATAGTCCGCCAAAGGCATAGCTTTGGCATAATCGTGATACAAATGCTTGGCAGTTTCGGTTTCCAAAAGAAAATCCTTGTCCATAAATTCTTTCATTGCGAAATTCCTCCGTAATAGTGAAGTGGCGGGTGGATATACCGCTCCTGGCTGGTAGGCTCCGGACGGGCATAGACACCGGAGACCAAACCCAGCATTGCATATAAAGTAATGATCGATGAGCCGCCGTAGCTGATGAAGGGCAGGGTCAAACCGATAACCGGTGCAACGCCGATACACATGCCCACATTGATCAGCACCTGGAAGGTCAGGGCAGCGCCGGCGCCGAAGCAGACCATACGCCGCAAAAAATCCGGACTGCGGAAGCCGACCCAGAAGCAGCGGAAAATGATCAGCCCCAAAAGTGTCAGCACCATAAGGCAGCCTAAAAAGCCCAGTTCTTCGCCGATGGCGGCGAAAATATAGTCGGTGTGCTGGGCAAACAAAGCGCCGGCTTGGGTGCGGTTGCCGTTAAAAAGACCTTGACCGGTCAGACCGCCGCCGGTAAGAGAGCGCATAGCCCGGATGCTGTGGTACATGGCGCCGGTGCCGTAGGGGTCCAGACTGGGGTCAAAAATAACCGCAATACGCGCTTTTTGATAATCCGCCAGAATAAAGTTCCACGCGATCGGCGCAGCGAGGGCAAAGGCGCCGCCGGCAATGGCATACCATAGGATGCTGACACCGCCGGTAATGGTCATAATAAGAAATATAAAAACAAAAATAAGGGAAACACCCATATCACTGGAGATCACAAAGTTGATACCAAACAGCAAAAGAAGATGCAGCGCCATATGTCCCACAGAAAGGGGACTGGACAGGTTGTTCTGCCGGGATGCCATTACCGACGCCATGATCAGAATAAAGGTGATCTTGCAAATTTCCGCTGCCTGAATATTAAAGGGTAGGATCGGCAGGCTGATCCAGCTTCGGTTACCGTTAACGGTTACGCCAAAAGGAACCAGCATAAAAAGAAGAACCGTATTAAAAATCACAAGACCGGTTCGATGTTCAGAAAAAATATCTGTATCGATGGAGGAAATCAGCACATAGGCAAATATGCCGGCGGCGGATGCCAGAAGCTGAATGATGAGGTATCGCCAGGGACCGCTGGATTCTGCCATTGTGGCGCTGGAAATCATTAAAAGACCGAAAGCTGTAGTTACAACGCACAGCAGCAGCAATATTAAATCGCCTCTGCGAAACGCATCCAGCATACGCCTTATAAAGCGCGTCATTACCTCACCTCCCTTTTTTGCTTATTGTAGCATTTTTTCGGGTGGTTGTAAACCGCCTTTCTTTTATATAAATTGTAAACTTTTTCCGTTGCTATTGCTTTTTGTTTGTGATAGCTATAAAATAAGAAAGATGTATGATTGGAAAAGGAGAGAGGGTATGCTCAAAACGCTGTCCCGGAGTATCCGGGAATATATATGGGCGGCGATACTAAGCCCTGTGTGTATGATAGGGGAAGTATATATGGAGGTCCGTATCCCCGGCATTATTGCCAAGCTTGTGGATTTTGGCATCAAAACCGGAGATATGAGCGTGGTATGGTATCAAGGCTTGATGCTGGTACTGTCTGCGCTGTGCAGTCTGGTGTTCGGCATTGGTTCGGCGGTATTTGCATCTTATGCCGCTACCGGCTTTTCCCGGAATTTGCGCCACGATATGTACTACAAGGTGCAGACTTTTGACTTTGGTAACATCGATAAGCTTTCCACTGCATCCATTGTTACCCGTCTGACCTCGGATGTAGCCAATATCCAGATGTGCTTCCAGATGATGATTCGAATGGCGGTGCGCTGTCCGATGATGATAATTCTGGCAAGCATCAATGTTTACCGGTTAAGCCCCAAGCTTTGCCTGGTGTATATGGTGTCTCTGCCTCTTTTGTGTCTGGCGCTGTTTATCCTGATCAAGCTGGTATTTCCTATTTTTGACCGGGTGTTCAAGACCTATGACAAGCTCAACAATGTGGTGCAGGAAAATGTCCACGGTATGCGTGTGGTAAAATCCTTCGTCCGGGAGGACAAGGAGGAGGAAAAGTTTACCACCATTTCCGGCAGCATTTACAAGGATTTTGTAAAGGCAGAGCGGATTATGGCCTTTAACAACCCCTTTATGCAGCTGGCTGTGTACGGCAGTATTTTGGCGATTTCCTACTTAGGCGCAACGATGATCGTCCAGTCCGGCGACACCACCTTTACCACCGGCAACCTGACCTCTATGTTCACCTATACCACCCAGATACTGATGGGCCTTATGATGCTGTCCATGGTGTTTGTGATGCTGACCATGTCTCGGGCGCCGATGCGGCGCTGCTGTGAGATTCTCACGGAGGAGCCTCAGCTTCACGATCCGGAGAACCCGGTTACGGAAGTGAAAAACGGAGATATTGACTTTGAAAATGTCTGCTTCCGTTATGCCCAGACCGCGGATAAGTATGCCCTGGAGGATGTGAATATGCACATCACCGCCGGACAGACGGTGGGTATTTTGGGCGGCACCGGCTCTTCCAAATCTACCTTGGTGCAGCTCATTCCCCGGCTTTACGATGCAGCCTGCGGCAGTGTCCGGGTCGGCGGTGTGGATGTCCGGGACTATGATATTCAGGCGCTGCGGGATCAGGTTGCAATGGTGCTGCAGAAAAACGTGCTGTTTACCGGCACGATCAAGGAGAACCTGCGCTGGGGCAACCCCAATGCCACCGACGAGGAAATGGAGCACGCCTGCCGTCTGGCCTGCGCCCACGATTTCATTGTGAATTTCCCTGATGGCTATGATACCTATATCGAGCAGGGCGGCACCAACGTATCCGGCGGTCAGAAGCAGCGGCTTTGCATTGCAAGAGCACTGCTGAAAAAGCCGAAAATTCTGATTTTGGACGATTCCACCTCTGCGGTGGACACCCATACCGACGCAATGATTCGCAAGGCATTTGCCGAGGAAATCCCCGGCACCACCAAGCTGATCATCGCCCAGCGGGTAGCCTCTGTTCAGGAAGCGGATCTAATTCTGGTAATGGACGGCGGAAAAATTGTGGCCCAGGGCGACCACGAAACTTTATTGAAGACCTCGGATATCTACCGGGAAGTTTATGAATCTCAAGTTAAAGGAGGTGAGGAATAATGCCTCCTGTAAGAATGCGCGGTGATGGCCGGAAAGCCAAAAATCCCAAGCAGACCTTTGCCCGCCTGCTGAGCTATATGAAGCCCTACCGGAGCAGACTGATCATTATGGTGGTATGCATTATCCTCTCCACTGTGGCGCAGGTGGCCAGCAACGGCTCACTGAGCAGTCTGATTGAGGATTATATTAAGCCTATGCTCAAGGAGACTTCTCCGGATTTTGCCCCGCTGATCGGATTTTTATTTGTGATGGCAGGAATTTACCTGGTGGGCTTGCTGGCATCGTTTTTACAGCAGTGGGTTATGGTGCCGGTGGGTCAGGGAATCCAGAAAAATATCCGGGATACGATGTTTACCCATATGCAGCGCCTGCCGGTGCGATACTTTGACACCCATACTGCCGGCGATATTATGAGCCGCTACACCAGCGACATTGACACCCTGCGGCAGATGATCTCCCAGGCAATTCCTCAATGCATTTCCTCGGTCATTACCATTGTGGTCGTGTTTTTTGCGATGCTCTTTACCTCACCGATTCTGACGGCTGTGGTCGTTGTATCGATGTTCGGCGTGCTGTTCATCACAAAAACCGTAGCCGGAAAATCCGCAGGCTTTTTTATAGGGCAGCAGAGAACCCTGGGCGCGGTAAACGGCTATGTGGAGGAAATGATCAGCGGTCAGCGGGTGGTAAAGGTGTTTACCCACGAGGAAGTTTGTAAGGAAGAGTTCGACAAGCTCAACGATGAGCTGCGGCGTAACGCTTTCCAGGCAGGCGCTTTTTCCAATATGATGGGCCCGGTGAATAACAACATCAGTTATATCCAGTACTCCATCTTGGCAATTGTGGGCGGTCTTTTGGTCATTGCCTCGGGTGGCAATTTGCTGAACACCGGTGCGCTGGTATCGTTTTTGCTGTTCTCCCGCACCTTCAACCAACCCATCGGCCACGTTTCCCAGCAAATCAACGCAATCGTAATGGCTTTGGCCGGCGCAGAGCGGATCTTTGAGCTGCTGGACCAGGAGCAGGAGCAGGACGAGGGCTATGTAACCCTGGTCAATGCCTGCACCGACGAAAAGGGCAATATTACCGAATGCGCCCAGCGTACCGGTCAGTGGGCGTGGAAGCACCCCCACCAGGCAGACGGTACGGTAACCTATACGCCGCTGCAGGGCGATATCACTATGTTCAACGTGGACTTTGGTTATGTGCCGGAAAAGACGGTGCTACACGATGTAACCCTGTATGCCCATCCGGGTCAGAAGATCGCCTTTGTGGGCGCAACCGGCGCAGGAAAAACCACCATTACCAATCTGATCAACCGGTTTTATGACATTGCTGACGGCAAGATCCGGTACGACGATATCAACATCAATAAGATCCGAAAGCCGGACCTGCGTCGTTCTCTGGGCGTGGTGCTGCAGGATACCAATCTGTTCACCGGTACGGTAATGGACAACATCCGCTACGGCAAGCTGGATGCCACCGACGGAGAATGCATCCAGGCGGCAAAGCTTGCCAATGCCCACGATTTTATCACCCGTCTGCCCAACGGCTACCAAACGGAGCTTACCGGCAACGGCGCCAACCTCTCCCAGGGTCAACGCCAGCTGATTGCCATTGCCCGGGCGGCAGTGGCGGACCCTCCGGTGATGATCTTGGACGAGGCAACCTCCTCCATCGACACCCGAACGGAAGCTTTGGTGCAAAAGGGTATGGACGCGCTGATGAAGGGCAGAACTACCTTTGTCATTGCCCATCGGTTAAGCACCGTCCGCAATTCCGACTGTATTATGGTTCTGGACCAGGGCAGGATCATCGAGCGTGGTACCCACGAGGATCTGATCGCCCAGAAGGGCACCTATTACCGTCTCTATACCGGCGCCTTTGAACTGGAATAAAAAGCAAAGCACCTGCTATGCAGCAGGTGCTTTCTCTTATAAAAAGACTTTCCTTACGGGCAAACCTATGGTATAATGAAACCAAGAAGGAGCGATGCGATTTATGAGGAATATCTTAGAGGAGCTGAAAACACTCCGCTGGCAGAATTTTGCTTTGCTGTTTGTTGCCGGCTGTATCAACGCATTTGGTGTTACCGTATTTTTGGCGCCGGTCAATCTTTACGATAGCGGAATTTCCGGAACCTCCATATTGCTTTCCCAGATCACTCCGGAATATATGAGCTTGTCTGTTTTTTTGCTGCTATTAAATATTCCGCTTTTCTTATTCGGACTGAAAAAGCAGGGGATCGCCTTTACGGTTTACTCGGTTTTTACCGTTATGATTTATTCTCTGATGTCTTGGCTGATTACCGATGTTTTGCCTATTGATGTGAGTATGGCATCTCCTCTTGCCGGAGAAGATTTGCTCCTTTGCGCGCTCTTTGGCGGAATGATTTCCGGAGTTGGCAGCGGTATGACCATCCGATACGGCGGAGCAATTGACGGCATAGAAGTTCTGGCAGTTATTTTCGCGAAAAAGCTTAGTATAACCGTCGGCACCTTTGTGATGCTGTACAATGTGCTGCTTTACATTGTTTGCGGTTTTATTATGCAGAGCTGGATTTTGCCGCTGTATTCCATCGTAACCTACGCCGCAGGACTAAAAACCGTGGACTTTGTGGTGGAAGGCTTTGACCGCTCCAAGGAGGTTATGATCATAACCGACAAGGCAGAAGAAATTAACGCAGCGCTGATTGCCGCCTTTGAGTGCGGTACCACCAAGCTGTCCGCTACCGGCGGCTATTCCAATGCGGAAAAGACCATCATCTATTTTGTTGTAAACCGCTTCCAAATTGCCAAAATGCGAAATATTATCCACAGCATCGATCCCAAAGCCTTTGTAACCATCAGCGAGGTTGCGGACGTTTTCAAAGCAAATGACT
>JAZSRR010000089.1:0-7680 GCA_045538605.1 Faecousia sp.
ACGCCGGTGCAGCTGGCCAGCTTGCCTTCAATAACGGCGTTGCAGAAATCGGTGATCTCACCCTTGGTATTGTGATCATCATGACCGGTGGGAACCTGAATCTTCATAACATGCTGCTTCCGATCCTTCAGCACCGGGTCATCAGAGAAATGATCCTTGTACATATCGATAGAGCTGGAGTTGAAGACCAGAGTGCCCTCAGTGCCGTAGACACAGGTACGCATGGTGTAGCTGCGCTTACAGCCGATGGAGCACATAACCTTACCGATGACATCGTTGGGGAACTTCATAATGGCAACGGTGCAGTCATCTACCGGCCAATCGGTGAGAACCTTGTGGTTTGCGAATGCGGAAACCTCGGTGGGGTTACCGGCGATCCGACGAAGCAGGTCAACTGCATGGCAGCCGCCGCCGATAATTGCGTGGCGCTCAGGGGTCTTACGCCAGCCAGTAGCGCCGGGGATCTTGGAGTAATCGTGGGCGTACTCGGACTCTACAAAGAAGATCTCACCGATCGCGCCCTGCTCGATCAGCTTGATAGCATCGTTAAAGGAGGGGGTGTAACGGCCGATCTGACCGACCATCAGCATCTTGCCGGAGGCCTTTTCTGCCTCAATCATAGCGCGGCAGTCGTCCAGATTCAGAGCCATGGGCTTCTCGCAAAGAACGTGCTTGCCTGCCATCAGGGCATCCACAGTGGGCTGCCGGTGGGCCTGGTCATTGGTAACCACAATAACGCCCTCGATATCGTCCCGGGCCAGCATTTCGTGGTAGTCAGTGTAGTGGTCCAAATGACCGATGTTGTACAGTTCGTCGTGCTGATGCAGACGGGTCTCGTCCGGGTCAGCCAGAGCAACCAGCTCTGCATTTTCCGCTGCCAGCGCGCCCTTCAGCTGCACCTTGGAGAAAGAGCCGATACCAATCATACCAAGTCTAACTTTTCTTGCCATAATGATCTTCCTTCCTTGTTGTAAGTAAGATTTATTTTTGGCGTTTTTATAAGCAAACTTGCCTTTTTTTGTTCGTTATGCTATTATGACAAAAACGCCTTACACCAAAATCATATCATATTTACAGGGAAATACAATACAAAAAACATAGATGTTTTCTTCAATTTGCAAGGAGGGAGCGGTTTTGGAGCTTAGAAACGGCAATCCTAGGGTGGAAAACCTGCTTTTATATACCTGCGTTCCGGACAATCCGCCTCCCGGAATCGTTTACGGTCCGGCAGTGCGAAATACCTACATCGTGGAGTGCTGTGTAGAGGGTTGTGGCGCAGTAGTCATTAATGGGGAATATTTTCCGGTGGGACCGGGAGATTGCTATGTACTGCTTCCCGGAGATAAGGTAACCCATATTACCGATGAGACGGATCCCCGCCGGGGCTACTCCTGCGCCTTTAACGGATTGCAGGCCGGCAGAGCCATTGTCAGTGCCGGCTTCAGTGCCAAAAGTCCTTATGCGCCCCGGGAAGTATTCTCGGAGGTTTTGGAGCAAATGGAAAAGCTGGCGAAGCTGCTCCGGGATACAGATTTGGGAGCAGAATTCCGTAGAACTGCCGGTATCAACGCAATTTTAGCCGCCCTGCTGCGTCACGCGCCCAATACGGAACGGGATATCTGGGTTAATCGAGTTATCGGTTTGATTGAAGCGAAGTATGACCAGCCCATTACTGTTCAGAGTCTGGCAAAGGAGCTGTCCCTGGAACGCAATTACTTCACCAGTCTTTTTAAGGCAAAAACCGGTTGGACTCCCTCGGCTTACTTAACCTCTGTGCGGATTGAAAAGGCTTGTATTTTACTTCGGGAGACCAATGAGCCGGTATCGGCCATTGCCCGTGCGGTGGGTCTGGACGCCCGGAATTTTGCCCGGATTTTTAAGCAGATAATGAAAAAGACACCCTTGCAGTATAAAAAGGATAAAAAATGACGGATGGGAGCCATCCGTCATTTTAGTTGTATAAGAATACCACCGGTAGTGCCGGTGGTTCCAAAAAGCTTTAGCTATGCATAGTCCCACCACAGCGGAAAGCCTCCCTCTGATGAGGGAGGTGGCAAAAGTCTATTTGATTTTTGACGGAGGGAGAGAAACAAGTAGAGAAAATTCTCTCCCCCAGTCAGCCAGCTTGGCTGACAGCCCCCTCGTCAGAGGGGGCCATAGGTTTGCAAACAACCGCATCTGCGGCGGTAGGGCGGGACACGCAAGCGAAAGATAATTCGATGAGCCTATAGGCTCGGCTAGCAAAAGACCCTAAGGGGTCTGTGCATACCACCGGCACGGCCGGTGGTTATGATTGGTTATTGTGCTTTGTTGGTTATTATGCGAAATCGTAGTTCAGCTTTACAGGCATACCGGTTTTGGATGCCTCCACAATGGACATACAGGTATAGGCGGTAATTGCGCCGTCCTTACCGGTGCAGGGAACCGGCTTGTCCTCAATAATAGCTTCACAGAAATCTGTGATCTCTCCCAGAACATTGTGGTCGTTCTTCTGTACCGGAATGGGAATTCTGACTTTGAACTGGTCTTTGATATCCAGAGTGTCGGAGAAATGCTCGGTAAACAGGTCAATGTTGGAACGGGTGAACACCAGGGTACCCTTGGTGCCGTAAACGCTGGTCTGTCTGGTAGCGCCGCGCTTGCAGCCGATAGAGGACATTACCTTGCCGATCACGTTGTTGGGGAATTTGAAAATCGCAACGGAGCAATCGTATACCGGCCACTCGGTCAGGCACTTGTTGTTGGAATAAGCGCTCAGCTCAATGGGGTTGCCTGCAATGGAACGCAGCAGGTCCACAGCGTGGCAGCCGCCGCCGATGATGCCGTGGCGAGCGGGATCCTTCCGCCATTCGTTGGTGCCGGGGATCTTGGAATAGTCGTGGGCATATTCGGACTCAACATAGTAAATATCACCGATGACGCCGTCCTTGATCATCTGAACAGCCTTGCTGCACACGCCGTCATAACGGGTAACCTGACCAACCATCAGCTTCTTGCCGGTTTCCTTTTCTGCGTTGATCATAGCGATACAGTCGTCCATCGTCAGAGCCATGGGCTTTTCGCACAAAACGTGCTTGCCTGCCCGCAGAGCCTTTACAGTCAGCTCAGCGTGAGCCTGGTCGTTGGAAGCAACAAGAATGGCTTCGATGTCGTCCCGTGCCAGCATTTCGTCGTAGTTGGTGTAGTGATCCAGATGGCCAACCTTAAACTTTTCGTCGTGCTGATGCAGACGGGTCTCGTCGGGATCAGCCAGGGCAACCAGCTCAGCGTTGACAGCGTCCAGAGCGCCCTTGATGTGCAGTCTGGAGAAGCTTCCGATACCAACGATACCAACTCTAACTCTTCTACTCATATGCGATATCCTCCTGAAAAATGTTAAGTAGTTCAGGCGCAATTTGGCCTGACACCTGTAGTATAGGATTATACAAAGGGAAAAACAAGCCACAAATGTTTGTAAAATATCCCAATTTGTTTGGTATATAAAGTTGCGAAAAGATGATATTTATGTTACAGTAGTTAAAAACCAATGAAATAAAGGGTTTTTCAAAAAAAGAAAACAAATGCGGTGTCCTATTTTGTTTGGAGGTTGGTGCTTGTATGAGTTTGCTGCAGCGCAAAGAAAGAAATCGTGATTTTTTCTGTGTTTGCGTCAAAGATAATGCCCGGGCCGGGCGCAGCTTCGGACCGATCGTACGGGATATTTATCTGTTGGAGTGTTGCTATCAGGGAAAAGGGTCTGTGATCATCAACGGAACAGAGTTTCCTGTCAAACCGGGGGACTGCTATGTATTGCTTCCCGGTGATAAGATAATCCACACCGCAGACGCCCAAAACCCCCGTCGAGGTTATTCCTGCGCCTTTGACGGCGCACTGATCGGCCGCGCTTTTTCCGTTGCCGGTATGACTGCACAAAAACCCTTTGCACCCCCTGAGGTTTTTCAGAAGATTTTACGGCAAATGGAGAAACTGGAGCAGCTGCGCTATGCCACGGATATTGGCGCGGAATATAAACGAATGGCTGGTCTTTATGAAATATTGGGTATTTTGACCCGTAACGCCCAGGAAAAGGAATACGATGCTTGGACAAACCGGGTGGTGTGTCTGATGGAAGCGTGGTATAATGAGCCGATCACCGTACAGTGGCTGGCAGATCAGATGGGCTTAGAGCGCTGCTATTTTTCTACGGTATTTAAGGAAAAGACCGGAAGGACGCCCTTGGAATATCTGAATGCCATACGGATCGAGAAGGCTTGTATTTTACTCAAGGAAACGGACGCATCTGCGTTGTCTGTAGCAGAATCCGTCGGTTTAGGCGGCAAAAACTTTTACCGGGTGTTCAAAAAGCTTACCGGAAAAACACCCCGGGAGTATAAAGAAGAAAAATAAAAGTGAGGGATCGCTCCCTCACTTTTATTTTTATACTTACAGGAAATCGTAGTTCAGCTTTACGGGCTTGCCGGTTTTGGAGGACTCAACCATTGCCATACAGGTATAGGCAGTGATCGCGCCTTCGATACCGGGGCAGGAGCTCTCGCGGCCTTCTAAAATGGCAGAACAGAATTCTTCAATCTCGGCGCCGGTATTGTGGCCCTTGTTGCCAACGGGAAGATGAACGCGGAGCATATGCTGGTTCATATCCTCAAACATAGGTTCATCGGATACCTTGTCCAGATAAAGATAAGTACCGTGTGCGACGTCCCTATACAAGGTTCCTTTGGTACCATAGATAACGGTGCGGTCTACCTGAGGACGCTTTGCGCCGATGGAGCAGAACATCCGGCCCAGTACGCCGTTGGGGAATTTCATAGTAGCAACGGTGCAGTCATAAACAGGCCAATCGGTGAGAACCTTATTGCTGGAATATGCAAATACCTCCTCGGGGTTGCCGGCAATGCAGCGCAGCAGGTCTACAGAGTGGCAGCCGCCGCCGACAATGCCGTGGCGATCGGGATCGCGACGCCAGCCGGTAGCACCGGGGATCTTGGAGTAGTCATGGGCATACTCAGACTCAACATAGAAAATTTCGCCCAGCTTGCCGCTTTTAGCGATTTCGATGATTTTCGCTGAAGAGGGGTTAAAACGAGCAACCTGACCGATCATCAGCATAGAACCGGTTTCTTTGCTGGCATCGATCATAGCCTTGCAATCTGCGGTGTTCAAAGCCATGGGCTTTTCACACAGGACAGGTTTACCGGCTCTGAGCGCATCGACGGTAACCTCGCAGTGGGCTTGGTCGTTGGTGGAAACGATGATTGCGTCAACATCATCGCGAGCCAGCATTTCGTGATAGTTGGTGTAGTGGGGAACCTCGGCTATGCGGTATTTTTCATCGTGCTGATGCAGACGGGTCTCGTCGGGATCAGCCAAGCCTACCAGCTCAGCGTTGTAGGCTTCTGCAACACCTCTGATATGGTTTCTGGAGAAGGAACCAACGCCAATGATACCAATTCTGACTTTCTTGCTCATATTGTCATATCCTCCTGAGAATTTTTAAGTGGTTCAGGTAGTAAGCTGCCTGATATCTTTAGTATAGGGTATTCTATATAAATAAACAAGACAAAAATGTTTGGTTAAATCTTCAATTTGTTTGTATTTATAATTGTACAATTCTTTTGTATGTGTTATAATCAATTGTAAATCAGTGTTTTTCAGAGGGTTAAGGCAATAGGAAGTCTTATTTTTGTTTGGAGGTATGATAGAAATGCACGCTTCCCAATTTGCAAAATCGGAGAATGATTTATCTTGCTTTTGTGTAAAGGATATTACCCGTGGAGGTGGTATCTATGGCCCGATCGTCCGGGATGTTTATTTGTTGGAGTGCTGTACCTATGGAGAAGGCGCTGTCATAATTAACGGGGTGTGGTTTCCTGTAAAAGCAGGAGATTGCTATGTGCTGCTTCCCGGGGACAGGGTAGCCCATATCTCAAGCGTAGCCAATCGCCGGGGCGGGTACTCCTGCATTTTGACCGGCAAAGATATCCAGCAGGCATTTACTGCTGCCGGCTTCACCTCCCAAAAGCCATTTGCGCCGCCGGAGGTTTTTCAAAGGGTCTTGAGCCGAATGGAGAAACTGGAGCAACTGCGCTATGCTACGGAAGTCGGTGCAGAATATTTGCGTAAGGGGTACACCTACGAAATATTGGGAATTCTTACACGGGATACCCGACAAAAGGAATGGGATGCCTGGGCAAGTCAGGTACTGAAGCTGATTGAAGCCAGATATAACCAACCAATCAATGTACAATGGCTGGCAGACCAAATGGGACTGGAGCGGTGCTATTTTTCCACCGTGTTTAAGGAAAAAATCGGAAAAACACCGGCGGCATATTTGGCAGAGATACGGATTGAAAAGGCCTGCACTTTATTGAAGGAAAGCGATGAGCCGGTATCGGCCATTGCCAGGGCGGTGGGTCTGGACGCCCGGAATTTTGCCCGGATCTTTAAGCAGATCATGAAAAAAACACCCCGGGAGTATAAAACAGAAGAAAAATGACGGATGGAAACCCATCCGTCATTTTTGTATACGCTTATACCTCGTAAATAGCCTTGCAGGCCAGCATAGTCATATAGCAGTCAAGCTTGGAAACCAGCTCCGTCGGCGCGTGCATACACAGCACCGGCACGCCGGCATCCACTGTAACGATGTTCCGGTTTGCCATATAAGCTGCAACAGTACCGCCGCCGCCCTGGTCAACCTTGCCCATGGTAGCGATCTGCCACCGGACGCCCGCATTCTCCAAGGTCTTGCGCACATGGAGCATTGCCTCGGCAGAAGCATCGGAAGCGCCGCTCTTACCCCGGGCGCCGGTATACTTGCAAATGGCAACGCCGTAGTTTAACTGGCTGTTGTTCCGCTTATCGCAGGTCTCGGCAAAGTTGGGGTCAAAGGCGTTGGTAACGTCGGCAGACAGGCAGAAGGAGTTTTCATAGCACCGGTTCAGATTGCCGCCGGTAGCATCGCAGATGTCCTGCATAAAGGTGTCAAATGCCATACTCTTCATACCGGACACGCCCACAGAGCCAATCTCTTCCTTGTCTGCCAGAATGCATACGGCAGTATGCTTGGGGCAGGTCAGGGACAGCATTGCCTCGATCTGGGCATAGGTACAAACCCGGTCGTCGTGGCCGTAAGCGCCCAGCAGACTCCGGTCCAGACCCACCTCCCGGCACTTGCCAGCAGGCACGATGGTCAGCTCGGCAGAGTGGAAATCCGCCTCGGTAATGCCGTATTTCTCGTTCAGAAGCTTCATAACGTGCAGCTTTACCAGATCAGCGCCCTCACCCTGCAGCGGCTCCGTACCCATGATCACATTGAGCTGCTCGGCAACAATACCCTCTGCCAGGGGCTTCTTCATCTGGTCGGCAGACAGGTGAATCAGCAGGTCGGAAACCACCAGAATGGGATCGTTGTCTTCCTCACCGATGGTTACGGTAACGGTAGTTCCGTCCTTCTTGCACACCACACCGTGAAGCGCCAGAGCAACGGTGGGCCACTGGTACTTTTTAATGCCGCCGTAGTAGTGGGTCTTGAAGAAAGCGATCTCGCTGTCCTCATACAGAGGATTGGGCTTTAAGTCCAGACGGGGGGAGTCAGTGTGGGCGGCGCAGATGTTGACGCCGTTGTTGAGGGACTCACTGCCGATCACCGCCAGCAAAAGGCTCTTGCCCCGGTTGTTCCGG
>JAZSRR010000037.1:0-4156 GCA_045538605.1 Faecousia sp.
CCCATATAAACTTCTACCGTCTGCTTGGAGCCGGTAGACGGACTCGGACCCCCGCCCTACTGATTACAAATCAGTTGCTCTACCAACTGGGCTATACCGGCGGGTCAAACAGAACACGCTTATTATAGCGGTGCGGCATAGAATTGTCAAGTGTTTTTTTGCTTTTTCCCTTATAAAAACACCACAGTATTCTAACCACGCCAAAGACTGCGTCTCTATCAAAAAAGGCGTGCCCCGGCACGCCTTTTTATTGTATTTTTATATCACACCTACAAAGGCAATTACCACAGCGATCACGATTACTGTATAAATGACTGCAGGGATGGTACAGGTGCGAATGATCTTTCCCTCTTTCCCAAAAGTGCCTACCGTTGCGCAAACAGCCACCACATTGTTGACACAAATCATATTGCCAATAGCACCGCCAACAATATTGACTGCCACAATAATAACCTGAGACAGCCCCAGGTTGGCCGCGGACATCTGCTGCAGATTTGTAAACAGCGTAACGGCGACGGTATTGGAACCGGAAATAAAAGAACCAAGAACGCCAATCACCGGCGAAACGATCACATAGAGCAATTTACCTACTTTAGAAATTGCCTCCGCCATATAGAAGATCATACTCTTCATACCCGGGTCGGATACATCATTGGCACCGGAGAACCGCATCAGCTGAACAAGCGCCAGACCGAACACAAGGGCAATCGCCGCACCGCTGACCTGTTTGACAGAATCTGCCCAGGCCTTCTTTACCTCATCCCTGCGCATTTTGTGCAGGAAAATAGTAACCAACGCAATCAGAACAAATACTGTGCCTGGGAGAAACGCCCATTTTAAGGTGTAGGCTGTGCCGGAAACACCGAACAAATCGGGAGTTTTCAGGACAAATATGGAATTGGTATCATTAAGCAAGCCCTTAATGCCCAGAGCCGGAATCCGGGTGAGTACCAAGATAATCGCTATCAGAATGTACGGCAGCCACGCCCGGATCAACGACATATTGGAAGGTTTCGGCTCTGCGGGGGTTTGGCTTGCCTTCCAGCTTTCATCCCACTGATTTTCCGGACCAAAGGTCCATACCCGCTTGGGAATCAGAAAACCCTTTCTGGCAGCAAGAACAGTAATGACCAGACCAATCAGTGCGCCAAAAATTGTGGGGAATTCATAACCCAAAAATACAGCAACCAACAGGTACGGCACAGTAAAGCTTAATCCGGCAAAGACTGTAAAAGGCAAAACCTCCAACGCCGGTTTCACCGAGCGTTCTTTACTAAAGAATTTACACATAATGGCAATTGCCATAAACGGAACAGAAATACCGGCTACCGCGTGGGGAATTGCCGTCCACAGGGAAAGGGCATTTTTGAAACTGTCAGTTGCCACCTCCGGACCGAGGCATTGGATCGCCTGGGCGACCGGTGTGCCGATTGCGCCAAAGGAAACGGCAGTACTGTCGCAAATCAGAGCAACAATTGCTGCAGCCACCGGTGGGAAACCAAGGCTTACCATCAACGGCGCTGCCAGCGCAGCCGGCGTACCAAAGCCTGCCGCGCCTTCAATAAAGGAAACGAACAAAAAGCCAATGATGACCGCCTGAACACGGGCATCCGGACTAATGCTGCGAAAGCCATTATTAATAGTTGCCATACCGCCGGACATTTTTAAGGTGTTCATAACCACAATAGCGCCCAAGATAATAATCAGCACATCAATAGAACTGAGTAAGCCGTACAAAGAGTAGGCAACGACCGAAAGCAGTTCCATCTTCCAGCAGAAAAATGCCAGAACTGCTGCCATCAGCCAGCTGATGGGCATTGCCCGCTTTGCCGGCATATTAAATGCCGCCATTGCAACCACACAGAACAAAATCGGTAAGAAAGCAAGTAATGCGTACAAGGCAAACAATCCTTTCATAACAAGCTGCATTTATGCTATCATTATTTTGGTTCCGGAACAAGATTTTCGGTAAAAGATATGGCTTTTTGACAAATATTCACGAAAAAATCACCAAACCCTTGGGTTTGGTGATTTTGTAATTACGGAAGCTTATAGGGATTTGTCAGCGCCCAATTGACTGAAGCAATCAGGTCGGACTTCATTTTTTCATCCACTTCCAGCGTCAATGCGGACGGATACTCAGAACGGCTCTGATGCAGCTTGGTCGGAATGGTGTCTACCTTTACATCCTCGATAGCGGTAAGACCCATCAGCTGAGCATAAATGTGATAGGCGGCAATCAGGCGGCCGTAATCGTTCAGGTGGGTATAATCCCGGAAAATTTCATTCTGAGGACGTCCCTGCTGTTGGATGGCATACATCACAGCCGTTCCGGTGGGCAGTAAATAATTTAAGTAATTTTTACCCAAGAAATTGGTGGTATCTGCCATATACTGCTCGGTTTTTTCCATAATCTTTTCATAACCGAGCTTCATATCATATTTGCCGTCAGCGCCGGCGAAGTTCTTTTCCAGCGGTGCACGCCAGTTTTCTGTGGACTGACCAAACATTGCGTTGATACTATAAGGCGCATCATCGTTCAGATACAGCTCGTAGTTATCCGGGTTACCCCAGGTCATCATAAAGCCAAGCTTGGGCGTGATCGCGTTTTTCTCCAGAATGGTATCAAATAATGTCTTGAAATCCTCTGCAACATATTCGCTGTCCAATGCGCCGCGGAAATTCATCTGATGGGTCAGGACAATATCCCAGACGTCATCTGCCAGTGCCATATCAATAGATACCGCCTGGGTGGATCTCCAAGTGCCATCTGTATTCTTAAAGTACTCATAATCCGGGTTGTTGTTCCGAATGTTCTCTGCGTGCTGGGCAACTCTGGCGCTGCCCTTGTACAAAAAGCCGATCACCAGCTTCTGATCCGGCATCTCCTTCTGGAACACCTCATAAAGAAGCGTGCTGGCATCCTGGAAATGGCTGTTACCGATAAACAGGATCTTCAAAATCTCCTGCTCCTCTGCGCTTTGGGTTACTTCCGAGGTGGCGGTATCACCCGGCTTTTCTGTGTTCTGGCAGCCGGTAAGCATACCCAGAAGCAGCATTGCAGCCAGCAATAAAGAAAGCACTCTTTTCATCTTTCGTTCCTCCGAGTTTAGTTACCCGGGAGCAAATGCTCCCGGGTGGTTATTAATTGGATATTGAATTAGTAGCCAACCTTCTCCCAGCACTGGAAGGGTGCAGCCAACTCCTCGCTGATGTAGACCTGAGTCTTCTTGGTCTGCAGCATAGTGGAGGGCAGGTAGGGAGTGATAGGACCGTGAGTGCACAGACGGGAGATCATTCTCTGCCAGGAGGAGAAAGTACCGCAGGTAGCCAGAGCGTGAACCTCGATACGCTCCTTAGCGCGCATTACATCGATAGGTCCGATGGTTGCGGCGCAGGGAGGTACGTTGGCAATGTCGCCGGACTGACCGAAGGTGCCGTTCAGGGAGTTCTGCATAATGGTCATGGGGTGCAGCTTCACGATCTGCGCAGGCTGGTTCAGCCACTCTTCGATGTCGCCGCTGCCGATGAACTCGGGGATGGGATCAACGAAAGCCATATGGCCTGCCCAACCGGGAGAGGTGGAAGCGATGTCAGCGCCGCCCTCGGAGATATCGTTGATGATCTTGGAGTAATCCTTAATATTCTCATTGGTGGGGAAATGGACATTCTCCATAGGCATACGCAGCTTCTCATCGATCTGGTAGTAGAAGTACTTGATCATAGAGTGGGCAAAGCCGGCCACATAGGTGATAGGAGCGATATTGCCGTCCTGGTCAGCCCATTCGTCCTCGGCGAACAGGTGTACCTTGGAGCAGTCAACCTGGAAGTAGTTGATCAGCTGAGCCAGAGGAATGTAGGTGTCGGGCTCGGGGTTGCCCAGGATCATGGTGAAGGTCTTGCCAGCCTCGGAAGCTGCCTTCAGGCGGGAGAACAGGGTAGCGATCAGAATGGGATGGGGGTTCATAATAACCTTAACATCAAATTCGGGATGCCACCAGGGCTCACGCTTTTCCAGGTCCTTGCCGCTCAGGCTGCGGACATACTCGCAGACCTTCTTGTCCTTGAAGGGGACAAAGTCATGGGGCTGGAAGTCAAACTTTGTTGCGGGATCGGTGATAAAGTCTTTCATTATACGCTTTCTCCTTTTAAAAAT
>JAZSRR010000116.1:0-8519 GCA_045538605.1 Faecousia sp.
GTACCAGGAAGAACCGGCGCTACCGGGCATCGTGGAGGTCTCCCGGAGACCTTTGATGCCATCCTGGTCATACCGCTTCCACTCAGCAGCATTCTCCAGGGGTGCGTGACCGTTTTTACCCTTGTAATCTTCCAGCTCCGGCAAGATCAAGGGCAGCTGCTCGTCGGGCAGGAATACCGTCTCCCCGTCTTCGGTGTACACACAGGGAACCGGCTCGCCCCAGTAACGCTGACGGGCGAAGATCCACTCCCGGAAATGATAGTTGTTCTTTCTTCTGGCAACCCCTGCTTTTTCCAGCTTGTCGGTGATGGCTTCCTTTGCCTCTTCCACCGTCAGACCGGTAAACTCCTCGGAGTTCATAAGCTTGCAACCCTTACCCAGATAATCCTGCTTTTCAAAGGCGCACTCCGAAACATCACGGCCTTCAATGACCTGAATCATCGGAATATCATGGGCAACGGCATACTCAAAATCACGCTGGTCGTGGCTGGGAACAGCCATAACCGCGCCGGTGCCATAATTACCCAGAACGAAATCACCGATAAATACAGGCACTTCCTTGCCGTTGACCGGATTGATGGCATAAACGCCCTTTAAGGGGCAGCCGGTCTTGGTCTTAGTGGCATCGGTACGGTCGATATCGCTCTTCTTAGCCGCTTCGGCAATATAGGCCTCCACCTCTTCTTTGTTCTCCACGCGGTCCATAAGACCTTGCACGATCTTGCCGTCGGGAGCAAGAACCATAAAGGTAATGCCGTAGATAGTCTCGATACAGGTAGTATAAATGGAGAATTCTCCGCCACCTACCAGTTTGAAATCCACCTCAACACCGGTGGACTTACCGATCCAGTTTCTCTGGATCTCTTTGGTAGACTCAGGCCAATCAATTTCCTCTAGACCCTCCAGAAGCTTTTCGGCAAAGGCAGGCTGGTCAATGACCCACTGCATCATATTTTTCTTCACAACCGGGTAGCCGCCACGCTCCGACTTGCCGTCAATAACTTCATCGTTGGCAAGGACCGTACCCAGCTCCTCGCACCAGTTAACAGGCATCTCGATCCGCTTGGCATAGCCAGCTTCCCACAGCTTCTTAAATATCCACTGTGTCCACTTATAAAACTCCGGATCAGAGGTTGCTGTCATCTTAGACCAGTCATAATCAAAGCCCAGCTCTTTGAGCTGCTTGGAGAAGGTTTTGATGTTTTCCTGAGTGAAGCCGTTGGGGTGATTGCCCGTGCTGACTGCATATTGCTCTGCCGGCAGACCGAAGGAATCGTAGCCCATAGGGTGCAGAACGTTGTAGCCCTGCATCCGCTTCATACGGGACATAATGTCCGTAGCGGTGTAGCCTTCCGGATGGCCTGCGTGCAGACCCACACCGGAGGGATACGGGAACATATCCAAAACATAATACTTCGGCTTGGAAAAGTCCCAAACATCGGTGTAGAAGGTGTTATGCTCCTGCCAATATTTTTGCCACTTAGCTTCGACCTGACTATGTTCGTAATTCATTGCCTGTTTCCTTCTTTCATTCGGCTATAATGATATCGCTTAAATCGATTTGCTTGGCATCCGCCCACAGGCGCTCCAAAGCATAAAATTCCCGGGCCTCTTCTGTGAACACGTGGACAACGACGCTGCCGAAATCCAGCAGCTCCCAGGTGTTTCCCCGGTGTCCTTCCCGACCAAGCATCGGCTCACCCAGCTGTTCAAACACGTACTCTGCGTGATCGCACAAGGTTTTAACGTGGGTGTTGGAGGTACCGGTGCAAATAATAAAATAATCTGCAAGGCTGGAGATATCGCTGATTTTCAAAAGCTTGATATCCATACCCTTTTTACTGTCCAACGCCTTGGTAACCTCATAGGCTACCTGCTTTGCTGTTAACATACACATTCATCCTTTCCGTTTAGCCAAGCTAATGCCTGCTGGGATTCCGGTGAGATCTCCCTGCCCTGCTGACGCAGCATAGCAAGCGTCATTTCAAGGCCCAGCTGCAGCGCCTTATCAATATCTGTAAAAGCCAGTTTTCGCAGTTCCTCAACGCCATCGAAGCTTCGGTTTGGCTCCATATAGTCTGCCACATAAATGATCTTTTCCAGCAGGTTCATATCTGCTTTTCCGGTGGTGTGGCTGCGGATCGCGTTGACCACCGCATCATTTTCCCCAAATATCCGCTCAGCTACCAAGCTGCCGGTGAGGGCGTGGAGCGTTTTGGGATTTTGGACGGAAAAATCGTCCAAAAGTATACCATAGGCACGGCACAAAGTCAATTGCAGCGGACCATCCAGTGCTTTGGTGATATCGTGGAGCAGTCCGGCTCTGGCTGCATCCGTTTCATCCGCGCCCCAGACCCGCGCCAGCTCTGCCGCTGTGTACCGGCATCCCAGCACGTGGGCAATGCGGTTTGGCTTCAGGAGGCGAACGACCGCCTGCTCCAGCTTTTCCATTGGCAAAAACCGCAGATTGTCCCCGGTGCCGTAAAGGTTGTGCATCTGGATATACCGGGCAACATCATCCGGCAAAAAATCATCCGCGCATCGGAAGGCCAGCAACCGCCGCATATCTGCACCACTGAGGGTAGAAGCCGATTCCTCCACACGTTGCTCGTCCGGAAATATGTTGTCTGGTTTTTCATCGGGAGATTGAATTTGCACCTGGGGAACAGCCGCAAAGCACAGCTTCAGCATTTGCAGGCGATGTTCCAAATCGACTGTATCCGGTAGCGGCGGTTCTTTGGGCGCAGCTACCGTAGGGACAACCAGAAGCTTGTCCAGTTTTCTTTCTTCAATCGCCTGTTTTGCCGCCTGAATATGACCCAAATGGGGTGGGTCAAAGCAGCCGCCGTAAATACCGGTGTGCTCCATTATGTCCCCTCCTAAGAACGGTTACTCTTTTTCCCGAAGCTGACGCTCCCGATCCCGTTCGATCGCTTTATCAATTGCCTGCTGCCGGAAATAAGCATTGCGCTGCTCCCGGACCTTTTGTGCTGCCTGCCGCCGCGCCTGCGCGCCTTTGCGCACCGGGTTAGCCTTGGCAACAGATATCGGCTTATTCCTGGCTCTGCCGGTTTGATTCTGTTGATGCAATTTCTCGCTGAAGCGGTATATCACAAATTTCGTGCCGATCACCGACACACCGTCAGCGCCGGTCGCCTCACAAATGGCATCGCAAACCTCCCGAGGGGTCAGCATTGCCCCCTCCAGCACCTTGCCTTTGACTAATTCCCTGGCAGTCAGCTGGGTTTCTGTTTCAGAAATCACACCGTCGGTAATTCCCTCTTTGCCAACGATCAGGGTCGTTTCCAATGTATTTGCCAGAGACCGAAGCTCTGCGCGCTGCTTACTTGTCAGCATAGCCGGCCTCCTTCATCTTTTCATAAAACAGCTTCAGTGCGTTGGCTCTGTGGGATACAGAATTTTTCTCCTCCGGACTGACCTCTGCCAAGGTTTTGCCAAAGGGCGGATAGTAGAAAATCGGATCATAGCCAAAGCCGCCTTCACCTGCCGGCTCCCGGGTCAAATAGCCGTGAACCTCGCCCCTTGCCTGAATGGTTTGCCCTTCCGGGGTTACCATCGTGATCACGCACACAAACTGTGCCTGACGGTTTTCGTCCGGTACATGCTCTGTGTTTTTCAGAAGCAGATACACTCTGCCCCAGTCATCCAGGGAATCGTCAAAACCATACCGGGCTGAATAAATACCCGGTTCACCGTTTAATGCGTCTACCGCAATACCGGAATCGTCAGCCAAAGCTGGAAGACCGGTAGCTTTCATAACCGCATCCGCCTTCAAAAAGGAATTTTCCTCAAAGGTAGTGCCGGTTTCCTCCACATCGATATCCACACCCAAATCCGACTGCAGCACCAGCTCAATGCCGAATTTTTCGGTAATTTTACTGATTTCTACAAGCTTGTGCTTGTTTTTACTTGCCAGTACAACCTTCATATCACAAAAGCGCCTCCACAAATTCTCTGGCATCAAAAGGCATCAAATCCTCTGCCTGCTCTCCCACGCCTACAAATTTCACCGGAATTTGCAGCGTATCCGCCACAGAAATTACAATACCACCCTTGGCAGTACCGTCCAACTTTGTCAAAGCAACCGCCGTTACACCGGCAATCTCTTTAAACTGCTTCGCTTGAATCAGACCGTTTTGACCGGTTGTTCCATCCAGCACCAGCAAGACCTCTGCTGCCGCTTCCGGCAACTCCCGGGCAACAATTCGGCTGATCTTGTTCAGCTCATTCATCAAATTTTGCTTGTTGTGCAGTCGTCCGGCAGTGTCAATCAAAATTACATCCACGCCCTTTGCCCGGGCAGATTGAATACCGTCATACACGACCGATGCCGGATCTGCACCTTCGTGCTGCCGGACAATGCCTGCTCCGGAGCGCTGCGCCCAGATCTCCAATTGGTCCGCTGCCGCAGCCCGGAAGGTATCTGCTGCCACCAGCAATACATTTTTTCCCTGCCGGACAAGCTGCGTTGCAATTTTTCCGATGGTGGTGGTCTTACCAACACCGTTGACACCAAGCACCAGAACGACCGACGGTTTGGTGCTCAGATCCAGGGCAGTATCCCCTACGCTGAGCATATCCACCAGAATACTTTTCAGCGCCTGCTTTGCTTCCTCGGTGGTTTTCAAGCGCTGCTGGCGAACAGTCTTACGCAGGCCTTCCACTGCCTTCAGCGCCGTCTCCACGCCCAAATCCGCTAAGATCAAGCATTCCTCCAGTTCCTCATAAAAATCGTCGTCGATTTCAGAAAAACCGGAGAAGACACTGCCTAAGGTGCTGTCCAGAGCATCCCGTGTTCTGGATAGACCTGCTTTAATTTTGTCAAAAAAACCCATATTGCTCCTTATTCTTCAATGCCCAACTGCTGTTCCATTTTATTCAGGTCCAGACGGATCAGCTTGGAAATGCCCTGTTCCTGCATCGTAACACCGTAAAGCACATCGGAAGCCTCCATCGTACCCCGGCGGTGGGTGATGACGATAAACTGGGTATTGACGCTCAAATTCCGCAGGTAGTTGGCAAACCGCTCCACATTCCGGTCATCCAACGCCGCATCAATTTCGTCCAGCAGGCAGAAGGGTGTAGGCCGCACCTTCAAAATAGCAAAGTACAGCGCTGTTGCCACAAATGCCTTTTCACCGCCGGAGAGCAAGGTGATGGTCTTTAACTGCTTTCCGGGAGGCTGTACCCGAATTTCAATGCCGCAGGTCAGCGGCTCTTCCGGATTTTCCAGAACGAGCTGACCCTTACCGCCGCCGAACATTTCTTCAAAAACGATACCGAAATGGTGGTCGATCTTCTGGAACTCTGTAACGAAAATAGTGGTCATTTCCTGGGTAATATCCCGGATAATGCCTTCCAGCTCCTTTTTGGAGGTCAGTACATCATCCCGCTGTGCAGTCAAATAGCTGTAGCGCTCGTTGACACGGGCATATTCCTCGATCGCGCCGATGTTGGGCGTACCCAAAGCAGAGATCTTCCGCTTCAGCTCTCCGATCCGCCGGTTACCGGCAGCAACGGATTCAATCTCGCCCCGCTTTTCAACCGCCGTACCCGGTGTCAGCTCATAAAAATCCCACAGCTTGTCCACGATCTGCTTTTCTTCCATATCCGCAGATACTTTTTTGTTTTCCAGGCGGGCGCATTCCCGTTCCATATCCAGGATAAACTTATTCTTCTCCTGGGTTTCCCGCTCCGAGCGGGTCTTGGAAGCTTCCGTTTCAGCCCGCAACGCCAAAACGCTGTCCAGCTTTTCCCGCATAGCTTTTGCCTGGGCATCGTTATTTTGCTGTTTTTCCAAAAGCGCCGCGATCTGAGCAGTGTAATCCGCGTTTTCTTTCCGGAAGGCTTCGATCAGCACCAGTTTCTTATCCCGATCGCCCTCCATTTCCCGACAGAGCATCTGCAGGTCGGTAATGTGATTTTCCGCCGTTGCCTTTTCTGCCTCCAGAGCCGCCTCTTCCGTCTTCAGCGCCGTCATATTTTCCGTAACGGCGTTCATAGCCTCAGAAGCGTTCTGCTGACTGCCCTCCAGTTGGGACAGCTTACCCTTAGTTTCAGCAAGCTGACTGCGGAATACCTGCAGTTTTGCCTGACCGGAAGCATAGCGCTGACGGTCGGACAGCTCTCTTGCGTCCAGAACTTCCTTTTCCCGACGGGCAGATGCCAACGCATCCGTAATCGCCTGCACCATAATTTCGTGCTGCTTTTCCTGACCCTGCAGACGAAGAACCGCATCCTCCGCTTCCCGGAGCTGGTCCTTGGCGGCGGCAATCTGGAACTCTACCTGATCCAGTGCCCGCTGGGCCTCCTGAAGCTCCTGCTCGCAGCTTTGCTGCGCGGTAAGCAGATCCTTTTCCTGCGCTGAAAGCTTTTTCAGTTCGTTGGCGCGACTTAAAATTCCCGCCTCTTTATTCACAGAACCGCCGGTCATAGAACCGCCGGGGTTGACCACCTGACCGTCCAGGGTAACAATTTTAAAACGGTTTTGGTACTGCTTTGCCATCGCAATTGCGCAGTCAATATCCTCCACAACTACGATTCTGCCCAGCAGATTGTCTACAATACCTTGATAGCGCTTATCGGTTTGAATTAAGTTTGCCGCAATATCCACATAGCCACGGCACTTATCCAGGCCCGTCTCCTTCAGTTCCTTGCCCTTCACAACGGAAATAGGAAGAAAAGTCGCCCGACCGCCGCCGGTGCGTTTTAAGAAGGAGATCGCTGCCTTGGCATCCTGTTCACTATCCACAACTACCTGCTGCATCGCGCCGCCCAAAGCGATCTCAATGGCAATGGTATAATCATCATCGGTACGAATCAGCCGGGAAACCGGACCGTGCACATTCCGCAAAGCGCCTCGCTGAGACTCCTGCATCACCATACGGACAGACTTTTGATAACTTTCAAAATCCCGTTCCATTGCCTTGAACACCCGGATCTTCGCCTGGATGCCGTCCAGCTTGGTGGTCATTTCCCGAAGCTTTTGGCTCAGCTCATCCCGGCGTTCCTGCCGCTTTGTGATTCGCAGGGTGTAGCCGGAAATAGTGTTATTGGCTACGGTAACTTCCTGCCGGGCAGCGTCCAGCTGCTTGCGGCACTGGGAAAGCGCAGCATTGGCATCCTGCTCCCGGGCAGCACCGGCAGAAAGTTCCTCAGATAGCTGAGAAAGTCGCTGGGCATTATCCTCCAAACCGGATTCCAAACCCCGGATGTCCGCTTCCACACCGGCGATATCTGCCGTCAGAGTGCCTTCTGTTGCCCGCAGTTCCATAAACTGACGGGTAATTCCCTCAGTGCTGGCGGTCATCGCCGCCAATTCCTGCTGCAAGGCTGCCAAGCTTTCCCGCTTCCGGGTCAGCTCCAATGCAATATCGGCAATGCGCTGCTCTGTCTGGGTAAGCTGGGTCGCGATACCGCCGTTGCGGTCCTGCTGTCCCTGCAATTCTTCCTCTACACGGGCAATATTATCCTCGTTGTTGCGGATATTGCCCTGCAAAACTGCCATCTGGCCGTCCAGCTGCTGATGGGCCTGGTCCAGCAGATTGACCTGCAGGCGAATATCCTCCAGTTCGTCATCCTTTTGGTGCAGCTGCTCACCGAGATTTTGGGAGCTGGCGTAAAGCTTATCCAGATCCTCGTGGGCCTGCTGCAGAATGAAAGCAGCAGAAGCATAGTCCTCCTCTGCTTTTTTGGCTGCAGCGGACAACTTTTCTAAGCTATCCAGCCAGACTGCCACTTCAACGCCCTGCAGTTCCTCTTTCATTTCCAGATACTGTTTCGCTTTTTCTGACTGCTGCTTCAGCGGCTCCAGCTGCAGCTCCAGCTCCGAAACCTTGTCGCCGATCCGCAGAAGATTATCTTCCGTGTGGGCCAGCTTCCGTTCCGCCTCTTCCTTACGGTGGCGGTACTTGGAGATACCGGCAGCCTCCTCGAAGATCTCCCGTCGGTCGGCGCTTTTTAGGGACAATATCTCATCAATCCTACCCTGACCGATGTTGGAATAGCCCTCCCGACCCAAGCCGGTATCCATAAACATCTCGTGGATATCCCGCAAACGGGCAGACTGACGATTGATGTAATATTCGCTGTCGCCGCTGCGGTAGTACCGGCGGGTAACCATAACCTCATCCGCATCGTAGGGCAATGCACGGTCGGTATTGTCCAACGTCAAAGTGGCTTCAGCAAAGCCAACCGCCGCCCGTTTCTGGGTGCCGCCGAAAATCACATCTTCCATTTTTGCGCCACGAAGGGTCTTGGTGCTTTGTTCGCCCATAACCCACAAAATCGCATCGGAGATATTCGATTTTCCGGAGCCGTTGGGACCCACGATGGCGGTAATATCATCGCCAAATCGAATCACGGTCTTATCCGGGAAGGACTTAAAGCCCTGCACTTCCAAGCTTTTTAAATACACAGCAAAACCTCGTCATAAATTTAGTTAAAACAAATCAATTTATTATACCGGGAAATCCCAAAAATTGCAAGTGCTGTCCCGG
>JAZSRR010000061.1:0-10690 GCA_045538605.1 Faecousia sp.
GGTTGCTATGTTTTTTGAATTACAGCAGGTCAGCGAAGTGCTTAATGGTGCGGACCATCTGAGAAACGTAGGAGTTCTCGTTGTCGTACCAGGAAACAACCTGAACCTGAGTCTTGCCGTCGGGCAGCTTGCAGACCATGGTCTGGGTGGCATCGAACAGGGAGCCGAAACGCATGCCGATAACATCGGAGGAAACGATCTCATCCTCGTTGTAGCCGAAGGACTCGGTAGCAGCAGCCTTCATAGCAGCGTTGATCTCCTCAACGGTAACTTCCTTAGCGCAAACAGCGTTCAGGATAGTGGTGGAACCGGTGGGAGTGGGGATACGCTGAGCAGCGCCGATCAGCTTGCCGTTCAGCTCGGGGATAACCAGGCCGATAGCCTTAGCAGCGCCGGTGGAGTTGGGAACGATGTTCACAGCACCGGCTCTGGAGCGGCGCAGGTCGCCCTTACGCTGAGGACCGTCCAGAATCATCTGGTCGCCGGTGTAAGCGTGGATGGTGCACATAATGCCGGACTCGATGGAAGCCAGGTCGTTCAGAGCCTTAGCCATGGGAGCCAAGCAGTTGGTGGTGCAGGAAGCAGCGGAGATAATGTTGTCTTCCTTGGTCAGGGTGTTGTGGTTAACATTGTAAACGATGGTGGGCAGATCGTTGCCTGCGGGAGCAGAGATAACGACCTTCTTGGCGCCGGCGTCGATGTGCGCCTGAGCCTTAGCCTTAGAGGTGTAGAAGCCGGTGCACTCCAGCACAACGTCAACACCCAGCTCGCCCCAGGGCAGCTCAGCGGCATTTGCCTTAGCGTAGATGGTGATCTTCTTGCCGTCCACAACGATGTTGTCCTCGCCAGCCTCAACGACGTGGCCCTGAGCAGCGTAATTGCCCTGGGTGGAGTCATACTTCAGCAGGTGAGCCAGCATCTTGGGAGAGGTCAGGTCGTTGATGGCGACCACTTCATAACCCTCAGCACCGAACATCTGACGGAAAGCCAGACGGCCGATACGGCCAAAACCATTGATAGCAACTTTTACGGACATAGTTTTTTCCTCCATTACATAACTTACTGCGTTAAGCAGCATTTCGACAATATTTTCGGGCGCATTTCGCCCCATACGGTGTTTATTATACTATAATGCTTTTCGGTTGTAAAGTAGCGAAATTGTAAAAAACGGATTTTTCTGCCGCAAAAATTGGTATAGCTCACGAAAAATCAATGTTTTTTTCCAAGCAGTCCCGAATCTGCCGCTCGGTGGCTTTCAGGCTGCCCTGAAAAAAGCCGTCTCTGCCGCCGCCCCTGCCGGAAAGGCTTTGGGTCAGTGCTTTGCCAAGTGTAGAAACCTCGTCGTTTTCACACATCAGGCAAAAGCTGTAGCCTTGCTTGTCATCTCCGGAGAACACCACCGCCACACCGCCGCAGGTCCGGGCAATTTGTTCTGCCAGAGGGCGGGCAGGGAGGAGGTTGTCAAAGCACACCACATTTCCGGCATTTTCATACTGTCTGCCTATGTGCGCTAAAAGCCGCTTTTCCAGATTGGCGCTTCGGAATTTTTCCTCCGAAAGCGCCTGGTTCATTCGCTGGGCGGCTTCACCGGTTTCCAGCACTTTCGCGGAAAACGCCTGACTTACCAGCTTGTTTTGCCGGTAAATGTCCGACAGATACGCCAGCGCTCGTCCGCCGCAAACCATTTCCAGCCGTACGCCCTGGTGAAACTTGACGCAGCTGAGCAGCTTTATCATTCCGATTTCCCCGGTGGTTTTGGTGTGGACACCGCAGCAGGCGCAGGTATCATACCCGGGGATCTCCACCAGCCGCACCGGCCAGGGCAGCGCCCGCTTGCTGCGGTAGGGGATTGTGGGCAATTCGGTTTTCGACGGCACATAGCAGCGCACCGCAAGATTTTCAAAAACTGCCTGATTTGCCTGCTTCTCGATTTCCTCCAGCGTCGGCACATCAATAGGAACATCAAAATCGATGGTGATCACATCCGCACCCATATGAAAGCCGGTGTTCTGTCCGCCCAGCAAACGGTGGATCACCCCGGAAACAATATGTTCTCCGGTGTGCTGCTGCATCAAGTCCAGCCGCCGCTGCCAATCGATTTCTCCGGTTACCGTCTGACCGATCTGCAAAGGCGCTTCCATAAGATGCCAAACCCTATTTTCCTTTTCCCGGACATCCAACACAGGAATATTGTTCAGAACGCCCAAATCACAGGGCTGTCCGCCACCTTCCGGGTAAAAAGCCGTGGCGTCCAGGCATGCCCAGAAGCCCTTTTCTGCTTCCCGGCAATCAACCACCGTAGCAGAAAAAACCTTTTTGTGGCAATCTTCATAATATAATGTCCGTGTTTGCATTTTCATCGCTCCTTCTTGGGTCATTGTAACACAGGAAAAAGGGTATTGCAACGGTTCTTGTCGAGTATTTTTGTTGCAACACCCTGTGTTTTCGTGGTTTTTCTGGAACTTTTTCCGGTAAAATGTGTGATACCCCACACAAAGGAGGACCGGCTATGCAGTGCCAGAAATTAAAAACCTATATGGAGACCGGCCGGGTGGTCTTTCTGCCTGCCCGGTCCATTCATCCCAACCCGGAGCAGCCCCGAAAGCTGTTTCGTCAGGCTGATTTGGAGGACCTTGCCGAGAGCATCCGGCAGCACGGCATTCTCCAGCCCTTATCCGTCCGCAGAATTGGGACAAGCTATGAGCTGATTGCCGGGGAACGGCGTTTGCGGGCGGGAATTTTAGCAGGCCTTACAGAAATCCCCTGTATTATTATGTGTATGGATGAAAAGGAGTCCGGCATTACCGCCTTGGTGGAAAACCTCCAGCGGCAGGATTTGGATTTTATTGAGGAGGCGCGAGGCATCAGCCGGGCAATGACCTTGTTTCACCTCAGCCAGGAGCAGGTAGCAAAACTTCTGGCAAAAAGCCAGAGCAGCGTTGCTAACAAGTTGCGGCTTTTGCGCCACTCTCCGGCAGTTTTGCAGCAGCTCCGGGAAACCGGTCTGACGGAACGCCACGCCCGGGCGCTGCTGAAACTCCCCACAGAGCCGGAAAAACTTTCTGCTATTGAGACCATCGCCCGGCGGGGTATGAGCGTTGCCCGGGCAGAGCAGTACATAGACAGTCTTCTGTCTGCCCGGGAGGAAAAGCCGACAAAGCCGGATGTGGCTGCGTTTTTGAAAAATGTAAGCCAAACCTTAAGCCGCATTCAACAAAGCGGCATTTCCGCCATTTCCGAGCGCCGGGAAACCGAAAGTCAGATTGTCCTGACCATTACCATTCCAAAATAAAAAGGCGGTCTACTGACCGCCTTTTGCGCCTTGTTCCACCTTTTCAAAATCCTCCGGGCCGTGCTTGCACCAGGGGCAGACATAATCTGCCGGCAACGTTTCTCCTTCATAAACATAGCCGCAGATTTTACAAACCCAGCTGCTCTTTTTTACCGGCTCAGGCTTGGGCTTAATGTGGTCAAAATAATACTGATAGGTTACGCTGGGTTCTTCGGAAAGCACCCGGGCCTGGGTAACCTCCGCCACAAACAAGGTATGGGTGCCGCAATCCTGGGCAGAAACCACTTTAGCGCTGATCACTGCGTTGGTGCAGCCTTCCACATACCGCAATCCGTTTTCCGTCCGGGCCTCCGGGATATTGGCAAATTTATCCACATCCCGTCCGGATTGAAAACCGTAATGCTGGAAAATCCAGAACACCGCCTCCTGGGTCAGTACCGATACATTAAATTCGCCGGTGTTAAGCACCATATCGTGAGTCAGATTTTCCTTATTCACGCCCAAAACGATCTGCTTAGGTTTGTCGGTTATTTGCATCACCGTATTGACGATGCAGCCGTTGTCTTTATTGCCTTGTCTGGCGGTCAGCACATACAGGCCATAGCCCAGATTAAACATTGCGCGATTGTCCATAATTACTCCTCCACAGCCAGTTGCAACAGTCGAAAAGCTCCGTACACACCGGCATCATTTCCTAAAGTCGCCAGAGAAAACCGCACCGGGGAAACGGCGTGGAACACGTGCTTTTGGAAAGGCTTCTGTACGCCCTCCAGCAACGGCTTTCCTGCCTTGCTGACGCCGCCGCCCAAAACCACGGCCTCCGGGTCCACTACATTGCAAATATTTGCCAAAAACTGGCCCATATATTCATAAACCTGCTGCAGCACCTGTTTTGCCACCGTATCTTCGGCAGCTGCCGCGTCAAAAATATCTTTGCAGGTTACCTGCTCTTTCCCGGACAGGCAGGAGTTTTCTCCGGTTTTTTGCAGGTATTTTCGGAACATCCGGACGATTCCGGTTGCCGAGCAATACTGTTCTACACAACCCCGGTTGCCACAGGTGCAGGCTTCGGCCTCTGCCGGATTGATTACCATATGTCCGATTTCTCCGCCGGCACCGTGGGTCCCGGTGAGTATCCGTCCGCCAACCACGATGCCGCCGCCGACACCCGTTCCCAAGGTGGCAAACACCATATTGCTGCAGCCCTGACCGCCACCCTTCCAGCACTCGCCCAACGCAGCAAGGGTGGCATCGTTTCCGGCTTTTACAAGGAAGCCTGTGAGCCCGGACAGCTCCTTTTCCACATTTTTGACACCCCAGCCTAAATTAATGCATTTATTGACCGTTCCATCCGGTCGCACCGGACCGGGAACGCCGATACCGACTCCCAAAACCTGCTGCGGCACAATCTGCTTGCTCTGCACATAATTGGAAATTGCCGCCGCAATATCCGACAAAATATTTTCTCCGCCGCTTTGGGTTCTTGTGGGAATTTCCCACTTGTCCAGCAGTTTCGCCTCCCGGTCAAAACAGGCGATTTTTACCGTTGTGCCGCCCAGATCCACGCCAAAGCCAACCTTCATCGGCGCACCTCCCGAAAGCTTTTTCTTTATTATACATACTCTGCCGGAAAATTTCCATAGTCTGTAAAATTTAATTTTTATTTACTTGCGTTTCCTGCATTTTTGCTGTAACATATATCTTAGATAACAATTATGGAAAGGATTGGTATTTTCTATGATTAAAGTCGACATTTCCAACGTTTGGGGCGATCTCTCCCTGCCGGACCTGCTGGCCGCGGAAAAAGAGGTTTTCAACGCCCATATGACCCTGACCGACCGCAGTGGCGAGGGCAACGATTTCTTAGGCTGGCTGGATCTGCCCACAGAAAAAGAAACCGACGAGATCCGTCGGATCCGCGCCGCCGCAAAACGCATCCGGGAAACCTCCGATGTGTTTGTGGTAATCGGTATCGGCGGCAGCTATCTGGGGCCCCGGGCAGCCATCGAGCTGATGCAGGGCGCTAACCATAATATCGGTAAAGGCAAAGGCAATCCCCAGATTTACTATGCCGGCAACACCCTGTCCACCCGGCATTGGAACGAGCTGCAAAGGCTGTTGGAGGGCAAGGATTTTTCCATCGCCATCATCTCCAAATCCGGCACAACCACCGAGCCTGCCATTGCAACCCGGGCTCTTCGCTGGGTGTTAGAGCGTAAATGCGGCACCGAAGGCGCCAAATCCCGTACATATGCCATTACCGACCCCTGCAAGGGCGCTTTGCGGCAAATGGCTACGGAGGAAGGCTGGGAAACTTTCGTTATTCCCCCCAATGTGGGCGGCCGCTACAGCGTGCTGACCGCTGTGGGTCTTTTGCCCCTGGCTGTTGCCGGCATTGACCCCATGGAGGTTATGCAGGGTGCTGCCGAAGCAAAGAAAATTTACGACATCCGCTCCTTTGAAAACCCGGTGTGGCTGTACGCCGCTACCCGTAATCTTTTGTACCGCCGGGGCAAGTGTATGGAAATTCTGGAATCCTTTGAGCCTGGCTTTAAGATGATGGGCGGCTGGTGGCAGCAGCTCTTCGGTGAAAGCGAGGGCAAGGACGGCAAGGGCATTTTCCCGGTAACCGCCGAGTTTACCCCGGATCTGCACTCCCTGGGTCAGATGATTCAGCAGGGAGAGCGGAACATTTTTGAAACTATGGTACGCTTTGACGCCCCGGAAAGCAAGCTGACCATTACCGGCGACTACAAAAACCTGGACGGTCTGAACTATCTGGAGGGTAAAACTCTGGACTTCGTGGACGAAAAAGCTTTCCTTGGTACGCTGGCTGCCCATGTGGACGGCGGTGTTCCGGTGATCACGATGGATATGGGCGAGCTGACCAATCAAAAGTTAGGCGAAATGTTCTATTTCTTCGAGCTTGCCTGCGGCGTATCCGCCTATATGCTGGGAGTAAACCCCTTCAATCAGCCCGGTGTTGAGTTCTATAAGCGCAATATGTTCCAGCTTTTGGGCAAGCCCGGCTACGAGGTGTAAATTTTTCTTAAAATCCCGGAAATAGTGGTTGAAAATTCTCCCGAAAACTGTTAAACTTATATTACAGCAACAAGCTGTTACTGTAAAGGAGGGCTTTCCTATGATTCAAGTTATTATGGGCCTGAAGGGCTCGGGCAAAACCAAGAAGCTGATTGATTCCATCAACGAAGCCGTTACCAACGCACAGGGCGACGTGGTGTGTATTGAATACGGCAAGAAGCTGACTTATGATGTCAACTACCGTGTCCGTCTGGTTGATTCCAAAGAGTACGGCATTAACAACCTGGATATGCTGAAGGGCTTCCTCAGCGGTCTGCACGCCGGTAACTTCGACATCACCAATGTGTACATCGACAATTTGTATAAGACCATCGGAGCCGACCGCGCCGCCGGTGAGGCATTCATCCTCTGGTGCGCTGACTTTGCCGAGGCAAACAATATGAATGTTACCGTTACCGTGTCCGACGATCCTGCAGAGGCTTCTGAGGAGATTAAGAAATTCCTGTAATTCATCAGAATATAAAAACACACAGGCAGAAGCCTGTGTGTTTTTGTATACTATTATAAATTATTATTTTACAAGGTTTTTATCGTTGACAAATTATTTCTTTATCGATATACTGTTATTGATAGAATAATCAGGATATCTATTCAGACCACTTAAAAGGAGTTTTCTGTTATGAGCAAAATCACAGTTATCGGTGCAGGCAACGTAGGCGCCACCATTGCCAACGACCTGATGATTCAGGGTGTCGCATCCGAAATCGTTTTGATTGATGTGAACGCAAAGAAAGCCACCGGCGAGGCGCTGGACGTTTATCAGGGTGCGCCCTTCCAGTTCCCGGCCATTGTCCGCCCCGGTCAATACCCGGATGCAGAAGGCTCTGACATCGTGGTTATCACCTGCGGCTTCCCCAGAAAGCCCGGTATGTCCCGACTGGATCTGGCGCAGGCCAATGTGGATATTTTGAAGGCGGTGGCAGCAGATGTGGTTCCCCACGCCAAGGATGCCATTTATGTCATTGTTTCCAACCCTGTGGATATTCTGACCTACGCTTTTACCAAGCTGTCCGGTCTGCCGGAGCGGCAGATTATCGGTTCCGGTACCATTCTGGATACCAGCCGTCTGCAGGCGGAGCTGGCAAAGCGGTTTTTCATCAGCCCCAAGAATGTCCACGCCCACGTTTACGGTGAGCACGGCGACAGCTCCTTTGTCCCCTGGTCTTTGGTGCACATCGCCAACAACCACATTGACGCCTATAAAGACGCCTCCCCTGACCGGGATCGGATCAATTGGGCGCAGGATTACGAAGAAATTGAGCAGTATGTAAAAAAATCCGGTGGCACCATCATTGAAAACAAGGGCGCTACCTTCTACGCGGTGGCTATGTCCGTATGCCACATTTGCAAATGCATTTTTGCCGATGCCGGCACTGCGGTAACCGTTTCTACCATGATGCACGGCGAATACGGTGTCGACGATGTTTGTCTTTCCACCCTATGCCTGGTAGACCGCTCCGGTGTCCGGGGCAAAATCCTCACCAAGCTGACCGACGAGGAAACCGCAAAATTCCAGGCCAGCGCCGCAAAGCTGAAGGAAGTCTTGGACCAGGTTTCTCTGTAACGCAATATGCCGGGCACTGCCGAAAATCTTCGGCAGTGCCTTTTTTATTTTTGTAGGATTATTTACCGTTTTTCTCTTTACGAATGGCAAAAAGTGTTGTACAATAGGTCATAGTATAATGCAGGAGGTATGGGCTTGATGGGATGCTTAAAATGTGGCAGAAAAACCGAAAACAATCAAGTCTTTTGTCCGACCTGTCAGGAGGTTATGCAGCAGCACCCGGTCAAGCCGGGGGCAATTGTGCATATTCCCCGGCGCAGCGCGCCGGCAGCAGACAAAGCCGCCTCGGAAACTCAATGGGAAGCCACACCTGCCGGCCAGCTTTCCCGGCTTCGCCGGGCTGTTCGCTGGCTTACCGCAGCGATCGCGTTGCTGTCGTTTTTGCTGTGCATCACCGCCGGGATGCTGATCCGTACACTGCTCGGTAACAACAACCAATCTGCAATCGGGCAAAATTACACAACCTCTCAAACCGACAAGAAGCCTTGAGTGTTTCACGTGAAACACGACAAAACCAGATGTTTCACGTGAAACATTTAGAAAGGAACACCTATGGGAAAGATACTTGCTGTGGTAAACCAAAAGGGCGGTGTCGGCAAAACCACCACCGCTGTCAACCTGACTGCAGCCTTAACAGAAGCCGGCAAAAAGGTTTTGCTTTGTGATTTTGACCCCCAGGCTAACGCCACCTCCGGACTGGGCGTGGACAAGCGCCGGATCAAACAATCGGTATACGATGTGATCATTAATGATGTTCCTGCTGCACAGACAGTGGTGCAGACGCCCTTTGGCGATATTTTGCCGTCTTCGGCCGATCTGGCAGGTGCGGCTGTGGAGCTGCTGTCTATGCCGGAGCCAAATTTCCGACTAAAAAACGCACTGGACAGCCTGAAAGACCGATACGACGTGATTTTCATTGACTGCCCCCCTTCCTTGGAGCTTTTGACCGTCAACAGCCTGACGGCCGCTGACGGTATTCTGGTCCCGGTACAGTGCGAGTACTTCGCGCTGGAGGGTTTGGCAGACCTGATGACCACACTGCGGCTTATTAAAAAGAAAATTAACCCCAATCTGGAGATTTTCGGTGTGGCACTGACCATGTTTGACGGGCGGACCAATTTCTCCACACAGGTAGCGCAGGAGGTACGCCGCCATTTTCCAGGCAAGGTGTTTGCCACCGTTGTTCCCAGAAACGTCCGACTTGCCGAGGCGCCCAGCCACGGCTTGCCGGTTACCCGTTACGATAAGCACAGCCGGGGCGCTGCCGCCTATCAGGCAATGGCCCGGGAGGTTGCGCAAAAACTAAAAATTTAAGAAAGGGTGATCGTGTTGCCACCAAAAAAAGGTTTAGGCAGAGGTATGGGCGCCTTGATACCCATTGAGGACGAGCCCTCTGCAGAAAGCAGTGCCTATCGACTGCTGCCCCTGCACCGGGTAGAGCCAAACCCGGGACAACCCCGCCATCAGTTTGACCAGGAAGAGCTGCAAGCTTTGGCAGATTCTATCGCCCTTCACGGGGTTATGCAGCCCTTGACAGTACGGGAGCTCAGCTCCGGTCGCTATCAGATCATTGCCGGCGAGCGCCGCTGGCGCGCCGCCCGTCTGGCAGGACTGCAGGAAATCCCCGCCGTTGTTGTGGATGCGGACGACCGAAAGGTTATGGAGCTTTCTCTGATCGAAAATCTCCAGCGGCAGGACTTAAATCCCATTGAAGAAGCGCTGGGTTATCGCCGTTTAATGGACGAATACGGACTGACCCAAGAGGACACCGCCAACCAGGTGGGAAAATCCCGCCCCGCGGTAGCAAATGCCCTGCGGCTTTTGTTGTTGCCGGAAGCGGTTTTAGAGATGGTGCGGTGTGGTTCTCTGTCTGCCGGACACGCCCGAGCGGTACTTTCCCTGAAAACCGAAAAAATGCAACTGGAAGCTGCCCAAAAAATCGCAAACCTGGGTCTGTCTGTCCGCCAGGCAGAGCTTCTGTGCAAAAACATGGCAAAGGAAACCCGTCCCAAGCAGCAGACCATCACCTTGGCGGTGGATTATGTTGCAGAGTGTGAAAAAAACCTCTCCAAACAATTGGGACGGGGCGTTAAAATCGTTAACGGCAAGCGCAAAGGTCGTTTTGAGTTGGAATTTTACGGTCAGGAGGACCTGCAGGTCCTTCTGGACGCTCTGATGAAAATCCACAAATGAAGAGGAGAAAAATATGGAAAAGAAATTATACCGTTCCCGGAACAACAAAAAGCTTGCCGGCGTTTGCGGCGGTATAGCAGAATATTTCAAAATTGATGTAACCATCGTTCGTCTTATATGGGCATTGGCGACCCTGTTCTCGGTAGGTACCGGTCTTCTGGTTTACCTCGTCTGTGCTCTTGTGATCCCGGAAGAACCGGAAAATGGTTATGTAACTGTAGAATAACAAAGGAGCCTTGCAAATGTTAGACATTCGTAAAATGAAGGAAAATCCCGACGCCGTCAAGGCAGGACTGAAAGCAAAGGAAGTAGACTGCGACGCAGTTGTGGACCACATTCTGGAGCTGGATGTGCAAATCCGGGCGCTGAAAACCTCCACCGAGAGCAAAACCGCCCAGAAAAACAAGCTGGCCAAGGAACACGGCAAGCTGTTCGGTCAGAAAAAAGGTGCTGAAAAGCAAGGTCAGGACACCAGCGCGCTGGATGCCCAGATTGAAGCCAACAAAGCCACATCCGTTGCAATCGACAAGGAAATTGAG
>JAZSRR010000054.1:0-4859 GCA_045538605.1 Faecousia sp.
TGGAAGAGCCTGCCATTTCTTTGAACATTCCCATGACCTCTGCAATCATGCAGTCTGTTTCCAACGATACCCTCGCCATCGCTCTGGCAAAGGAGGGCGGCATCAGCTTTATCTTTGGTTCTCAGTCCATTGAATCTCAGGCGGCAATGGTCGCCCGGGTCAAGGGCTATAAGGCAGGCTTTGTGGTTTCTGCCTCCAACCTGACTCCCGATGCCACCTTGAACGATGTCCTGGCGCTGAAGGAGAAAAACGGTTTCTCCACCGTGGCAGTCACCGAGGACGGCACCGCTACCGGAAGGCTCTTGGGCATCGTCACCGGCCGTGACTACCGTGTCAGCCGTATGGACGGCAGCGAGAAGGTCTCTACCTTTATGACTCCCCGGGAAAAGCTGATCACTGCCCCGGCAGACACCACCCTGAAGGGCGCCAACGACATTATCTGGGAAAACAAGCTGAACTCCCTGCCCATTGTGGATGCAGAGGACAAGCTGATGTACTTTGTCTTCCGGAAGGACTACGCCTCTCATAAGGCAAATCCTCAGGAGCTGCTGGATGACAAGAAGCGTTATCTGGTTGGCGCCGGTATCAACACCCGGGACTATGCTGAGCGTATTCCTGCCTTGCTGGAAGCCGGCGCAGATGTGCTGTGCATCGACTCCTCCGAGGGCTATACCTGCTGGCAGTCCAACACCATCGCCTGGGTTCGGGAACACTACGGCGACACCGTGAAGATCGGCGCCGGTAATGTGGTTGACCGGGACGGCTTCCTGTTTTTGGCAAAGGCCGGCGCAGACTTTGTAAAGGTAGGCATCGGCGGCGGTTCTATCTGCATCACTCGGGAAACCAAGGGTATCGGCAGAGGTCAGGCTACCGCCCTGATCGAGGTGGCAGCTGCCCGGGATGAGTACTTTAAGGAAACCGGCATTTATGTGCCCATCTGCTCCGATGGCGGCATTGTCCACGATTACCATATGACTTTGGCGCTGGCTATGGGCGCTGACTTTATGATGCTGGGCCGCTATTTCGCCCGGTTCGACGAAAGCCCCACTCCCAAGGTAATGGTCAACGGCGCTTATATGAAGGAATACTGGGGCGAAGGCTCCAACCGCGCCCGGAACTGGCAGCGCTATGACCTGGGCGGCAAGACCAAGCTCAGCTTTGAAGAAGGCGTTGACTCCTATGTTACCTACGCAGGTCCCTTGCACGATAATGTGGAGGCAAGCCTCTACAAGGTAAAGTCCACCATGTGCAATGTGGGCGTAACCACCATCCCCGACCTGCAAAGAGATGCCAAGCTGACTTTGGTTTCTTCCGTTTCCATCGTCGAGGGCGGCGCTCACGATGTAACCCTGCGCTCCACCAACACCGTAAAATAAGAAGCAATAAAAAGCCTCGTGCGGCGATTGCCGCACAAGGCCTTTTGTTTATTTCAGGGATTTTAAGAACCGCACTGTGTTTTCGCAGCCTTCAAAAATATTGATACTGCGCTGCTCTCCGGAGGGGTATGTCAGCACCACAAAGCCTACATCCGCTTCGTTTTGGTGGTACTGCCAATGCTGCGCCATATTGCCATTTTCGCAGTCTGCCTGCATCGCCCGGATAAGTCCTGCCGCCACCGGCTGATTTTCCAAACCGTCATCGGCAGTCGCAGAAATCACCTGGGCACTCGGTCCGAATTTTTCCCGGATATCTTCCGGGGTTACTTTCGTATCACTGTCATCCGTAACCACGAAAACATAGGGGTAGTTATCTTGTTGGTAGCTATAAAACTCCACAACATCTGCCCTTCGCAGCAGCAGCATTGGGTCTTCCGCGCCGAACACTACCCTTTGGGTGCTGTAGTGGCTTTTCAGCACCTGACCAAGCGCGCCGCTGGGGTCGATCTCATATTCCCGGGTAACGGTGCGACCGTCCTTCAAATGGTATTCCAGCCAGACCGTACCGTCTCCGCTTTGGGGCCGCTCCCGGGTCAGCTCCCAGTGATACCGGGCGATCTCCCCGATCTGCTCCTCCTCTTTCAGGAAAACATCTATCTCTGAATAATACCATCTATGGGGACTGATCCGCACATACTGCACCTGCTGGGCTTGGGGAACATACCGGGTGATACCCACCGGGTCCAGCCAGGTGATGGCCATTGTTAAGCCGAAAACACCCAGCAAAATGCCCAGTCCCAAAAAGCTTTTCTTGTGGAACACATTGACCCGGCGCTCCAGAAGCATTCGTCCGGAAAAATAGCCGATCATCAAGCCTGCAAGCAAAAACACCAATCCGGTTGCCGTGCTGATTTCTCTTGCCACCAGGTACAAAAGAGCGCCGGCGCCAATGGTAAAAATGCCTAGAAATACCGGCGCAACCGGTCGGAAAGCAATCAGATCTCCGGCGCTTTCCAGCTTCCGCTTCCGGTAAATCAGCAGTGCCAAAGCCAAAAATACCAATCCCACCGCCGCAGCAATCAGCAAATACCGCCACGCCGCCATATCGTATCCCCGAATATCCGCAGTTTGGGTCATATTGTCGTAGCGAATGTCCACATATTCTCTGCTTGCAAAGTTGAATATGGGGCTAAACTGCGCACCGGCCTCCGCATCCAGCTTCACGCCGTAGAGCATCGGTTCATAGAACAGCAGATACAGTCCCACCGCCAACGCCGCAAGAAAATTCACAATGGCATAAACCGCCGCCGCGCCCAACCGGTTACCGGCGCACAGGCAGGAAAACACCCCCACGCCAAAGAAAAACAGATACTGCAAAAGCATCAGCGCCAGCCAGAGGAAGCTGAGGAAAGCATATTCGCCCAGCATGACCGCCGCGATCAAAGCGCCCAGCAAATTGGGCACCAGGCAAAACAGCAGACCTGCGCACAAATGGGTGAAAAACCAGCCTTCCCGACGCATAGGCATCGCGTGCAAAGCATTACACAGCCGGCTTTGATACAGATCTCCGAACAGCAAAAGTCCCACGATGCCGCCGTAGGCAATATTGACCAGGCCCATAGACTGCATAATATAAGACGCATTGCTGGCAAACCGGGCGGCATGTTCTCTTTCGCCGTACATTAAAAAGATAAACAGCAGCATCAAACAGGTATATAAGCCCCAAACCGGAGCGAAGCGGGTAATGTCCTTTTTCAGGACCGTTCCGCTGAAATAATTTCCCTTCATAGCGTCTCCTTTCTCACAGCACGATGTTCTTCACTTGGTAATCCACGCCGCCTAACTCATAGATAAAAATTTCCTCCAGAGAAAGGGGCAGCACATCAAAATAGGCGGCATCGGTTTTCTGCACCTTGGCAACCACTTCCTCTGCCGAACCACGGACAACCAGGGTTTTCAATCTGCCGGACAGACTTTCGTGGAGGACCTCCAAATCCGCAGGCGTGTCGCCCACCATTTGCAGCTTCACGGTGCTGCCCTGCATATCCTCCAAAGAGCGCTCCAGCAGCATTTTTCCCTTGTCCATAATGCCCACGTGGTCGCAGATATCCTCCAGCTCCCGCAGATTGTGAGAGGAGATGAGCACCGTGGTTTCCCGCTGCGCCACATCGGAAAGGATAAAGCTCCAGACCTGCCGGCGCATCACCGGATCCAATCCGTCCACCGGCTCATCCAGCACCAGCAGATCCGGCCGGGTGCAAATGCTCAGAAGGAACGCCGCCTGCTTTTGCATACCCTTGGAAAACCGGCGCAGTGGGGATTTTCTGGGCAAATCAAATACGGTGAACATTTTTTCATACAGCTGCATATCAAATTGCGGGTAGATGCCCCGGTAGAAGCTGCACATATCCTCCAGGCTTGCCGAGGGGAAAAAGAAAATATCATCCGGAATATAGCCCATCCGGGTTTTTACCGCCGGGTTTTCATACACAGGCTGCCCTTCCATTTCCACTGTGCCGCAATCTGGGCGATAAACGCCGGTGATGTGGCGAATCGCGGTGCTCTTGCCGGCGCCGTTGGGACCGACTAAGCCATAAACCGCCCCCCTGGGCACGGTCATAGACAAATCCTCCAAGGCCCGAAAGCTTCCGAAGGTCTTGGTAAGGTTACGAATTTCCAGCATTTTCTTGTCCTCCTTTTTCCAGGTAACGGATAATTTCCTGTACGCCCATCCCCCGGGCCTGCAGCGCCTTCACGGTTTTTTCCAGACCCTGCAGCAGCGCTTTGGTTTCTCCAGTCTCGGGTACAGCGCAGACAAAGCTGCCTTTTCCCGCTACGGATGCCACCCATCCGCTTAACTCCAGCTCCCGGTAAGCCCGCTGAATGGTGTTGGGGTTAATGGCAAGCTGACCTGCCAGCTCCCGGACAGAAGGGAGCTTATCCCCCTCCTGCAAGACCCCTGCTATGATCTGCTCCCGGAAGCCATCCACCAGCTGAACATAAATGGGGCGGGCATCCCGGTAGTCCAAATGCACCATAGTATCCCTCCTTGCAACTGTACTAACTGTATTAGTACAGTTAATTTATCACAGACCTTCCGCCTTGTCAACAAAAATTTTTGCCAAACAAAATCCCGCCTGCTGGCCTTTGTCAGCAGGCGGGCGGTTATTGGCTTATTTCCAGTCAAAATTTATAAGACCCATCACATAAAGAATTAAAATGGCAGCCGGCACCAGATAACAGAAAACCGGCTTCATCCACTGCCGCACCTTCAGCCCCTTGCCGGCGTTGGCTTCTGCCAGGAAATTATCCCAGCCCCAGCCGTACCGCTTATTGCAGCAAAATGCCACAAACACCAGCGAGCCCAACGGCAGCAGGTTATAAGAAACCAGAAAATCCCACAAGTCCAGCCAGGCAGAGCCTTCGGCAAAGGGCTGGAATTTCCAAAGGCTGTAGCCCAGGGCGGTAGTCGTGGAGATCAGG
>JAZSRR010000079.1:0-5676 GCA_045538605.1 Faecousia sp.
CCTGTGGACAAGAAAACCTGGGACGAAATTTGCGAGGCTTACGGTCCCAACGGTCTTTTGGGGTATGATCTTGCCAACGGCAGCGCGGAAATAAGTCGGAGGCCAAGCGGTCTTAGGAAGACAAATTGGCAACTCAACTCCTTGGCTCACAGAACGACATGGCTACGATCCGACTTCCTGTGGACAAGAAAACCTGGGACGAAATTTGCGAGGCTTACGGTCCCAACGGTCTTTTGGGGTATGATCTTGCCAACGGCAGCGCGGAAATTACCTCCTATACCCAGCTGGCTGCCTTTGTTTGTAACGGACTTCTGTTGGGCGCGACCCGGCAGGACCCTACGAAATACAATAAGTTTATTGCCTTAAGCCTGCGGGAATGGGCAAAAAGCCAGCAGTTCCGGGGCAGCGGGGAGCGGACCTTCTGCTGGGTGGCGCAAGTTCCGGAAATGCGCCGCCGGCACTGTATGGACACGGCGATGCTGGATGCGTTAAGCCGGGAAGTTTTGGGAACGCCGGAAAAGCCGGTGTTCCGGTCAATGTTTCCCGGGGCGCTGACTACCGCGGTGGCGGTGGGTCTTGCCGCCGAGGGCGGACGGCTGGATTTGGCGCAGACTGCCCGGCTGGGGGCAGAGGCGGTTGCCTTTACCCATGGCGATCCGGAGGCGTTTATGGCTGGGGCTTTTCTCGCCTGTTGCATTGCAGGCATTTTACAAAACCAGGAGGAAACACCTGCGGCGCAATTTACGAAAGCGGCCCAGAAGGTGGAGGAGCTGTTCTGGCAGCGCTATCCTCAGATCACCGACGTAACCGCCGGGGTACATAAGGCCTTAGCGCTGACCAAAGACCCGGAGCTTTCGCCTCTTGCGGCAATGACCCTATTGGGCTGTACCACCGCCGCCGAATGTGTCGCCGGCGCGGTATATGCCAGCGCTGTTCACCCGGCAAATTTTGACGAAGCGATGATCGTTTCGGTTAATCACTCCGGACGCAGCGGCTGCGTCGGCGCGCTGACCGGGGCGATCATGGGCGCCCGGCTGGGGCAGGAGGCGTTGCCGGAATTTTATCTGGAGTCTTTAGAGCCGACACAGGCTCTTTTGGAACTTGCCCAGGATCTGACCCAGGTGCGGCAGGTGCTGCGGATTTTTGATGACAGCTGGGATCAGAAGTATGTGCAGGGTCGTCCTGCCCACTAAGATAGGGAAAAAGTTGAAAAATTTCCAATTTTTCTCTGTAAAACCCCTTGCAAAACGGTTCAAGCGGTGTTATACTACCAATAGTCCAATGTATACTTTACGAAAGAGAGGGGTTCAGCCCCTCTCCTTTTTTGTACGAGGGAGGAATAGCGTGAAGGTTACGGAAGAGGTTACCCAGTTTGCTAAGCCCATTGTGGAAGAAAAAGGCTGCAGGCTATGGGATGTGGAGTATGTCCGGGAAGGCTCGGAGCGGTATCTGCGGCTGTATATCGATAAAGACGGCGGCGTGGATATTGATGACTGCGAGGCGGTCCACCGGGCGGTAGACCCAATTTTGGATGAAAAAGACCCGATCAGCGAAAGCTACCATTTTGAGGTATGCTCCGCCGGTCTGGAGCGGGCGCTGAAGCGCCCCGGCGATTTTGAACAGTTTATGGGAAGTCCCATTCTGGTAAAGCTGTACCGTCCGAAAAACGGTCTGAAGGAGATCCCCGGTGTTTTGCGGGGCTATGACGAGGGCCGGGTTACGGTGGAAGCAGGAAAAGAAAGCATTACTTTTGAAAAGTCCGAGGTTGCGTTGGTGCGCCTGCGGGTAGAATTTTAACAGGAGGAAACGACTATGGCAAGAAATACAAAAGCCAAGAAGCAGGCAGCGCCCCAGGTAGATATCGGCGCGGAAATTTTCGCCTCTTTACGGGATTTGGAGAAGCTTAAGGGCATCCCGGTAGAATATATGGTGGAGCGGCTGAAGCAGGCGCTGACCAACGCCTACCGGAAGGACCGGGAGGATAACCGGGATATCCCCGGCGAGAACGTTGTGGTGGATTTGAGTGAAAACGGCCTTTCCATGCACCTGGTGAAAACCGTGGTGGAGGAGGTTGAGGATACCGCAACCCAGATCCATATAGACGCAGCCCGGAATATGAACCCCAACATTCAGCCCGGTGAAACCGTTAACATTGACATTGATATTCAGAAATTTGGTCGCATCGCTGCTCAGACTGCCAAGCAGGTGGTCATCCAGGGCATCCGGGAGGCTGAGCGGGGCGCAATTTTTGAGAGCTATTCCTCCAAGGCGCAGGAAATGCTCACCGGCACGGTGCTCCGGGTGGACCCCACCGGCGACATTTTTGTCCGGATCGGTCAGGGAAGCGAGCAAAGCGACGCAGTTTTGCGTGTGTCTGAGCAGATTCCCGGGGAGACCTACGCTCCCGGCGACCTGATTCGGGTGTATGTTCTGGAAGTACATCGGGCAAGCCGCGGACCGTTGGTTCACGTGTCCCGTACCCACCCCAATCTGGTGCGGCGACTGTTTGAGCTGGAGACTCCGGAAATTGCTGACGGTCAGGTGGAGATCCGCAACATCGCCAGAGAGCCGGGCAGCCGCAGTAAGATCGCGGTCCGGGCAGCTATGGAGGATATTGATCCTGTGGGTGCCTGTGTCGGTCCCAGAGGCGGCCGTGTAGGAGCTGTTGTAGAAGAGCTGTGCGGTGAAAAAATCGATATTGTCGTATGGAGCGAAGACCCCTGTGAATATGTTCGCGCCGCATTGAGCCCGGCAGAGGTTGTTTCCGTAACCCTGATTCCCGGACAGAAGGCCTGTACGGTCGTGGTGCCGGACAACCAACTGAGCCTTGCCATTGGTAAGGAGGGTCAGAATGCTCGTCTGGCTGCCCGTCTGACCGGCTATAAGATCGACATCAAGCCGGAAAGTCAGGCTGAGTAAGCAGAAGCAGGGAGGGAGCAATATGCAGAAGAAAATCCCTCAACGGCAGTGTATGGGCTGCCGGGAGCGCAAAGCAAAACGGGAACTGATCCGGGTGGTCCGGGGAACGGATGGCGTGGTAAGCCTGGATTTCAGCGGAAAGCTGAACGGCAGAGGCGCTTATATCTGTCCGCAGACGGCGTGCCTGCAAAAGGCGCGGAAGGCAAAAAGCCTGGAACGGAGCCTGGAGGTTCCCATTCCGGAGGAGGTCTATGACCGCCTGGAAAAGGAAATGGTGAGCGCAGAGAATGGATAAAGCGCTGAATTATATAGCGCTGGCCCGGAAGGCGGGTCGCATCGAGCTGGGAGAAGAACCGGTTGGTGCGGCAGCCCGGGCACAGCACGCCCGGCTGGTGGTGGTGGCAAGTGATGCTTCCGACCATACCTGGCGCAGAGCCAAGAGCTTTGTTGCCGGCACCAATCAGCCTTGTATCCGGTTGCCTTTTTCCAAGGATGCACTGGGTCAGGCGATTGGCCGTACCGGCCTTGCCATAGCGGCCTTCACAGATCCGGCGCTGGCGCTGGCGTTTGTAAAGGCGCTCCCCGATCCGGAGGCTTACACAGAGGCGCTTTCCAATCTGGACAAGCGGACCCAGCGGGTTCAGCAGCGCCGGAAAGAGGAAAAGGCTCACTTGCGGAATAAGCGCAAAGGCAAGAACAAGTAACGAATTTCGGAGGTGCGAATATGAGTTTAGAGAAATATCGATTGAAAGAAGTTGCGTCGGATTTCGGCGTTGCACCCAAGCAAATTGCTCAAATTATGGAGCAGTTCTTTGAAAAACCCAAATCCAACACCCAGGTTCTGACCGATGAAGAGCTGAATGTTGTGTTTGATTATATGACGGTGCACAACCAGATCGAATCGCTGGAGGTTGTGTTTGCGGTGCAGCCTGCGCCCAAGCCGGCGCCCAAGGCGGAGGAAAAGCCTGCGCCTAAGGCGGAGACTCCGGTCAAGGAAGCGCCCAAGGCGCAAACGCCTGCAGCTGTAAAGCCGGAACCGAAGGCAGAAAAGCCTGTAAAACCCCAGGAGCCGGAGCGCAAGCGTGAGCGCCGGGTGGTGGACACATCCGCGGTGCAGGTGAATGTAAACCGGTTTGCCGATGTGGACAATCTGGTTTCCGAGCGGGTACAGAATTATCAGGGCGGCAAGCAGAAGTTTGGCGGCAAAAAGGGTCAGCAGCAGTCTCGTAAGGACAACAAATTCAAGGGCAATAAGGCCCGCAACGAGGAGCAGGAAAAGCTCCGCCGCCTGCAGATGGAGGTGGCGCGGAAAGCCCCGGTTACCGTTAAGATTCCCGATGAGATCACCGTAGGCGAGCTGGCTTCCCGGATGAAGAAGACTGCCGGTGAGGTTATCAAGTGCCTGATGAAAAACGGCGTAATGGCCGCGATCAACCAGTCCATTGATTTTGATACTGCCGAATTTGTGGCGGTGGAGCTGGGCTGCAAGGTAGAAAAGGAGATCACCGTTACCATCGAGGAGCGGATCATCGACGATCACGTAGACACTGCTGAGGAGCTGGTTACCCGTGCCCCGGTGGTTGTGGTTATGGGCCACGTTGACCACGGCAAGACCTCCACTTTGGACGCCATCCGGAAGACCTCTGTTACTGCAGGGGAGGCCGGCGGCATTACCCAGCACATTGGCGCGTATACGGTGGATGTAAACGGCAATATGATTACCTTCCTGGATACCCCCGGCCACGCAGCCTTTACTTCAATGCGTGCCCGTGGCGCTAAGTCTACCGATATTGCGATTCTGGTGGTTGCTGCCGATGACGGCATTATGCCCCAGACCGTTGAATCCATTAACCACGCCAAGGCTGCGGAAGTGCCCATCATCGTTGCTATCAACAAGATGGATAAGCCGGAAGCCAACCCCGACCGGATCAAGCAGCAGCTGACCGAGTACGAGCTGATTCCCGAGGAATGGGGCGGCGATACGGTGATCGTTCCCATTTCCGCCAAAACCGGTATGGGCTTGGACGAGCTTTTGGAAATGGTCATTCTTACTGCCGAGGTGCAGGAACTGAAGGCCAACCCCAACCGCCGGGCCAAGGGTACGGTTATTGAGGCGCGTCTGGACAAAAACCGCGGCCCCATCGCAACATTGCTGGTGCAGAACGGCACTCTGAACCAGGGCGATATCGTCATTGCCGGTACGGCTGTGGGCCACGTGCGTGTGATGACCAACGATAAGGGCAGAACTGTGAAAACTGCCGGTCCTTCTGTGCCGGTGGAGATCACCGGTCTGGCAGAAGTGCCTGCTCCCGGCGATGAGTTCAACGCCGTAACTGACGAGCGTATGGCCCGTGAGCTGGTGGAGCAGCGCAAGCAGGCTGCCAAGGATGCCGCTGCCAACGCGATGCAGAAGGTTACTTTGGATAACCTCTTTGCCAAGATGCAGGAGGGTCAGATGAAGGAGCTTCCGCTGATCGTCAAGGCAGACGTACAGGGCTCTGCCGAAGCGGTGAAGGCCTCTTTGGAGAAGATTTCCAACGAGGAAGTCCGGGTCAGAGTGATTCACACCGGTGTGGGCGCTATCAACGAAAGCGACATTCTGCTGGCTTCCACTGCCGGTGCCATTATCGTCGGCTTCAATGTCCGTCCCGATTCCGGTGCCCAGGCAAGCGCCCAGAGAACCAATGTGGACATGCGGTTCTACCGGGTCATTTACGATGCCATCGACGAGATTGAGTCTGCCATGAAGGGCATGCT
>JAZSRR010000096.1:0-8422 GCA_045538605.1 Faecousia sp.
ACCCCAGCGGAGCGTCCGGAACTTTCGACAATATGCTAGGTAACAAAACAAACGAAAAAAGGCACGCAGCTTTGGCTGCGTGCCTTTTTTTCAAATCTGCTTGTACATCGCGCCGGCATCATCCTTACGGACATTGTCCGACACCTGCACAACCTCCACCGCCACAGTTCTTGCGCCCATAGCGATTTCGATCCGGTCTCCCACCTTCACCTCATAGCTGGCCTTCACTACACGGCCATTGACCGAAACCCGGCCATTATCGCAGGCCTCGTTGGCAACGGTCCGCCGCTTCAAAAGACGGGATACCTTGAGATATTTGTCCAGACGCATGGAAAAATTACTTCGCTACAACGTCCTTCAGAGCCTTGCTTGCCTTGAAAGCGGGCAGGCGGGTAGCGGGGATCTGGATGGTCTCCTTGGTACGGGGGTTACGGCCTACGCGAGCCTCACGAGCCTTCACTTCGAAATTGCCGAAGCCGGAAACCATAACCTTGTCGCCCTTAACCAGGCTGGCGGTGATGGTGTCGATGGTGGCGTTGATCACGCGCTCGGTATCCTTCTTGGTCAGGCCGGTCTTCTCGGCTACTGCAGCGATGAGTTCTGTCTTGTTCATAATAATTATCCTCGTTTCATTTTATTAGTTTACATATTGGGATTTCATCGTATCACACCTGAAAAAAAATTGCAAGGGTTTTTGACAGTTTTTCATAAAAATTGCGGAAAAAAACTGAAATTTTCGCTCAAAATGCATTAAAACCGTTACAATTTTAGTAATTTGGCAAGCTTATCACCCTTGGGCAGCAGCTGACAGTCCTCCCGGGTAATCGCCTTAAATGCCACCACCGCCGCCAAGTATACCGCAACGCCCACCACGATCGGCAAACCACACAGCACCAGTCGACTGGTGTCTGCCCCCAGAAGGGCGATCAGACCCCGATAGGTGAAGAAAACCGACACACCCATCAGCGCCGCCGGCAGCGCCGGGCGCAGAAGATTTTTCAGCAGCGCCGGCTTTTGGGGCACCATCCGGGAAATAGCGACCAAATTCATCGCTGCGATAGCGGTGTAGCCCAACACTGAGCCAATGGGCGCGCCCAAAATACCCAGATTGGGATTACCCGTCAGCACATACACCACACCTAATTTTACCACGCCTGCCAGCAGCATATTCACCACCGGCACATAAGCATACCCGTGGGCCTGCATCAGGGCGTTGGTATACTGGATGGTGCCGTAGAGGAACACGCACACACTCAGTACGGTCATTAACGCCGTGGCAAGCTCCAGCTTTTCCCCGGTGTAGCCGCCTAAAAGCGCCATGATCGGCCTTGCCAGAACCCCCAGACCCACCGCGCAAGGCAGGCTGATGAGCCCTGCGATCCGGGCAGCGGATTCCTCGGTCTCCCGAACGCCCCGGTTATTTTGCAGCGTCAGGTGCGAGGTGATCGCCGGGATCACGCTGATGGCAATGGGAACGATAAAGGCGCAGGGCATATTGTAAATGGTCATCGTCATAGAGTAGATGCCCTTCATGGTATCCGCCGCATCCTGGGAATAGCCGCAGGAGGTGAGTAACTGACCCATATAAAGCTTCTGCTCCAACACCGTCAGCAGCTGCAGCCCTGCAGAGCCGATGGTAATGGGAATGGCAATGGCAAGAAGGCTTTTTGCCGTCGCCTTAAAAGAAAAGGCTTCGCCTCCCTGGGGCAGCTCCCGGTACGCCGGGCGGAACTTGCTGTACAAAAACAGCGACGAAATCATACAGCTGGCGGTTACGCCGAGAATCGCGCCGGCAGCCGCCACGGGAACGCTGTGAAACTGCTGCATCAGCACATAGGCAAGACCCAATCCAACCAACAGCTTTACCGCCGCCTCCAGCACCTGACTGGTGGAGGTAGGACGCATATTCCCCTGCCCCTGGAAGAAGCCCCGGAAGGTGGAGATCAGGCCCATAAACAGCGCGCAAGGCCCCAGACAGGCAATGGCGTAGGCGGCATTGGGCTGCATCAGCACCTCTTCTGCCAGCCACCGGCTGCCCAGCACCATAAACAGGGAGCTGGCAAGACCCAGCCCCAAGAAGATCAGCCGGGCAGTACGATAAACCCGTCGCACCTGATCGTAGTTACCCAGGGCATTTGCCTGACTGATCATCCGACTCATAGCCACCGGCAAACCGGCGGTAGACACCAGAAGCAGCACCGAATACACATCGTAGGCGGTAATAAAGTAGCCGTAGCCCTGATCGCCGATGATTCCCTTGAGAGGAATCTTATAAAAAGCGCCGATGAGCTTTACCACAGCCGTTGCCATCGCCAGCAGCACCGCGCCGTGGAGAAAGGTTTGCTTTTTTGCACTTTCCGACATAGCTTACTCCTTAAACAAACGGGGGATGGTGTTTTGCATCAGCTGATTGACCGTATCGGCCAGATCAATGGTCAAAAACTTACCGCTTTGATAGAGGATTTCACCCCGGACCATGGTCATTGCCACATCGCTGCCTCCGGCGGAAAACACCAGGGCGCTCATTACATCGTGGCAGGGAATCAGGTGGGGCGCAGAGAAGTCTACCAGGATCACATCCGCATCCATACCCACCTTCAGCATACCGGTGGTATCGCTGCGACCCTGTGCCGCAGCGCCGCAGGAGGTGGCCATCATCAAAACCGCCTGCGCCGGCATTTTATCGGCATCGCCCCCTGAGACCCGGGCATCAGTTGCCACCTTGCGCATCACCCGGAACATATCCAGATTGCCGCACTCGTTGGCGCCGCCGGTGCCCAGGGCAACATTCATCCCCGCTTGCACTGCCGCCAAAATATCCAATCCGGGAAGACCTGCCTTGGCGTATGCCAACGGCGTCGCCACAGCGGAAACCTTCCGCTTGCCCAGAAGCTTCTTTTCTTCCTCCGTCAAACCGGCGCAGCCGGTTGCCACCGTACCGGGCACAAAGAAATTGTGGGTATCCAAAAGCTCCGCCGGGCCAAGACCGGTCCGGTCCTGACAGTCCTCCGCTTCTGCCTGACTTTCCGCCAGATGCAGCTGCAAGCCAATACCCGTTTCTCTTGCCCAGGCGGCAAGACCCTCCCAGAGCCTGTAGTTACTGGTATATTCGGCATACAAACCGGCATCGATCCGTATCCGGTTGTCAAAGTCCTGCCACTTCTCCAAAAGCCGGCACTGCTCCCGGCATTGGGGGTCGGTCTCAAAATCAAAATCCTCATTTTGGTCCTCAAACCGATAGCAAGACAAGGCAAGGTTTGCCTTGATGCCGCTTTTTGCCACCGCCTGAGCGGTTGCCTCGGTGTAGTAATACAGGTCCGAAACCGAGGTAGTACCAAACCGCAAACACTCGGCGATACCCAGCATTGCCGACGCCCGGGCGCTTTCCTCATCCAGCTTATCCTGACGGACAAGCTGCTGCTCCAAAGCCTCTGCCCGGGTTACATTGTCCGTAAAGCTCCGCAAAGCGGTGGTCGACAGATGGGTGTGGCAGTTCACAAGGCCGGGCATCGCCACCATGCCGGTTCCGTCCAGAATGGTGTTCGGCTGCTCTTTTGGCGGCTCTTTGCCGATATAGGCTATTTTCCCTTGGTCCACACCCAGATATGCGCCATACAGCACATCCATTTTTTCGTTGCAGGTTACCACCGTAACATTGGCAATCAAAGTATCCAACATCTTACATCTCCCAACTTAGTAATTGAGAATTGAGAATGGAGAATTATATTCCCCGTAGGGACAGGCGTCCTCGACTGTCCGCGGACACTCCGGAGGAGTGTCCCTACATTCCAATCGTCGCCCCCGGCGACACCACAATTCTGCATTTCGCATTATGCATTATGCATTAAGCATTCTGCCTTCTCCATTCACAATAAAGTAAATATTTCCTCTTTCTGCTTCAGCACGCTTTCCAGCTGGCTGATATATTCCTCGGGGAATTTAGGGTTATGGAAGCGCACCAGCTTTCCGTCCGGCAGGTTCACCTTATTCATTCCGCCGCCGCCTACGGACAACACAGTGCAAAGCTCCTCCATCATATAAATATTATACAGGCAAGCTCTGCCCGGCAAGCTCCAGCCCACATTTTCAAAGCTGCCGGACATATATTTCTGCCGGTACAGATAGTAAGGCTTGTACCCCAGCGCCTGCAGGGTTTCGTTGGCATAGGCTACCATTTCCGCCACCTGCTTTGCTCCGGGAAGGCTTACTTGCTTTTCAAACAGATCCGCGCCCTTCTTAAGTGCCAGAGTATGTACCGTAATATTGGACGGCTTCAGCGCCGCCACTTGGTCCAGCGACCGGCAGAAGCCCGCCACCGTATCGGTGGGAAGCCCGGCGATCAGGTCCATATTGATATCCCCAAAGCCTGCCGCCACCGCCTGGGCGTAGCTTCCCTTCACATCCTGAGCGCTATGGGGTCTGCCGCTTGCCTTCAAAACCGCATCCTGCATGGACTGGGGATTGATGCTCACCCGGTCTGCCCCGCCGGCAAAAATCGCCGCCAGCTTTTCTTCGTTTAAGGTGTCCGGGCGACCGCCCTCCACCGTAAATTCCAAGCACCGGGACAAATCAAAATTCTCCTTTATGCAGGAAAGCAGCCACGATAATTGCTCTGCGCTCAGCGTGGTAGGCGTGCCGCCGCCGATGTACAAACACCGGACAAACCGCCCGGACTGCCTTAGAAGCTTTCCGGTCAGCCGCATCTCCTGCTCCAGCGCCTGCAAGTAAGGGGTCAGCAGCTGGGTGTTTTTTCCAACACTGCGGCTGACAAAGCTGCAGTAGGCGCACCTTGTGGGACAAAAAGGAATGCCCACATACAGGCACACATCCTTTTCATCCAATTTCCCCTCCGCTGCCACACTTGCCTGGGAACAGGCAACAGCCAGATCGCTTCTTTCGGGGGTTACAAAATACACATCCTGCAACAGCTTATGCGCCTGCCTGGGCGTTTTTCCCTCCAGTAAATACCGGGTGGTGATTTTGGTGGGGCGGACACCTGCCAGCGCGCCCCAGGCAGGGGGTTCTCCCAGATGTTCCAGCGCCGCCAGATACAAGCTCTGCTGCAGCATTTGCCGCCGCAGACGGACGGTTTCCTTCTCCGTCCGCAGCCGGCGCACCGCCCGGCTTGTCTTGCCCTGCACTGTAACGCTGGTAACGCCGGTGCTCCAAACCTTTCCCCGGTGCAGCCTGGATACCACCTGCGCCGGACTGTCCACGCCGAACAGCGCCATTGCCAGCTGCTCCACCGCATATTGGTCCTGATGACCTTGTAATGTAATTTGCATCATAAGCCAACCATAAAAGGATTACTCCGCCGTTCCTCGTTCAATGTGCTTTCGCTGCCGTGTCCGGGCAGCACCCGGAAATCCCCTTCCAAAGCTGCCAGCCGCTTTAAGGAGCTGACCATATCCCGGGGGGAGCTGCCGGGAAAATCCGTTCTGCCGCAAGAGCCGGCAAACAGGGTATCTCCCGTAAACAGGGTATTTTCGCACTGCAAGCACACGCAACCCGGGGTATGCCCCGGGGTGTGGAGCACCCGGAAAGTCAGTCCTGCCAAATGCAGAACATCCCCTTCTGTATAGGTATGGGTGTAGTAAATTTCTCCACCGGTCATCGCCGGCGGCAGGGAACGCTCACCCGGGCAGATATACACCGGGCAATTTTCCTGCCGGGCAAGGCTTTCCACACCGCCCACATGGTCAAAATGGCAGTGGGTCAAAAGCACCGCCTCTACCCGCTTATCCAGCCGGGTCAAAAGGGCTTCTACCTCCCCGGTTGCATAACCCGGGTCGATCACCACGCAGGTATCCGACGGCTCTTGCCACACCACATAGCAATTGGTCTGATACAAGCCCAAGGGTAACATTTTGATTTCCATAGCTTATCTCCTGGGGGTCTCCATCAGCTGCTTGGTGTCCAAAAGCAGGGTAACCGGACCGTCATTGACGGACTGCACCTGCATATCCGCCCCAAACTGTCCGTGCTGGGGAGGATATCCCAGTGCTTCACACTCTTTCAAAAACTGCTCATACAGCCGGTTACCCAACTCCGGGTCAGCGGCGTCGGTAAAGCTGGGGCGGCGACCCTTGCGGCAGTTGCCGTACAGGGTAAACTGGCTGACCACCAGCACCTGCCCGCCAACCTCCTCCAGACCCCGGTTCATTTTTCCGTTTTCGTCCTCAAACAGCCGCAGGCTCAATGCCTTCTGGGCAAGATACCGGCAGGTATCCTCTGTATCCTCCGGACCGACGCCCAGTAAAATCAAAAAGCCCTGTCCGATTTGACCTGCGATCTGCCCTCCGATCTCCACCGAGGCAGATTTTACTCTTGTCAACACCGCCCGCATAATCTGATCTCCTTCCAACCTGTCTGTCTTTTTGCAAAATCCGCTTCCATTATGCACCGAAACCTTATGGCGCACCACCGGCGATGCGCAGGAGGGGTACATAGGGGAGGGTGGTGCCCGCGCAGCGAATCACAAATCTTGATGCTTGCCGGGGGCAAGCATACCCCTACTATGGTTTGTGCGCTCAGCCTTTCCTGTTGCGGTGCCCGGGGGTCGCCTTGGCACAAATGCCTGCGTTGCCCACCGACCGCGGCCACTCGCTCTGGTCGCTCCTCCCGCCACCGGCGGCGCTCCCATCGCTCCCCCCAAGCCGCCTTCTTTCGTTACTTTCTTGGCGGCGCAAGAAAGTAACCCCAGCGGAGCGTCCAGAAATTTCAATAACCGGCGCACCGCTAAATAAACAGTATCTGCAAATCTTTCAATTCTTGCCCCGGCGGGAACCCAAAACATCCCGAATATTCAAAAGCCGGTTGCGGATGGCTTCCAGCTCCGCCACATTCTTCACTTCAAACCGCACCGTAAACACACTGTGTCCGCCGGGCACATCCTTGCCGGAAAGCTCCTTGACCCGGACCCGGGCAGCAGTCATCACCGTAGCCACATCCAGAAGCAAGCCCTCCCGGGTAATGCAATCCAGCTCCAGAGTCGTCTCAAAGGGCTGCTCCTCCACATTATCCCACCGCACCCGGACCCACCGGGCGGCAGTCTCCGGGTCGTGCATACCGATTGTATTGGGGCAGTCTGCCCGGTGAATGGACACGCCGAAGCCTTTGGTGATAAAGCCCACAATGGCATCTCCCGGAACCGGGGTGCAGCATCGGCTAAACTTGATCATACAAGAGTCAATATCCTCCACGATCACGCCGTTGGCGGCGTGGCGGCTCCGGTGGGTTGCCATCGGCTCCGGATTGATCCGTAAGGGGTTCTGAGTGGTTTTCTCCGCCTTGGCTGCCCGGTTGATGTCGTCTCTTATCCGGCCCACCGCCTTCACGGCAGTTAATCCTCCGTAGCCGATGGCCGCATACATATCATCCCAGCTGTCAAAGGCGAGCTTTTTCAGCAAGCTCTTCTGCAGCTCCTCTTCCATTTTTTCCGGCAGAGGCAGCAGCAGCCGCTTCATTTCCGCTTCAAAGCTGGCGCGGCCGTGAGCCACGTTTTCTTCCCGCTTTTCCTTTTTGAACCACTGCTTGATCTTGGTCCTGGCCTGGTTAGACTGACAGATATTCAGCCAGTCCCGGCTGGGTCCCTTGGCGGTTTTGGAGGTAATGATCTCCACAATATCGCCGTTTTCCAAGGTAGCGTCAATGTTCACGATCCGGTTATTGACCTTCGGCCCCACCAGGGCGTTGCCCACCCCGGAGTGAATGGCATAGGCAAAGTCAATGGGGGTAGAGCCTGCCGGCAGGGAGACGATCTTTCCCTTGGGGGTAAACACAAACACCTCATCGTCAAACATATCGATCTTCAGGGAATTCACATAGTCTTCTGCATCAGTGTCCTGCTGGCTTTCCAGCAAGCGGCGCACCCACTCAAAGTCCTTTTCTGCTCCGGTTCCGCTGCCCTGCTTATATTTCCAGTGAGCAGCGATGCCGTACTCTGCCGTCTCGTGCATCTCCCAGGTGCGAATCTGCACCTCAAAGGGAATACCCTGAGAGCCGATCACCGTGGTGTGCAGGCTTTGATACATATTGGGCTTGGGGGTGGAGATATAGTCCTTAAACCGCCCGGGCACCAGATTAAACAGATCGTGAATATGTCCCAATACATTGTAGCAGTCGGGAATGGTGGAAACCACCACCCGGAAAGCATAAATATCGTACAGCTCCTCCAGGGATTTCCCCTGCTGCTGCATTTTTCGGTAGATCGAGTACACGTGCTTGATCCGGCCATAAGTTTTGCCTTCGATACCCATATCGTTCAGCCGCTGGGTGATCCGGTCGCCGATGACCCGCATAAACGCCTCATCCTGCTCCTTATGGGCTTTTAAGTACGCCATAATGTCCTCATAGCCGGCAGGATCTAAGTACCGCAGGGCAATATCCTCCAGCTCCCACTTCATCTTCTGCATACCAAGCC
>JAZSRR010000137.1:0-5036 GCA_045538605.1 Faecousia sp.
TTGTTTGGCTGCTTTGTTTTGGTTTGCTGCTCAGCTTGTGGGGCTGTGCCCAGCAAAGCGCCACCCCCACGAAAAGCGGGGAAGAATCTGACCCTGCCAGCGTGCAAATCGGTCTTTGTCTGCCAAACCAAACAGACGCGCAGTGGATTGCCGCCGGTCAGACGCTGACCCAAAAGCTGAAAGACCTTGGCTTTCAGGTAATTTTAGAGGATGCCGGAGATGATGTTCTGTATCAGGCAGAACAGGTTATCGCGTTGCTGGGCAAACCAATCAAAGCGCTGATTGTCAGCCCCGTGGATTCCTATGGATTGGTCGAGGCTTTGCAGCACGCAGCCGTTCCGGTGATCGCCTACGACCGGCTTTTGATGAACACGGACGCGGTAAGCGGCTTTGTGGGCTATGACTACACTGCCGCCGGCGTGGCTGTGGCAAACGAAATCATAACAGCCCGGCATTTGGACACTGCAAAAGCGGAAAACCGCAGCTATACTCTGGAGCTTTTTATGGACGCGCCGGAAAATCACAATGCGCTTTTATTCTATCGCGGTATTATGCAGCAGCTGCAAGGCTACCTGGACAGCGGTGTTCTGACCGTCCCCAGCGGGCGGGTCCTGTTTGAGGATTGCTGCCTGCCGGAAACTACCAAAAAAAGCGCTGCCGACCGGCTGAACCGGTATTTAACACACCATTATCCGGAAGCTTGGCCGGACATCCTTTTGTGCGGACAGGATAGTATCGCTCTGGGCTGCACCGATGCGCTGACCGCCGCCGTTTGCCCGGCTGAGCAATGGCCGATCATAACCGGTCTGGACTACTCGGAAGAAGGTTTGGACAAGATAAATACCGACCTGCAATTTCTTTCCACCGATTATGATACCCAGGCCATGGCTTCCACCTGTGTTGACATCGTGGCGGCTGCACTGACCGGTGCGCCCTTTGGAGAGGTTGTATGTGAAAACGGTGCAAAGTCCGTGCCGGCAGTTCTTCTTGCTCCGGATCTGACCATTGGCACAGCCCCAGAGCCGGCGTCCGATGCTACAGAAAGCACCACTTCCTGACCTGCCATACGGCTCCCCAAAATTTTGGGGAGCTTTTCTATAATTTACACAATGTTAATGGATTATCTTTGTTTTGGTGCTATGCTATAGTGGATGAATTATTGAGGAGAATGTTCTATGCCAAAATTTAGTGTTAAAAAACCTCTGACGGTTTTCGTAGCTGTGATCGCCGTGATCGTTCTGGGCGTGGTGGCGTTTGTGAAAATGACCCCGGACCTTCTGCCCAATATGGACTTTCCCTACATTATGATCATGACCACCTATCCCGGCGCCAGTCCGGAAAAGGTGGAGGCGGAAATCACCAAGCCTATGGAGCAGATGATGTCTACTCTGGAGCATATTAAAGAAGTCTCCTCCACATCCTCAGAAAACTACAGTATGCTGATGCTGGAATTTACAGAATCGGCAGACTTAGATACCATCGGCGTGGATATTCAGCAAAATATCAGTTCCCTCCAGTCCGGGTGGGACGAAATGGTAGGCAGTCCCTACGTGTTGAAAATTAACCCTTCTATGCTGCCGGTTATGGTAACAGCCGTTTCTATGGAGGGCAAGGATACCGTAGAGCTGACCCAGCTTCTGGACGAAGGTCTCAGCAACAAGCTGGAGGGCATTACCGGTGTTGCCCGGGTCAGCACCTCCGGTACCATCCAGCAGCAGCTGCACATTGTTTTAGACCAGAAAAAACTGGATGCGGTGAATGAAACAATTACCGGCTCTATTAACGGCAAAATGGACGATGCGCTGAAAGAGCTCAGCGCAACCAAAAAGCAGCTGACCTCTGCCCAAAAGGAAATGGCTGCCGGAAAAGAACAGCTTTCCGCCGGCAAGGAGCAGCTGACCGGTCAGACCGCTGCCGGTTCTGCGGAAATCAGCCTGCAGCTGTCCCAACTGGTTTCGGCAAAGGGGCAGCTGGAAACCACCCTTTCTCTGCTCAAGCCCATTCAGTCGGCGCTAAACACCCTCAAAGAACAAGCCCAGTCCTATGCGCAGCAGCTGGAAGAGCTGAAAGCAATGCAGTCTTTGTCCCAGGATATTGATGCCCGGGAGGCAGCCTTTGCAGCCCAAATCAAAGCAATTGAAGAAAGCGGCAAGCCCCAGGCTGAAATTGACGCAGCAATCGCCCAACTGCAGCAAAGCCCGGAATACCTGCTGCTGCAGGCAGACAAGGCCACGTTGGATGCCAAGCTTGCCGCCCGCGGCTTAACAAAAGAAACCCTTGCCTTGCGGATCTCCGTAACGGAAAAGGCAATGGCGGAAGTAAAAAAGCAGGTCGACCAGCTTGTGAAGCTGCTGGAAAAAGAGGGTATCAGCATTTCCGCTTTGGACGATACAGTTAAGCAAATGGAAGAGGGTCTTGCCCAAATGGAGCAAGGTATCACCCTTTTGAAGGACTCTCAACAGGCGCTGAACAAAGCCCAAATGGAAGGTCTGTTGCAGTTAAGCCAGGCGGCTGCGGAGCTGACCGTAGGGCAGTCTACCATCACCGCTACCCTGGCGCAGGTGGAAAGCGGCATTACTACTCTGGAAGACACCCGAAAACAGACCCTTTCCCAAGCGGATGTCCATAAAATTCTGACAATGGATATGGTCAGCAAGCTTCTGACCGCCCAAAACTTCGCAATGCCTGCCGGCACGATCACAGACAGCGATATCAGCTATATGGTGTCCGTTGGTGAGGAGCTTTCCTCTGCCGAAGAGCTGGAAAATCTCCTTCTGTTTGATATGGGTATGGAGGGGGTCGACCCCATTTATCTGAAGGATGTGGCAGGTATCCTGCTTACGGACAACCGGGACGAAACCTACGCCCGGCTGGACGGTCTGGACAGCGTTATGCTCACCTTCGAAAAGCAAAGCACCTACGCCACTGCGGAAACCACCGACAATATTCTTGCCCGGTTTGCGCAGCTGGAGGCAGAATATCCGGGGCTGAAGTTCGTGCCGCTGATGAATCAGGGCGATTATATTTATATGATCGTGGAAAGCATCCTGAGCAGCCTTTTGCTGGGCGCACTGTTTGCGGTGCTGATCCTGTTTGTGTTCCTGCGGGACCTGCGACCCACTTTCATTACTCTTTGCTCTATTCCCATCAGCGTGATTTTTGCCATTGTGCTGATGTATTTCTCCGGCGTTACCTTAAATATGATCTCTCTGTCCGGTCTGGCGGTATCGGTGGGTATGCTGGTAGATAACTCCATTGTGGTTATCGAAAACATCTACCGTCTTCGCGCCAAGGGCGCCAATGTGATCCAGGCGGCGGTTTCCGGCGCCCGGCAGGTTGCCGGCGCGGTAATTGCCTCCACCCTGACCACCGTCTGCGTATTCCTTCCCATCGTGTTTATAGAAGGCATCACTCGGCAGTTGTTTACGGATCTGGCGCTGACCATGACCTATTCGCTCCTTGCCAGCCTGATCGTAGCTCTTACCTTAGTCCCAGCTATGTCCTCCGGTATGCTGCGCAAGGAAAAAGCCCAAAAACCGGGTCTTTTGGATAAGCTGCTTCCCCTTTATCAAAAAGCCGTTTCCTGGTCGCTGGGACACAAAGCCATTGTGCTGATTGCCGCTGCCTCCCTGCTGGCAGGCAGCGCCGTTTGGAGTCTTTCCCGGGGCTTTATCTTTATGCCCAGCATGGATATGCCTAACGTTAGTGTTTCGGTTACCATGCCGGAGGATGCCACAATGGAAGAGGCAGTCGCTCTGGCAGATAAGGTCTTGGGTCGTATCGACACCCTGGACGGCATTGAAACAGTCGGCGCTATGATGTCCGGCGGTCTTTCTCTGGGCGGTCTTGGGGGCGGCAACAACTACGATGTAACTATTTACATCACCTTATCCGACCAAAACGCCTCCGGCGCGGCAGTGGGCAAGCGGATCGAAGCCCTCTGCGCCGGAATGGACTGCACCGTTTCTGCCTCCTCAGCTATGATGGATATGTCTATGCTCACCGGTAGCGGCATCAGCCTGCAGCTGTTTTCTGACGACATGCAGGCTCTGCAGGATGCCGCCAAAAAAGCTGGTCAGGCTCTTTCCGAATTAGCGGGCGTAACCGAGGTGTCCGACGGTCTGGACGACACCGTTCCTGCCCTGCAGGTTCGGGTGGACCGGAACAAGGCTATGTCCAAGGGCATCACCGTTGCTCAGGTATATATGGAGCTGGCAGCTGCCCTGCAAAACACCACCACTGTAACTACCCTGGATTTAAGCGGTAAGGCAACGGATGTGATCGTGGAAAAGCCGGAAGGCTCCGTGCTGACCACGGAAACACTGAAGGCATATCCCTTCTCCGTTACCACCCAAACCGGCGAAACCAAGGAATTCCTCCTCAGCGACATTGCCACCGTGGAGGAAACCACCAGCTTAAGCGCCATTTCCCGGCTTTCTCAGCGGCGGTATCTGACCGTTAGTGCCACTATTGCAGAAGGCGAAAATGTAACCCTGATGACGACCAAAGCGCAAAATGCCTTAAAAAACACCGATTTGGGTCCAGGTGTTACCTATGAATTTGCCGGCGAAAACGAGACCATTATGGAAGCGGTGGAGCAGCTGGGGCTGATGCTCATTTTGGGCGTTTTGCTGGTATATCTGGTTATGGTTGCCCAGTTCCAATCCCTGAAATCTCCCTTTATCGTGATGTTCACCATTCCGCTTGCCTTTACTGGCGGCTTTATAGCGCTGATCATTTGCGGTATGGAGGTCAGTGTTATCTCCCTGATCGGTTTTGTGATGCTCACCGGCATTATCGTCAACAACGGCATCGTGCTGGTAGACTACATCAATCAGCTTCGCAAGGACGGCATGGAACGCCGGGCTGCCATTATGGAAGCAGGAAAGACCAGAATGCGTCCGATTTTGATGACCACCATTACCACCATTTTGGGGTTGATCGATATGGCGGTGCGAAAAAGTGTCGGCACGGCGCTTATGCAGCCGATTGCGGTGGTTTGCATCGGCGGTCTGCTCTACGCAACCTTGATGACC
>JAZSRR010000098.1:0-4853 GCA_045538605.1 Faecousia sp.
GGTCTAGATAGTTGCCGCCGATGCCGATTACCACAAACACATCGGAGGTCTCCCGAATGCGCCTGGCGGCGGCGCGAATGCGGCGGATCTCGTCGGTTTCTTTTTCTGTGGGCAGATCCAGCCAGCCCAGAAAATCGTTGCCCTCGCCGCTGCGGTCGGCCAGGGTCATATGGGCGTCAAAAACTTCCTTTTCTGCCGCCAGCAGATCAGGCAGGGAAAGTTCGCCCCAAACGTTGGAAATGTCGACTTTAATCATAGAAAATACCTATCCTTTCCACAATTGTTATCTAAGATATATGTTACATTAAAAATGCCCGAAACGCAAGTGGAGAAAAATAAATTTTACAAACTATGGAAATTTGCCCCCAGAGTATGTATAATTAAGAAAATCGTTAAAAAGAGGTGTATCGATGAAAATAGGCTTTGGCGTGGATTTGGGTGGAACAACCGTGAAAATCGCTTCCTTTGATCAGGACGCCCAAATTTTGGATAAGTGGGAAATTCCAACCCGGACCCAAGACAACGGGGAATATATCCTGCCGGATATTGCGGCGGCAATTTCCGATTATATGCAGCGAAAGCAGCTTTCTGCCCGGCAGGTTTTGGGCGTCGGCATCGGTGTTCCCGGTCCGGTTCGCCCGGACGGAACGGTCAATAAATGTATTAATTTGGGCTGGGGCGTCAAAAATGTGGAAAAGGAGCTGTCCGGACTGACAGGTTTCTTTGTGAAAGCGGGAAATGATGCCTCTTTGGCCGCCTTGGGCGAATGCCGCAAAGGAGGCGGACAGGGCTGCAGCAATATGGTGTTTGCCACCTTAGGCACCGGCGTCGGCGGCGGTATTGTTGTGGATGGACGGGTTTTAACCGGAACCCACGGTGCCGGCGGCGAAATCGGGCATATGGTAATCAACCCGGAGGAAACGGAAAGCTGCAGCTGCGGCAATCGGGGCTGCGTGGAGCAGTATTGTTCTGCAACGGGAATTGTCCGTCTGTTCCAAAAACAGTTGCAGTCCGGGGTAAAATCCTGTTTGTCCGGAAAAGAGACGATAACCTGTAAGGATGTTTTCGATGCAGTCGCTGCCGGAGATGAGGCAGCAGAAGCGGTTTTGCAGCAGGTTTATGCATATATGGGCCAGTTTTTGGCAAATATTTGCAATGTGGTGGACCCAGAGGCTGTGGTTTTGGGTGGCGGTGTCAGCAAGGCAGGCAAGCCGTTGCTGGAGGGCGTACAAAAAAGCTTCCAAAAGCACGTATTCCACGCAGTTTCCCCTGTTCGGTTTTCTTTGGCAACATTAGGAAATGACGCCGGCGTGTACGGAGCCTTTCATCTGGTGCAGCTGGCTTTGGAGGAGTAAGTATGGATAATCAGGCAATGTTCAAATTAGGCTACGGACTGTATGTTCTCACCGCCAGACAGGACGGCAAGGACAACGGCTGCATCATCAATACGGTGATGCAGATTACCGACGATCCCAAACAGATTATTTTGGGCGTAAACAAGGAAAATTTGACCCACGATATGGTACTGCAGACCGGTATTTTTAATGTATCGGTGCTGACCCAGGAGGCGGTGTTCTGGATTTTTCAGCATTATGGCTTCCAATCCGGACGGGATGTGGATAAATTTGCCAACATCCCCGAGGCCCGGACGGAAAACGGCCTGCGGTATGTGGAAGGCTGCACCAATGCGGTGATCAGCGCCAAGGTGGTCTCTACCCAGGATTGCGGGACCCATACCCTGTTTGTGGCGGAGGTTACCGGGGCAAAGGTCTTGTCGGAAGCGCCCGGTGTAACCTACCAGTACTATTTTGACCACATTAAACCTAAGCCGGTGCCGACAAAAAAGACCAGCTGGGTGTGCAAAATCTGCAATTATGTCTATGAGGGCGAGACCTTGCCGGCAGATTTTGTCTGCCCCTGGTGCAAGCACGGTCCGGAGGATTTTGAAAAAGTGGAATAAGGCAGAAAAGGCGGTCAACCGACCGCCTTTTTATTTTGGAATGGTGATGGTCATAACAATTTTATCTTCCGTTTCTTTTCGTTCGGAAATCGCAGCAATACCATAGCTTTGAATTTTTGCAAGGGTTTGACTGACGCTGCGAAGCAGGGCGGATACATCGGTTTTTGCCGGTTTTTCCTCCCGGGCGGACAGAAGGCTGTCTATGTACTGCTCTGCCCGGGCAACACTCATTCCCCGCTGGGCGATAGTCTCAATAGCAGAAAGCTTTTCCGGTTCGGTGGGAAGCTTCAGCAGCGCCCGGGCGTGCCGCTCCGTCAGTCCGGCTTCCCGAAGCTTTTGCAAAACGGCAGGGCTGTGGCGCAGAAGCCGCAATTTGTTGGCAATGCTGCTCTGGCTTTTTCCCAAAAGCTTTGCTGCCTGCTCCTGACTGAGGTGAAACAAGGTCATAACCCGGCTGATTCCCCTGGCCTCCTCTATAAAATCCAGATCCTGTCGTTGGAGGTTTTCCACCAAGGCGGTGATTGAGGACTCCTTTTCGTCCATAGCCATTATAATACAGGGAATTTCCGTCAGTCCTGCCAAAATTCCAGCGCGCAGGCGCCGCTCCCCGGCAATCAGCTCGTAGCTTGTCCCGATTCTGCGGACGGATAAAGGCTGTAAAATACCGTGTTGCCGGATGCTTTCTGCCAAAGTTTCCAAGGACGCCTGGTTGAACAACTTTCGCGGCTGTTCCGGGTTAGGATGAATGGACCGGGCAGGCAGAAAGACCACCCGGCCGGTCTCCATATAGGTTTTTAATTTCTGGCACTGCATAGCCGGACCTCCCTTTTGTGTAGTACCGTACATTTTACCGGGAAAAGTTCCAGAAAAACCACGAAAACACAGGGCGTTGCAACAAAAATACTCGACAAGAACCGTTGCAAAGCCCTTTTTCCTGTGTTACAATGACCAAAGAAGGAGCGATGGATATGCAAACGCGGACACTATATTATGAAGATTGCCACAAAAAGGTGTTTTCTGCCACGGTGGTTGATTGCCGGGAAGCGGAAAAAGGCTTTTGGGTCTGCCTGGATGCCACAGCATTTTACCCGGAAGGTGGCGGACAGCCCTGTGATTTAGGGGTTTTGAACAATATTCCTGTATTGGATGTTCAGGAAAAGGAAGATGCGGTCTGGCATCTTGTGGAAAAGCCTTTGCAGGCAGGACAGACGGTAACCGGAGAAATCGACTGGCAGCGGCGGCTGGATCTGATGCAGCAGCATACCGGAGAACATATCGTTTCCGGGGTGATTCACCGGCTGTTGGGCGGTCAGAACACCGGTTTTCACATGGGCGCGGATGTGATTACCATTGACTTTGATGTTCCGATTGATGGACCGATGCTGGCGGAAATTGAGAAACAGGCAAATCAAGCGGTTTTTGAAAATGTTGCGGTGCGTTGCTATGTGCCGTCGGAAACCGAATTGCCCACAATTTCTTATCGCAGCAAGCGGGCGCTGCCCTGGCCGGTGCGGCTGGTGGAGATCCCCGGTTATGATACCTGCGCCTGCTGCGGTGTGCACACCAAAACCACCGGAGAAATTGGGATTATCAAGCTTTTAAGCTGTGTAAAGTTTCATCAGGGCGTGCGGCTGGAAATGGTCTGCGGCGGACGGGCGTTGGCATATCTGTCGGAAGTTTGCCGGCAAAACAAGCTGGTAAGCCAAGCGTTTTCCGCAAAGGTGCTGGAAACCGGTGAAGCGGCGCAAAGAATGAACCAGGCACTTTCTGACGAAAAGTTCCGAAACGCCAATTTGGAAAAGCGGCTTTTGGAGCATATGGGTAAGCAGTATGCAGGCGCCGGAAATGCAGTGTGCTTTGACAGCCTCCTCCCTGCCCGACCCTTGGCGGAGCAAATTGCACAGACCTGCGGCGGTGTGGCGGCAGTGTTCTCCGGGGATGACAAGCAAGGCTACAGCTTTTGTCTGATGTGCCAAGACGGGGATGTTTCCGAGCTAGGAAAGGTCTTGACCCAGAGCTTTTCCGGCAGGGGCGGCGGCAAGGGAAGCTTTTTCCAGGGAAGCCTGAAAGCAGCGGAACGGGACATTCGAAGCTTTTTGGAGCAGTCTTGGGAAAAATAGCGGCTTTTAGTAAGCTGTGCCAATTTTATGCGGCAGAAAAAACCGCTTTTTTACAGATTCGCTACTTTACAATCGAAGTGTATTATTGTATAATAACCGATGTATAGGGCAAAAAATGCCCAAAAATATTGTCTAAATGCTGCTTAAGCAGTAAGTTATGTAATGGAGGAAAAAAACTATGTCCGTAAAAGTTGCTATCAATGGTTTTGGCCGTATCGGCCGTCTGGCTTTCCGTCAGATGTTCGGTGCTGAGGGTTACGAAGTTGTCGCTATCAATGACCTGACCTCTCCCAAGATGCTGGCTCACCTGCTGAAGTACGACTCCACCCAGGGCAATTACGCTGCTCAGGGCCATGTTGTTGAGGCTGGCGAGGACAACATCGTTGTCGACGGCAAGAAGATCACCATCTACGCTAAGGCTAACGCCGCTGAGCTGCCCTGGGGCGAGCTGGGTGTTGACGTTGTGCTGGAGTGCACCGGCTTCTACACCTCTAAGGCTAAGGCTCAGGCTCACACCGACGCCGGCGCCAAGAAGGTCGTTATCTCTGCTCCCGCAGGCAACGATCTGCCCACCATCGTTTACAACGTCAACCATGAGACCCTGACCAAGGAAGACAACATCATCTCCGCTGCTTCCTGCACCACCAACTGCCTGGCTCCCGTGGCTAAGGCACTGAACGACCTGGCTGCTATCGAGTCCGGCTTTTTGTCCTCCGTCCACGCTTCCACCGGCGTTCAGTTGGTCCTGGGCGGTCCCCAGAGAAAGCGCGACC
>JAZSRR010000106.1:0-3510 GCA_045538605.1 Faecousia sp.
CCGTGATATCGACGACTACTTCGGTCTGGAGACCCTGAAGCTGGTTGTCCGTCAGCCCCTGGTTGCTACCGATATGGTTGGCAAGGTTGATGTGGTTGTTACCGTCGCCGGCGGCGGTGTTTCCGGCCAGGCCGGTGCGATCCGCCATGGCATTTCCCGGGCTCTGCTGACTCTGAACCCGGAGAACCGCACCACTCTGAAGGCTGCCGGTTTCCTGACCCGCGACCCCAGAATGAAGGAAAGAAAGAAGTACGGCTTGAAGGCCGCTCGCCGCGCACCTCAGTTCTCCAAGAGATAAATTCCCAACCATTACAAGCCACCCGTTTGGGTGGCTTGCTTTTTGTGTTAAAGTGTTCAAAAATATTTTACTTGAAACTTTTCGAAGAATCATATATAATGTTTTTTGATTTATGCGTCGCTGTGCGGCGTACCACAAGATAACGAGAGGAATGTTTCATTATGAGCGCATCCGATAAGAAGAAGCTCCGCAAGGAGCAAGTCGCTGACTTTCTGACCGAAAAGCAGCGTCAAGAGCAGGCAGAAGCCAAAAAGCTGAAGGTTTATACCATCACCTTTATTACCGCTATGATTTTGGTGGTTGTTATTGCTTTGGGCGTTCTGGGTGTACGGGCTGTGAACAACAGCGGTGTTATCCAGAAAAACACCATCGCTGCCACTGTTGAGGGAAATTCCCTGAGCAGCGTTGAAATGAGCTACTATTATAACGACGCAGTTAACCAGTACTACAGCGATATTCAGTCTCAGTTCACAGACTATGCTGATTCCTATCTGCAGGCAATGGGTTTGGAGACTGGCAAGCCTCTGGACGAACAGGTTAAGGATACCGAAACCGGTAAGACCTGGGCAGAATTTTTCCTGGAATCTGCCCTGGATCAAGCAAAGATCGACTATGCAATGTATGCGCTTGCCACCGATGACTATGAGCTTCCGGAAGATGCGAAGTCCAGTCTGGATAATCTGGAAGCCAACATTACGACCTATGCGACCCTGTATGGATATTCCAACGCTGATCAGTATCTCCGGGCAATGTACGGCTACGGTGCTGATCTGAAGAGCTACACTGCATACTGCCGCCGAGGCACAATTGCCACTGCTTACATTACCGATCATCACGATTCTCTTACCTATGATGACGCTGCAATCCGTGCTTATGAGACTGACAAGAAGGTTAACTACACCTCCTTTACCTACGATTCCGTCTATATGAGCTACACAGAGTTCCTGCAGGGGGGCACTACCGCTGAAGATGGCAGCAAAACCTACTCCGACGAGGATAACAACGCAGCCCGGGCTGCAGTGAAGGCCGCAGCCGAGGCAATGGCTACTGCAAATACTCTGGATGAGCTGAAGGCAAAGGCCGCCGAGATTACACTCAACGATGACACACATCCGGAGCTGACCGCGTATAAAAATGATCTGTATACCAATATTAACGGCACATTGTCCACGTGGCTTGCTGATGCATCCCGGAAGGAAGGCGACATTGCCGCAATCCCCAACGAAAGCACCACCAAGAACGATGACGGCACCGAAACCACCGTTGTAAATGGCTACTACGTTGTCTGCTATCAGGGCAGAGACGAAAACTTGGATAAGGTAGACAGCGTTCGCCACCTGCTGGTTCAGTTTGAATGTGAAGAAGAGGGCGAGCACGACCACGAGAATTACTCCGACGCCGAGAAGGCAAAGGCTAAGGAAGAAGCTGACGGCTACCTGAAGACTTGGCTGGAGGGTGAAAAGACCGAGGAAAGCTTCATTGAGCTGGTTAAGAAGCACAGCGACGACAGCTCTGCTTCCGAGGGTGGTTTGTACGAAAACATTTATTCCGGCTCCAATTATGTTCCCAACTTCCTGAACTGGGCTACCAGCGCAGATCGCAAGGTTGGCGACGCAGAAGTTATCGAAACCGAATACGGTTACCACGTGATGTACTATGTTGGCGAAGGCGAACTGAGTGCCCGCGACTACATGATCAGTACTGAAATGCGCGATGCTGACCATGAAAAGTGGTATAATGAGATCGTGGAGGCAGCTACCGCCTCCCTGAGCGACACCTCCAAGATGCGTTTAGACCTGACACTTTCTTAATCAACACTACCCTGCCCAACCGGGCAGGGTAGCTTTTTGTATAAAAAGACCTCCCGGGGAGAAAATTCCCTCAGGAGGTGTTTTTTTGAAAAAGAAGAAATATATTGGAAGTGCTTTTGCCGGCATTGGAGCCGGCGCGGTAAACGGCTTGTTCGGCGCCGGAGGTGGAATGGTGCTGGTCCCGCTTTTGAGTGCGCTCACCGATTTGGAGGAGCAGGAGATTTTCCCCGCATCCGTTTCCATTATACTGCCCGTTTGTTTGGTATCCTTATCGTTAAGTCAAAGAACCGAGGCGATCCCATGGTCAGCAACCATTATGTATCTTGCCGGCAGCTGCGTCGGCGGTGTTTTAGTGGGACTGCTTGGTAAGAAAATTCCAACGATCTGGCTGCACCGGATCTTGGGCATTTTAATTTTGTGGGGTGGGGTACGATATATATGGTAGAGAGTTTACCTGTTTCCTTTCTTGTGGGCGCAGTGTTGGGTTTTCTTTCCGGTTTGGGCGTAGGCGGCGGCAGCCTGCTGATGCTGTGGCTGACCCTGGTACTGGGAATGGAGCACAACGCCGCCAGAACTATTAATTTACTGTTCTTTATTCCCTGCGCAGTTGTTGCATCCTTTTTCCGTTGGAAGCAAGGAAGTCTGAACCTTCCGAAAATTCTCCCAGCCATTTTGTGCGGCTGCATCAGCGCGGGTGTATTTTCCCTGCTTTCTAAAAGGCTGGATATAGGACTTATAAAGAAATTGTTTGGTTATTTACTGCTGATTACCGGCGTGCGGGAACTGTTTTACCGACCTCGAAAAGCCAAATAACCCTCCAGTATCAGAGACGCTGCCACGGCATCAACGGTGTTTTTCCGTTTTTTGCCGTGGTAATTCATTTCCGACAAGATATTGTGAGCCTCGACGGTCGTTCTTCGTTCATCCCACAAATGCACCGGCAGACCGGTTGCCTCTGTAAGCTTATCCGCAAAACTACGACATAATTCGGCTCTAACTCCTTCGGAACCGTCCATATTTTTAGGAAGTCCGACTACGATTTCTCCAATATCCGAGGTCTGAACAATCCGCAGGATCTCCTGCAGTGTCTTATCCTGGTTACGGCTGTGGATGACAGTCGTCGTTCCAACAATAGAGCAAAGTAAATCCGAAACCGCTATTCCGGTCCTTGCGTCCCCGTAATCAACGCCCATTATTCGCTTCATCCCGATCAACTCCCTGTTTTTATCAAATTACCCCTATTATAGACCAAAATCAGGAAAAAATAAAGAAAAAAATTGTTGACTTAACACACCGGGTGTGCTAGAATGATTCTACCTGTGAAAAAGGGCTTTTTTTGTGCGCCTTTTTCAGCCCCGGAGTGGCTGTTGTAGTTGGCCATTTCCTAAATTTTTCTAGCCG
>JAZSRR010000005.1:0-12722 GCA_045538605.1 Faecousia sp.
ACGGTAGATGAAAACGGCAAGTGTGATTTCGCTGACGGCTCCGTTACCGAGAACACCCGTGTCTCCTACCCCATCGACCACATTGAAAAGATCGTTCGCCCTGTGTCCGCAGGCCCCGATGCCAAGAATGTCATCTTCCTGACTGCTGACGCTTTCGGCGTTCTGCCTCCTGTTTCTATCCTGTCTCCGGAGCAGACCCAGTACTACTTCCTGTCCGGCTTTACTTCCAAGCTGGCCGGCACCGAGCGTGGCATTACTGAGCCCACCCCCACCCTCTCCGCTTGCTTCGGCGCTGCTTTCCTGGAGCTGCACCCCACCAAGTACGGCGAAGAGCTGGTTAAGAAGATGGAGAAGTCCGGCGCAAAGGCTTACCTGGTCAACACCGGCTGGAACGGCACCGGCAAGCGTATCTCCATTAAGGATACCCGTGGTATCATCGACGCTATCCTGGATGGTTCCATCCTGAAGGCCGATACCAAGAAGATCCCCTACTTCGACTTCGAAGTACCCACTGCTCTGCCTGGTGTTGATCCTGCGATCCTGGATCCCCGCGACACCTACGCAAACGCAGAAGAGTGGGAGACCAAGGCAAAGGATCTGGCAGCTCGCTTCCAGAAGAACTTTGTCAAGTACACCGGCAACGAAGAAGGCAAGGCACTGGTCGAGGCCGGCCCCAAGCTGTAATGAAATAAAGCAAAAGAGCTCCCCCCGGCGGTATTCCGCCGGGGGGAGTTTTTGTCATAAATGGTTACAAATGGGTACAAAGATTCGACAGAATCTCGGTTTACATAAACATTAAAAAAGCAACAAAAATCAGGGAACGGAAAGGGTAAGTTCTCCACACTTTCCACAGGGTTTTCCACAAAGAAACCGAAAAAAACCCCTGCAACCATCAGGCTGCAGGGAAAATATTCGGGAAAAATGCCTTTTTCGACGCTTTTCGGAAAAAGCCGTTTTGGTTTACAGAACAACTATCAAAATTGCACTTGAACCGCAAAAACCCGTTCCGGCTTCCCTTGGCTGTTTTCTGCTCCCCGGGTGCCCTCCACGGTCAGACAAGGACCGTCCCAAAGCTGCCAGTTCAGAAGGATTTCCTCTGTCTCCCGAGCCTCGGAAAGGTAGCAGACCGTAAGCTCCCGGGCAGGGTGATTTTCGTGGAAGGCGCTGGGCAGCAGGTCGCAGACCCAGTCTAAATACCGGGTGTTGTTCATATGCCCGTTCCGGTCCAGCTCTGTGTAGCCAACCTGCCGGTGCGCAGTATGTTCCATAGGGCGTGGCATCAGGGAGCTGGGGGCGGACAGCTCGCTGCCGGTGAGCAGGCCCTCCAGATGTACACCGCTTTTTCCCGGCAGAACCATAGACCGGGTGTTTTTGTCCATCAGGATCCAAAGGCTGATACAGCGAAACAGTTCGTTACCTTTTTCGTCGTAGCCGGCAGTTGCACGGGGAAAAGCGGAGCGGGTGGTAGGCATGGGCCAGGTTTTGACGGTAACAGTTTCTCCCAGGGTGGGAAGGCGGGAGATTTGCACCTTGTGGCGCACCACCGCCCAGAACAAATTCTGTTTATCTAGTGTATCCCAGTCCAGTCTAAGGTCTGTACAATGGGCTTCCGCCGCAGATTGGGCAAAAAACAGCAGGGCAGAAGGCTTCAGTCTGCCGTGCCGGTCCAGGTGCAGACCGGAAACCGTGTGATTTTGGGTAAAAATACGTTCTGTCATTCCGACTCCTTATCCAATGTAAGCGTTACAGAATATTCCGCACCCTTTCGGGATAGGCGCAGGGAAACGGATTCTCCGCTGCCGCAGGCAGCTAATTGTTGCTGCAGGCTGTCATCTTCGGTAATCCGGTCGTCATCGAGAAAAAGCAGAATGTCGCCTGGCAAAATCCCGGCATCGTCCGCAGCACTGCCGGCAGAGACCTGGGTGATATACAGCCCTTGCGGGAGGTGGAAAAAGGATTTTTCAAAGCCGGAAACCGGCTGCACCGACACACCCAAAGCCGGGTAGCCTACAGCTTCTTGTTCCCCGGCACGCTGGGAGAACTGAACGGAGGCCGGAGCAATACCGGCGTCCTGGGTAAGGGAGCGGAACAGGTGAATATTCAAAAGGCTCAGGATACTGAACAGTCCGCCGAGAAAAATCGCAATAACCAGCACCACCGATAAAAGACCCCGCCGGGAGGTCTTGGGGCTGGTGGCTCCGGTACGGTAGACCTGTTCCTTAAATCCGTTGTTTTCGTGCATATAGAAACCTCGATTCAGTTTACCAGCGGCAGAGTAAAGGTAAATTCGGTTTTCCCCTCGGCGCTGGTTACGGAAATATCTTCTCCGTGGCTGCAGACCAGAGTTTTTACGATGTACAGACCCAGACCCCAGCCTTCCCGGTTTTCGCTGCGGCTTTTGTCCAGCTTGTGAAACCGATCGAAAAGCAGCGGAAGCTCTTTTGCCGGAATGGTAGGCCCATCGTTTGCGATACTGACGTAAACTTTGTTGCTGCCAAGGCGGATGCGCAGGGCTAAGATGCCGCCTTGGGGGCTGAATTTCACCGCATTATCCAGCAAGTTGTACAGGATCTGGGTGATATAATCCTCACAGGCGAAGGTGATCACCGGATGCTCCGGCATTGCCACCTCTACTTGCAGCTGTTTGGCGTTGATGCGCTGCTCAAAGCTCAGAAGTACCTGACCGGCACACTCGGATAAATCGAACCGGGTCTTCTTTTCCTCCGGGATGGTTTCCTCTTGCAGCCGGGAGACATCCAGCATACTGCGCACCAGCCGGCTGGGCCGCCGGGTTTCGCTGGAAACGATCTGCAGGTAGTGATGTTGCTTTTCCTCCGGAATGGTGCCGTCTAAAATGCCGTCGATATAGCCGCCGATGGTGGTCATAGGGGTTTTCAGCTCGTGGGACACGTTGGCGACAAAATCCTTACGCCCCTGCTCGCTTTTTTCCAGCGACTGCGCCATATTGTTAAAGGCCAGCGCCAGCTCCTGGATTTCATCAGGGGAATCCTCGGGTACCTGCGCCCGGGCCCGGAGATTGCCGTGGCCAAAGGCGTAGGCGGTTTTTGCCATATCCCGCAGAGGAAGACTGTTTTTCCGGGTGTAGATGGTCATGATCACCACGGCAAATAAAAGCACCAGAATGGAAACCAGCAGATAAATATCCGACATTTTTTCCAAAACCGCCAAGGTTGCAGACATAGGAGTGGAAAGCAGAACGATTCCCAAAACCCGGTTGTTTCCGTCCCGGATCGCGGTGGAGACCACATAGCGGGCCTCGTCGTACAGCCCTTCCACCAGACCGCTGGAAACCACAAATTCTTCTGTCATCACTTGATCCAGATATTCTTCGCTGGTAATGGAAAGTCCCTGGTGGATGCAGCCCATAGGGGAAACGGAACAAAGCAGAATTTTGCCCCGGGCATCGCAGATCACCGCATCATTGCCGGAAACACTGGCGGCAACAGACAGAGTTACCAGAAAGTCCCGGTTGTATACGGAGCTGTCGGCGCAGTAGACCGATGCGGTCCGGGATAAAACGGCGCAGTCCTTTTTTAGATCTTCATAGGCCTTTTCTGTCAGGAAATTTCGCACAAGGGCCTGAAAGGAAATACTCACCAGAAGCAAGGCTGCCAGCAGAATGATGGTATAGGTAAAGAAATTGCGCCGAAAGGCGGTTTTCATGGTTACAACACCTCGAACTTATAGCCTACGCCCCAGACTGTTTTCAGGTTCCACTTTTCCGAAACGCCCTCTAATTTTTCCCGCAGCCGTTTTACGTGCACATCTACTGTCCGGGAATCGCCGAAGTAGTCAAAGCCCCAGACCTCGTCCAGCAGCTGATTACGGGTATATACCCGGTTGGGAGAGGATGCCAAATAAAACAAAAGCTCCATTTCCTTGGGCGGCGTGTCTACCCGGTTGCCGTCAACTGTCAGCTCAAAGGCGTCCATATCAATGGTCAGCTTATCAAAGACCAGCTTTCGGGCGGGGGTGCCGGTTTGTTCCCGGTCGGACCGGCGGAGCACCGCTTCAATCCGGGCTAAAACCTCCCGCATTTCAAAGGGCTTGGTGATGTAGTCGTCTGCACCGGCCTTCAGACCGGTGATTTTGTCATCCACTTCGCTTTTCGCTGTCAGCATGATCACCGGCGTCTGACCGGCTTCCCGGATGGCGCGGCAAACATTCCAACCGTCCATAACCGGCAGCATCAAATCCAGCAGCACCAGATCCGGACGCAGCTTGCGGTACAGGTCAAGACCCTGACCGCCGTCGGCGGCAATGGTAACCACATAGCCTTCTTTCTGCAGATACAGCTGCAAAAGCTCCGCAATATTTTGATCGTCTTCAACGATCAGGACAGAGTAGGTCATCGTTTTGCCCTCCTGCTCACAATTTTCTTATTTTATTATAAACCAAAAAAGCCTTTTCGGGTGAACAATTTGTAAAAAGTAAGTTTCCCTTGAAAACTTTTCTTTTTCGGAGTATGATATAGGGGATGACCCTACATAAGGAGTGTGGATATGGAAGCATTTTTTGAATTTTTGAAGGCGGTGCTGTTTGGCATCGTGGAAGGCGTTACCGAATGGCTGCCGGTGTCCTCCACCGGACATATGATTTTGCTGGACGAATTTGTGCATCTGAATGTTTCGGAAGCTTTTTATGAGATGTTTCAGGTGGTGATTCAGCTGGGCGCCATTTTGGCGGTGATCTTGCTGTTTTTCCACAAGCTAAATCCCTTCTCCGGTAAGAAGACCGCAGAAGAAAAGAAAAACACCTGGCAGCTTTGGTTTAAGGTGGTCGTTGCGGTGCTGCCCTCGGCGGTCATCGGCCTTTTGCTGGACGACTGGATGGATGCCCACCTGTATAACTATGTGGTGGTAGCCATTACTCTGGTGGTTTACGGTGTTGCGTTTATTCTTATGGAAAAGAAAAACGAAAGACGGGAGATGAAGGTTAACGATGTTTACCACCTGGACTACCGGACGGCTATTTTGATCGGCTGCTTCCAGTGCCTGAGTCTGGTGCCCGGCACTTCCCGTTCCGGCGCAACCATTTTGGGCGCGATCATTCTGGGCGTAGGCCGCAGCGCCGGCGCGGAGTTCTCCTTCTTCTTGGCTATTCCGACGATGCTGGGCGCCAGCGCATTGAAGCTGCTGAAATTCCTGTTGTCCGGCGTCAGCGCCGGTGGACAGGAAATTATGGTTCTGGTTGTGGGATGTGCGGTCAGCTTTGTGGTCAGCTTGATCGTGATCAAAGGGCTGATGGAATATGTCCGCAAGCGCAGCTTCTCGGTGTTCGGCGTATACCGGATCGTGCTGGGTGTGTTGGTCTTAGGATATTTCCTGGTTAAAAACTGGTTGGTATAAAGAAAATTCTCCGGGTTTTCCCGGAGAATTTTTTATTCTTTCGGACCGCCTGCCGGACGATTTCTGCGGCGGCGAGGCGGACGCCGACGGCGGTTTTCTCCGCCGGTTTTTGCTGTCTGTGCGGGAGCAGTCTCTGCCGGCTTTTCCGAGGCAGGACTCCGGGGCTTGCGCCGACGGTTTCTGCCGGAGTGGCTCTTGGGAGGTTGCTCTGTTTCTTCCGGAAGAATTTCCTGTTCCTCGGCAATGGTTTCCTCCGAATAGCGGAATTTAATAGGGTCTAAGAACAGGCGGCCATTGTTTTCCTCCTCCTGCTTCCGCTTTCGGGCGGCACGGTTGCCGGAAATGGGCGCCAGATCCGCAGGAATGGGGGGATCGGTCTTCTTCGCTTTGCCGTTGCGCAAAATAGCAATGTCGGCATTTGCATAGGTACCCACTGTTTCCGGGCGGTCCTCCATACGGACCTTGACCCGCTGCCGGAGCAAATCTAACTCCACAACCGTACCTCTGCCATCAGGGGTGTCCACAAAGGACTCCGGCTTGGGACTGTTGCGCAGCAGATCCTCATAAGCATCTTGTTCATATTTCAGGCAGCACATCAGCCGGCCGCAGGTGCCGGAGATCTTGGTAGGATTTAGGCTTAAATTCTGGGTTTTTGCCATTTTGATAGACACCGGCTGGAAATCATCCAAAAAGCTGGCGCAGCAGAAGGGTCTGCCACAGATGCCCAGACCGCCCACCATTTTTGCCTTGTCCCGAACACCGATTTGCCGCAGCTCGATTCGGGTGTGGAAGGTGCTTGCCAGCACTTTTACCAGCTCCCGGAAATCCACCCGCTCGTCGGCGGTGAAGAAAAACAGGATCTTACTGCCGTCAAAGGCGCATTCGGCAGATACCAGCTGCATATCCAGCTTAAATTCCGCAATTTTTTCCAGGCAGACCGCAAAGGCCTGCTTTTCTTTTTTGCGGTTTTCCTCTGCGATTTTTTCATCTGCTTCCGTTGCCAGGCGCAGCACCTGCCGCAGGGGTGCGACCACTTCTTTTTGGGGAATCTTATGGTTTCCCCCGGTACAGTAGCCGTATTCCGGGCCCCGGGCGGTGTCCATAATCACCCGGTCGCCTGCCTTGCAGGTCAGCCCAGCCGGGTCAAAATAATAAATTTTTTGTCCGGGGCGGAACTGAATGTCCACAACCTCTACAGTCTCCGGACCTTGTTTTACTTGGTCTTCCATTGGTTTTGATTTCTCCTTGTGTTTATAAGCAGCGGGTCAGCCAACCGCAAATTGCCGCGGTGGACACATTACCCTGGGCGTATTGAATAGCTTTTTGCAGGTTACGAATGCTTTGCAGCAGCTCCCGGGAGCTGCGACTTTGGGCAAGGGCGCGTACCTGCTGGGAGGGGGCGCTCATACCGCTGCGGCAGGACAAAGCTTGCTGCAGAAGAATCAGCCATTGGGAAAGCTCCGGAATCAGCCGGTCCTTTCCCCAACTGCCCATAGCAGTCAGAACCGTCAGCAGCTCCAGCGCATTTTTCTGGGTGTAGCTTTTCATAAAACTGTCCGTCTGAGGCGAAAAGCCAGCGCCGGCCTCCAAAAGGGCCTTGGCTTGTCCTAAGTAGCCGCCGCTGCGGGCAATAGCAGCCTCCAGATCCCCGGCATCGGCTTGGGGATAATCTTTCTGCAGGGCAGATATAAGGGTGTCCCGGGGCAGGGGAAGCAGCGCCAGTTCTGTACATCGGGACCGGACTGTGGTCAGAACGGTCTCCGGATTGTTGGCAAGCAGCAGCGTTACGGCGTAAGACGGCGGTTCTTCCAGCACCTTCAGCAGGGCGTTTTGTCCCTCTGTGCCCAATTCCTGAGGGAACAGATAGATTTTTTTGTCTGCCTCGTTGGGGCGGATGTACATATCCTCCCGCATTTCCCGGATCTGCTTCACCGGGACGGTTTTGTGCTCCGGGTCGGTAACCGTGATAAAATCCGGATGGGTGCCTGCCAAGATCTTTCGGCAGGCGGGGCATTGCAGACAAGGCTTGTCTTGTCCGGTGCAGACAAAGGCAGCAGCCATAAGCCGGGCAAGGGTCTGTTTACCGGAGCCCTCCGGACCGGAGATCAGGTAAAAGTGGGACAGGCGACCCCGGGCAAGACCGACCTTCAGATTTTCCTTCAGCCGGGCGTTACCCAGCAAGCTTTCAAAACCCATATTTTTAACCCCACAGAGCCGAAAGCATAGGAATTACCTGCTTTTTCCGGCTCATAATCTTCGGCAGAAATACGGTGTTATCTTTGGGCTGGACAGAAAATGCCTGCTGAATGGTTTCGTCCGGTCCTACATAAATCAGCTGTGTGCCTTCCAAAAGGACATCTGTGAGCATCAAAAGCACCATAGAGAAGCCCTTTTCCTGCTGTGCTTTTTTCATCAGCTCCAAAAATTCCGATTTCCGCTGGAGCATGTGGGGACTGTCCACACAGGTAACCTGTGCCACCGCCAAATCGTAGCCGGCGATATGGAATTCCTTGTAGTCCGAGGAAAGCAGCTCCTGAGCGGATTTTCCTTCCACCGAGGCGGAGAAGATTTCTTTGCCCAAATCCTCCAGGGATACATTGGCGATCCGCGCCATCCGTTCTGCCGTCCGGATATCCCGGTCGGTGCAGGTGGGGGATTTGAACATAACCGTATCAGACAAAATAGCAGCCGCCATCATACCCGCCATTTTGGCTGAGGGCAGAAGACCCCGGTCCTGGAACATACTGGCGATAATGGTATTGGTAGAGCCCCCCGCCTCGTTGCGGACATAAATGGGACTGCTGGTCTGGATGTCAGCCAACCGATGGTGGTCGATGATCTCCAGAATATCCGCCTCTTCCAGACCGGGCACAGACTGGGCAAATTCATTATGATCCACCAGAACCACCCGCTTGCGTCTGGGACGGAGCAGGTGATACCGGGTCAGTACGCCGATGACCTTTTCTTCGTTGTCCAGAATGGGATAGCAGGGGTCCCGGTACTGCAGGACCTTTTCCCGAACCTCGTCCACCCGATCGTCTAAATGGAAGCAAACCAGACCTTCGGTGCGGCAAATACGGTCTATGGACACCGATTGGAAAATCAGCCGGGCAGCCCGGTAGGCATCATAAGGCGTGGCGATGATGCAGGTTTTGGTGGGAAGGCTGCGCAGCTCATCATCCAGCTCTGCCTGACACAGCACCAGGCAGTTAACATTCATTTCCAAGGCTCTGCGAATCATATCCGGCTGGTGGCCGCACAGAACAATGGTGTTGTCCGATTGGAACAGCAGGTTTTCCTGCGCCTGGGGCAGGGCGATGGTAACTTCACCGGAAATGGTGTCGGTGGTCTCGCCTGCTTCGTTGAGAATCCGTCCGTCCAGCACGGAAAGTACATTGAAAAGCGGCACTTCCCGGAGCTTGGCGGCGGTGATCAGCTCCATATTGTAGCTTGCCACATTTTCCCGGGAGAGCATCCCGTACAGCGTGCCGTCATCATTGGTAACGGGAACGGCGGAAATGTTCTTTTGCTGCTGGAGGATTTTCCAGCCTCTTCCCACAGTAACGGCAGCGCCCAGCGCCGGCGGGGTATCAAATTCCAGGTCTCGGATCTGGGTGAACATATCATAGATACGCTTGGGAGGCTGGAACCCAAACCGGTCCAAAACGATTTGCGTTTCGTCAGAGACCCGGCCCAGACAGGCAGCTTCATATTCCCGGTCGCCCAGCGCGTTTCGCAATGATGCATAGGCCATTGCCGCTACAATGGAATCCGTATCCGGGTTTCGGTGTCCGGTTACATAGATGGGGTCCATAAGTATTCCTCCTTGCTGTATCGCAAATGCCTACAATGATACAAATTTATTATATCCTCCCAAAGACAAAATAGCAAGAGGAATTCCGCATCAATTTGTGGTTGCTTTTTGCCGTAAGGTTCGATAAAATAAAGGGGTAAAAAGGAAGCGGAGGAACGGCAATGAAAATTTTGGTTACCGGCGGCTGCGGCTATATCGGCTCGCATACCTGCGTGGAGCTTTTGGAAAAAGGCTACGAGGTCGTGGTCATTGATAATCTGTGCAATTCCAGCGAGATCTCATTGGAGCGGGTGCAGGCGCTCACCGGAAAAACCATTCCGTTTTATCGGGGCGATGTGCGGGATGAAGCGCTGCTGACCCGGATTTTTAACGAGAATAAAATTGACCGCGTTATTCACTTTGCCGGGCTCAAGGCTGTTGGTGAGAGCGTGGAAAAACCTTGGATGTACTACGATAATAACTTAAACTCCACACTGGTTTTAACCAAGGTGATGGAGCAGGTCGGAGTGAAAAAGCTGATTTTCTCCTCCTCGGCAACGGTTTATACTGCGGACAATGAGATGCCCTTACGGGAGACCAGCCACACCGGCGGCTGCACCAATCCCTATGGTTGGACAAAGTATATGACAGAACAGATCCTGCAGGGACTTGCCGTTGCGGACAAGGACTGGAGTGTTTGCCTGCTGCGGTATTTTAACCCGGTTGGCGCTCACAAAAGCGGCGAAATTGGAGAAGATCCCAGAGGAAAGCCCAACAACCTGATGCCCTTTATCACCCAGGTTGCGGTGGGCCGCAGGGAGAAGCTTTCTGTCTTTGGCAATGACTACGATACTCCCGACGGCACCGGTGTCCGGGACTATATACACGTGGTGGATTTGGCCAAGGGACACGTGGCGGCGGTAAACTTTGTGAATGAAAATACCGGCTGTGAGGTGTTCAATCTGGGTACCGGCACCGGCTACAGTGTGTTGGAAATGGTGCATACATTCAGTCAGGTCAATGACTTAAAAGTGCCTTATGAGATCGCCCCCCGGCGTCCCGGCGATATTGGTACTTGTTACGCAGACCCGGGCAAAAGCGCAGAGAAATTGGGCTGGAAGGCAGAAAAAACCCTGGCGGATATGTGTCGGGATGCCTGGAACTGGCAAAAGAAAAACCCCCGGGGGTTTGAGCAGTAAAAAATTATTCTGAGTTGAGAAAGGAGGAAACTCGATGCAGTATGTGTGGATGCTTTTGGCGTCTTTCGGAATTGTTGCTTTAGACCAGCTGAGTAAGCTCTGGGTGGTGGACAACATTCTGCGATATAACGTTGTTCCGGTTTTAGACGGCGTGTTTCACCTGACCTATGTGCAAAATACCGGCGCAGCTTTTTCCTCCTTTCAGGGAATGCAGTGGCTGTTTGCGCTGATTTTCGCAGTGTTCACCGCAGGACTTATTTGGATTTTTGTAAAAAAATCCCTGCCGTTTTCTAATTTTGAAAAATGGTGTTTGGTGGCGGTCTGGGCCGGTGGCTTGGGCAATATGATCGACCGGGTGCGGCTTGGCTATGTGGTAGATATGATCGCGGTGGAATTCATCAATTTCCCGGTTTTCAATGTGGCAGACTGCTTTATCACCTGCGGCTGTATTGCGCTGATGGTAAGTCTGGTTTTCTTCAACCGGAGCTTTTGGAAGGACGAGAAAAAATGACCCTGTATGCAGATGTTGCCGGGGAACGGTTGGATGCTTTTCTGGCCAGGAATGTGGAAAATATCAGCCGCAGCGGCGCCCAACGGTTACTGACGGAAGGGTGCGTACAGCGAAACGGGGTTCCCGGCAAGAAAAACGATAAGCTGAACATCGGAGACAAGGTAGATGTTGTTTTACCGGAGCCGAAAGCGGTGGACATTGCGCCAACGAAAATGCCTCTGGACATTATCTATGAGGACGAGGATGTGTTGGTGCTGAATAAGCCTAAGGGCTTGGTGGTGCATCCGGCTGCCGGACATACGGACGATACCTTGGTTAATGGTCTTTTGTACGCCTTGGGGGATAACTTGTCCGGCATCAACGGAGAGCTGCGCCCGGGAATCGTACACCGGATCGATAAAGATACCTCCGGGCTTTTGGCGGTTGCGAAAAATGACCTGGCCCATACGGTGCTGGCATCCCAGCTGAAGGACCATACGATGGCAAGAACCTATGAATGTATCGTCTGCGGAAATGTGAAGCAGGACACCGGCACAGTGGATGCGCCTATCGGTCGCCATCCCACAGACCGGAAGAAGCAGTGTATCAATGCCCGTACCGGGCGAAACGCAGTAACCCATTATGAAGTGATCCGCCGCTATCGGGGGTATACCCATCTGCGGTGCAAGCTGGAAACCGGACGCACCCACCAGATCCGGGTGCATTTGGCATCTATTGGGCACCCGATTTTGGGCGATACGGTGTACGGCAGGAAAAAGCCGGAGCTGGGGCAGTCCTCTCAGGTGCTGCACGCTGGGGCGCTGTGCTTCCGTCATCCACGGGATGAACGGCCGGTGATGGTGTTTGCGCCTTTGCCGGAATACTTTACCCAGGTTCTGGAAAAACTGGAGAGGATGCAATAAATGGCGCTTTTTGAGGATGTTTTGTTAACGGTGGATTTCGACCGGACGATGACCGGGCCGGATTCTGCCGTGCCCCAGCGCAACCTGGAGGCAATTGCGTATTTTATGGAAAACGGCGGCAGCTTTACCGTCAACACCGGCAGAGGCGTTGCCACCTTCTGGAATTATCTGGAAAGCTTACCGGCAAACGCACCGTTTTTGCTGTACAACGGCAGCGCTGCGTATGAAAACGGACAGCTTACCCAGCTGAAAATTATTGATCTGGATATGTGGGATACTATCCGGGAAGTGGCGGAGCAATTTCCGGATATGAATTTGGAAATTCAGGGAATGGATACCCATTTTCTGGTGAACCAGCGCGAGGAAATGGTGGCGCTGTATGAGGCGATGAATTGGCACCACGCACCGGCTGTTTTTGACAGCGATGTAGGACCTTTCTTGAAATTTGCGCTGTTTGGTCAGCCTCGGAAACCCCAGGTTGCGGATATGTTTACCGCAACCGAGGAAGAGGAACAGCGTTTCACGGAGGCGGTGCAGTGGCTGCAAGAGCGATATGGGGACAAGGTGGAGATCTTTCGGGCAGCGCCCCGGATCATTGATGTCCACGCCAAGGGCGTGTCTAAGAACAATGCTGCCCGGAGCTTACAGAAAAGGCTCGGTAAAAAGATACTGGTCTGCGTGGGAGATGCGGAGAACGATGTTCCGATGCTGGATGGGGCGGACTATGCCTTTTGTCCGGCGGACGGTGTTGTAGCGGACCGGTACGAAACGGTGTGTCCCTGCGCAGAAGGGGCAGTGGCGGACGTGATTTACAAAAAAATTCCGGAGATTCTGGGTATTGTGCTTGACAGGTAGGGTTTCTTGTGCTAAAATTTCCTAGCTGAACAAGAGATACCTGGCGTTTCGGGTGCCTTGGTTGTTTTGTCAGGCAGTCATGGTACGCGGGTG
>JAZSRR010000017.1:0-27004 GCA_045538605.1 Faecousia sp.
CCGTGAAAGGGCGGTGTCTTAACCGCTTGACCAACGGGCCTGGTAGCGGCGACCTGACTTGAACAGGTGACAGACCGGGTATGAACCGGGTACTCTACCAACTGAGTTACGCCGCCATATCAACTTTTGCTGAAAATCAGCTTTGTTATTATATATGCCGGGGTTTGGTTTGTCAAGAGAAAAGTTGCATTTTTCGTAATTTTCAGGGAAATCTTAATTAAGGGGGAGATAAAATGAAGCTTTGGAAAAACGCGATGCTCTTTGCGCTCGGTGGCTGCAGCTATATGGGGTTGGAGCTTTTGTGGCGAGGCTGGAGCCACAGCAGTATGTTTTTAGCCGGCGGGAGCTGTTTTTTATTGCTGGGAAAGCTGGGGAAGGTCTCTAAAAATCCCGTAACCCGGGGACTTGTGGGCGCCGGGATTATTACCGGTGTGGAATTTCTGGCAGGGCTTTGCTTTAATCGCCGCTATACTGTGTGGGATTATCGACGGATGCCAATGAACCTCCAAGGACAGATTTGCCTGCCCTTTTGTCTTTTGTGGGTTCCCATCAGTCTGGGAGCAATGGTATTATACCAAGTCCTGGATAAAAAAATACCGTCGGTCAATTGACCGACGGTATTTATGCAAGTAATTATTCGTCCTTAGCCTTGGAAACTACCAGGTTGACCAGGATGCCCAAAATCAGAGCGCAGGCAATCGCGGTCAAGGTAACCTTACCGATCGCCATAGCCATACCGCCGATACCGGGGATCAGGATAGAAGCAACCACGAACAGGTTCTTGTTCTGGTTCAGGTCTACCTTCTGGATCATCTTCAGACCGGAAACTGCGATAAAGCCGTACAGGGTAACGCAGACACCGCCCATGACACAACCAGGAATGGAATCCAGGAATGCAACGAAGGGTCCAAAGAAGGAGATGATGATGCACATGATAGCAGCAACGGTAACGGTGATCACGGAAGCGTCGCGGGTGATAGCAACACAGCCAACGGACTCACCGTAGGTGGTGTTGGGGCAGCCGCCGAAGAAAGCGCCGACAGCGGAGCCGATGCCATCACCCAGCAGGGTACGGTGCAGGCCAGGCTCTTCCAAAAGATCGGAACCAATGACAGAGGACAGGTTCTTGTGGTCCGCAATGTGCTCAGCAAACACAACGAATGCAACCGGCACATAAGCCACAGCAACGGTAGCGATATAAGCACCGTCAATTTCCTTAACGCCCTTCAGTGCCTCCAGGAAGGTAAACTGAGGGACAGCAAAGATCTGCATATTCTGGAACAGGGAGAAGTCGATAACCGGGATGCCGCACAGGGTAAAGACCACAGCGACTGCATAACCGGCCAGGATGCCGATGATGAAAGGGATCAGCTTGGTCATCTTCTTGCCGTAGGTGGAAACGATAATGACCACCAGCAGGGTAACCATAGCGCAAACAAAGGAAGCCCAGATGGGGGCGGTCATAACAAAAGAGCCGTTGCCATCCTGAGGACCGTAGGAGAACACGTCCTTAATGGCAGCGCCTGCCAGAGAAAGACCGATCAGCGCAACCGTGGGTCCGATAACCACGGGAGGCATCAGCTTGTTGATCCACTTAACACCGGCAAGCTTGATCACCAGAGCGATGACAACATATACCAGACCTGCAAAAACAGCACCAATGATGATACCTGCGAAGCCAGCGGATGCAGAAACTGCACCTGCAAAAGCAGCAACCAAAGAACCAATAAATGCAAAGGAAGAACCTAAGAACACAGGGCTACGGAATTTGGTAAATAATTGATAAACAAGAGTGCCAATGCCTGCACCCAGAAGCGCAGCTGCTGCGCTCATTCCCTCACCATTTGCGAACTCAGGGAATTTAGCCAGAACCGCATCATTACCGTTGATGATAGCAGGAACAGCAATGGTCGCTGCCAGGATCGCCAGGACCTGCTGCAGTGCGAAAATCAGCAGCTGGCCAAATTTGGGTTTGTCTTTAACGCCATAGACAAGATTCATTTGGAAATTACCTCCGTTTATATTTCTTGAATTTTCTTCGCAAAAAAAGAAGGAAAAGCACCAATCAGCCGATCAGTTCTTTTCCTCCTGTTCCTGCGAATTCATATTCTATTTGTCAGTATACACCATTTTTTGACAAAAAGCAAGGGTTTTTATAAAGAAAATGCACAAGGAAGCAGCTGTTCCAATGTGTAGGTTTCTCCTCCTTGCAGGTGCACCAAAAAGTCCCCTTTGCAGTGTTCTTGCATCACCTGTCGGCACACGCCGCAGGGAAAGCAAGGCGCGTCCGTATTGCCCCAAATGGCAATGGCAGAAAACTCCCGGCAGCCCTCGGAAAGTGCTTTGGCAAAGGCGACCCGCTCGGCGCAAAGGGTGGGGCTGTAAGCGCCGTTTTCCAGATTGCAGCCGGTGAATACCCTTCCGTCCTTGCACAAAAGCGCCGCCCCCACCCGAAAACCGGAATAAGGAGTATAGGCATTTTCTCTTGCTTCTTTTGCAAGCTGCAATAATTGTTCTGCAGTCATACTTTCTCCTTTCGGATATCCCGGGCAAAGCTTTTGCCCGGGGTTTTGAATGGTACATTCAAAAGCCCCGCCACCGTTGCCGCCACATCAGCAAAGCTCTCCCGTGTGCCCAAATTGCAAGGTGCAATCCCCTTGCCCAGCGCCAGAACCGGCACGAACTCTCGGGTGTGGTCCGTGGACGGGGCAAAGCCCGGGTCGCAGCCGTGGTCTGCAGTGATCAGCACCACATCCTCCTGATCCAAGGCTTCCAGAAATCCCGGCAGCCAGGCATCAAATTCCGACAGTGCTTTGGCGTAGCCGTCTGTATCCCGGCGGTGGCCGTAGAGCATATCAAAATCCACCAAATTCACAAAGCAAAGACCTGCCCAAGCCTTTTTGGCATAGTCCATTGCGTGCGCCATTCCCTGGGCATTGCTTTTGTTGTACACATATTCAGTCAAACCCTTGCCGGCAAAAATATCGTAAATTTTCCCCACGCCGATGCTGGCAAGGCCTGCCTTTTTCGCCGCATCCAAAAGGGTTTCCTTCGTCGGCTCTAAGGAAAAATCGTGGCGGTTTGCCGTTCTTGTAAAGCTGCCGGGCTTGCCTGTAAAAGGTCTGGCAATCACCCTGCCAACGCCGTGCTTTCCCTGAAGCAATTTCCGGGCGATCCGGCAATACTCATAAAGCTGTTCCACCGGCACGGTCTCCTCGTGGGCAGCGATCTGAAATACCGAATCTGCGGAGGTGTACACAATCAGATCCCCGGTCTGCATATGCTGCCCGCCGAAGGCTTCAATGACCTCCGTTCCCGACCAGGGGGCATTGACCAGCACCCCTCTGCCGGTTTTCTCCCGGAAGGGCTGTAAAATCTCCTCCGGAAAGCCGTTTGGATATACCGGCAAGGGCTGCTCCGATACAAGACCTGCCAGCTCCCAATGACCGATGGTGGTGTCCTTACCCACAGACTGCTCTGCCATCCGGCCGTAGGCGGCGGTTGGGGTTTCTGTCTTGGGCAGGCAGCTTACACCGCAAATATTACCTAAGCCGGCAGCAATCAGATTGGGAATCTGTAAATATTTTGATTTTGCGCAGGAACGTAGGGTGTTGGCGCCGGTATCGCCAAAGGCTGCCGCATCCGGTAAAGCCCCGATGCCAAAGCTGTCCAACACAATCAAAAATACCCGCTTCATACTTACACTCCTATTCAGGGCTTCCCCTGGGGGAAGCTGTCGCCAAAGGCGACTGAAGAGGGAATATGCCCACGCACATATTCATCTATGCATTGACATACACCCTGTAAATTTTCATTTACGTCTAAATTAGAAAACCGCAAAACAAACAAACCCAGCGACTGCAAGTATGCCGTTCTGTTTTCGTCGGAAAGTCTGCCATCATCCATATAATGCTGGGAGCCATCCAACTCTACCACCAGTTTTGCTTTGTGGCAGTAAAAGACAACAATATAATCGCCAATTACAACCTGCCTTCGAAACCGCACCGGATAGGCAGACAGATAATCATACCACAGCTTTCTTTCCTGCCGGGTCATATTCTTACGCAATGTTTGTGATAATCCTGTCAGCTTCTGGTTTCTCTTCATTATTCCCTCTCCCGCCCCAGTGTGCGCACTGGAGCACCCTCCCCCAAGGGAGGGCCTATTATTCCTCCATTTGGAGGGCTACCTCCAGCGCCACCTGCATCATCGTCGTAAAGGCAGTCTGCCGCTCCTGAGAGGTGGTTTCCTCACCGGTGAGGATATGGTCGGAGATGGTGCAAATGCACAGCGCCCGCTTTCCGTACCGGGCAGCATTCATATACAGTGCCGCCGCTTCCATTTCCAGCGCCAAAACGCCCATTTTCTTCAGGGCATATACGCTGTCTAACCCTTCCGGGACGCCTTCGTGGTCGCCATAGAACACATCGGAAGAATTGATGTTACCCACGTGATATCGGGCGCCCAGCTTCTGACAAGCCGCCACCGCCTTGGTCAGCAGTTCATAAGAGCAAATGGGTGCAAAGGTGCCGGGCAGATGAAACTGGGCGGCAAAATTGGAGTCGGTGCAAGCGCCCTGCCCCAAAACCAAATCATAAAGCTTTACATCCTCCTGAATAGCACCGGCAGAGCCGACCCGGATAATATTCTCCACGCCGTAGCCGTTATACAGCTCGTGGGAGTAGATACCCATTGCCGGCATTCCCATTCCCGTTGCCATAACGGAAACCCGAACGCCCTTATAAGTACCGGTGTAACCCTGGACGCCCCGGACATTGTTCACCAGAACCGGGTCGGTGAGAAAATTCTCCGCGATAAATTTCGCTCGCAGTGGGTCTCCGGGAAGTAATACGGTTTTGGCAAAATCGCCCGACTTTGCGCTGATATGAGGAGTAGGTGTAGTTAACATAACATAAGTCTCCTTATTCTTGTTCCTTGGCAATTTTCACGATCCGGGAAGTGCCCAGCCGGTCTGCCCCCAAAGCAATAAATTTCTCTGCATCGGAAACAGAGGCAATACCGCCGGCTGCCTTGATCTTGACTTCCGGACCTATGTGCTTTGCAAACAGCTCCACATCGGAGAAGGTTGCGCCGGCTGTGGAGAAACCGGTAGAGGTCTTAATATAGTCTGCCCCCGCTTGGGTAACCAATTGGCACATTTTTATTTTTTCTGCCTCGGTGAGCAAACAGGTTTCGATAATGACTTTTAGGATTTTACCCTGACAAGCCTTCTTTACCGCCTGAATTTCTTCCAAAACCGCCTGGTCGTTTCCTGCCTTGAGGAAACCCACATTGATCACCATATCGATCTCGTCAGCGCCGTTTTTCACTGCGTCGGCAGCCTGAAAGCACTTGCTCTCGGCAGTGTCATAGCCGTTGGGAAAACCAATAACCGTACAGATCGCAAGCCGATCGCCCACATATTCCTTTGCCTTGGCAACATAGCACGCCGGGATGCAAACCGACGCAGTTTGATAGCGCATACCGTCATCGCAAAGGGCTTTTATCTCCGCCCAGGTGGCGGTAACGGACAACAAGGTGTGGTCGCACCGCCGTAAAATTTCAGAAAGCTCCATACTATATTCCTCCTTGCTTGTATGTTTATTATACAAAACCCCAAAACAATATGCAACAAACAAATCTCCCTGTACCGGAAAGCACAGGGAGATTATTTTATTTATCCTCGGAGAATGGTCCGAACAAAGCCTGCCAGCCGTTCCAGCGCCATTCCCTCTGCCCGGTGGTTCATGGCTTTTTCCGCCCGGTGCATCACCTGCGTCCACTGCATTGCAGACAGCGCCGTAGCCGAATCCGTGATGCAATACGGACAGCTTTCCAGTTTTCTTGCGCCGAAGGCCTTGGCAAAGGAGCGGTCTGCGCCCAAGGCCATTGCCCAGGGCAGCATACGGAAGAAATAATCCGGCTCTGCTTCGCAAATCCGCTGCACTTCCTTTTTTCCTGCCCGGTGCAGATACCATTTCAGTCCCAGGGTCTGGGCAAGCACCTGCCTGCCCTGGCCGGTACGCCGTCCGCCCCAGCTCAAAAGAAGGCCGGCAACCAAAAGACTGGCAACCATTCCAGCGCCCACGGAAAATGCCCCTGCCAACGCGCCGGCGATGAGCCAAATTCCGGTTAAAACCAGCGCCTTGGTCAGCTTTCTCCGGTTGCCCGTCAAAACGCCGGCACCGAAGCTCTGGATATGCCAGCCGCTGAGAGCGCCCAAAATTGCCAGCAGCACAATGAGTAATCCCTGGAGCGCAGCGCCGTGGGATATGGCAACTGCCAGGGCTGCGCCGCCAAACAAGCCGATCATCGCTGCCAAAAACCGGAAGACCTCCGGTTTTCCGCTCCACCGGCGAAGAAGCTCTGCCATTCCCACCGGCCGTTTGGCGCATTGCTGCACCAGCTGGGCATAGCGGTAATCCATCGTATCCACCTGGGTTCGTTTACCGAACAGCTTCTGGAAGACACGGCACTCCCACTCACTGCGTTCGTTACCCATTTCCATACGCTTGTGTAAAACCACACGGCCGCTTCTGCTTATCGAAATGGTCAGATAGCCCAGCTGCGCCCAGCCGAACACCGCCATCGTCAGGTTCAGTCCCTCTCCGGCCAAAATGCTGCCTGCCTGCCCCGGATGAAAGCCGTGGGGCGGCTGGGCGGTGCGTTGGGGAAGCACCGGCAAATTCCAAAGGGCAATCAGCCAGTAAAGCAGCGCCAACGCGCCGCAAACCACCATTGCAGTCGTGCCCCAACCATAATCCCGGGACTGAACAATGGACTGGGGGAACATTTCCTCCGAGACTGCCAGTGTCATAAACAAAGTCTCGTGGTCCTTCATTGCCTTCAGGGAGCTTCCGGAAACGGTAGCGCCATCTACCGCATAAGTCAGATCCTCTTCGATCCGGGCCTGATGGTAGCCGCTGGTAAAACCAGGCAAAGTGTTGATCTGTCCCGGGAATGTTACGGAGAAGCTTAAGTTATTTACCGGATAGGAAAAACCGGACAGGAGTGGCAGCTGCAACATCAAACCACTTTCCGTCTCGTCCACTACATCGTGTATGGAATAATGCACGCTGAAGGTTACATCGCCCACCACATTTTTTGTCAGCCGGGAGATATTGATATTGCGCACATCTCCGTCTCTGGAGGCGCTGACCCGGGAGCCGTTGAGGGTGATACCGGCAGCATTGGCAGGCACCGGGAAATACAGCTTGTCCACAGAGCTTTCCAGATGCAGCGACACCGTCAGGCTCACCTGCACACTGCCATCGGCAGAAACTGTAGCAAAGCTTTCCTGTTTGGATACACCGGTACCCGCCGACACACCCAAAGACAACGCGCCGATTAAAAGCACCGCCATAATAAGCGCCGTCAGCTTTCGCATATCCAAACCTCCTTTACACCGATACCTTCGGTGCTGTTTTCTCTAAAATCAAACCCTTAGGGTAGAAAAACCGCAGTTTTTCGGGAGCAATGGAAAATTCCACTTCCCGGGCAACCCGCAATTCTCCGTCTAAGTTAATGCTGGTATCCTGATCGCAAATAATTTTCAGGCTTTTGGTGCGGAAATACCGGATATATTTGGGTAGTTGCCGGTAGTGTCCGTTTTTGTATTTGCCTACCACCTGCGCCACCTTCAGCCGGGAAACCGGCTCTACTAAAAGCACATCCATAAAGCCGTCGGTGGGGTCTGCCTCTGGCACCGGATTAAAGCCGCCGCCGTAAAACCGTCCGTTACAGGCGCAAATCATAGTTTTCTTACCGTCAAAGCGCTGTCCGTCGATCTCCACCACATAATGCTCGGAAATGCCCTTAATCACATTGATCACCGTAGACACCGCGTACGCCCGGAAGCCGCTTAAAAAGGGAAGACGCTTGTACCGGGAAACATCTGTGCCGATCCGGGCATCCAGACCTACGGAACAAATATTCAGGCTGTAGTCATCGTTGCATTTGATCAGGTCAAACTGAATTTCCTCACTGTCCAGCAGCCGCTCCAAATCATAAAAGGCAGACGGATCGCTGAACAGCTTCACAAAATCGTTGCCGCTGCCTCCGGAAAACACCGTTACGCAGGCGTTGTCGTAGCCTGCTGCGCCGGCTGCCACTTCATTGAGCGTGCCGTCTCCGCCGCAGGCGTAAAGCCGCACTTCCTCCCCGGTCTGGGCTGCCTGCCGGGCGATCTGCGTACAGTGTCCCGGCGACTGAGAAATGTGGATCTCATAGGTAAGCCCCCGGGCTTTGCAGCTTTTTTCAATCGCCTCGGTATAGTCCTTTGTCCGGTCCCGGGGTCCTGCCACCGGGTTGATGATAAAAATATGCTTCATTATTTCTTTCTCCGGTTATCGGTGAACATATAATAATCGCAGCGAATTTTACCGTTGTAGAATTTCCGCTTTTTATCCGCCCGGCGACCGAACCAATGCTCAAACTCCGGCTCGGAGGTGATCACAAACTTTTTCCAGTCATTGGCATACTTTAAGTGCCGACCCAATGCGCTGTAGAGTCTTTGGGCGGAGCTTTGCTCCATCATCCGCTCACCGTAGGGCGGATTGCACACCAAAATTCCCGACTCTGCCGGCAAGCTCATTTTGGTGGCATCCCCGTCCCGGAAGGTAACGCAGTCGGAAACCCCCGCCTTTTTGGCATTGGCAAAGCTTAGCGACACACAGGCCGGGTCATTATCCGAACCCATGATCCGGTAATCGCCCTTAAATTCCTTGTCCCGGAACTCCTCTTTTGCCTGCTGCCAGATCTTCTTTTCCAGCCAGGGATATTCCTGAGCGGCAAAGCCCCGGTTTAGGCCCGGCGCCCGGTTTTTGGCAATCAGCGCTGCCTCAATGGCAATGGTGCCGGAGCCGCAGAAGGGGTCCCAGAAAAACTCTCTGCCCCGATACCGGGTCAGCTGTATCATACCGGCAGCCAGAGTTTCGTGGAGTGGCGCATCGTTGCCAACAGCCCGGTAACCCCGCTTGTGCAGACCCGGTCCGGAAGTATCCAGGCATAAAGTAACACTGTCATTTAATATAGTAAAATGCAGCTGGAATTTTACGCCGGTCTCCGGTAGCCAGGAAATGCCGTATTTCTCTCCCAGCCGACGAGAAGCGGCTTTTTTGATAATCGCCTGACAGTCAGATACGCTCATCAGCTGGCTGTTGAGGCAATGCCCCTTTACCGGGAACTGACCATCCTTGGGAATAAATTCCTCCAATGGGGCATGGAGCACACCCTGAAACAGCTCTTCAAAGCTTTTGGCGGTAAACTGGGCCAGCACCACCATCACCCGTTCACCGGTGCGAAGACCCACATTGGCTTTTGCCAAGGCATTTTCATCACCGGTAAACAAAACCCGCCGGTCTTCCACCCGGACGTTTTCCATATTCAGACGCCGCAGCTCGTCTCCGCACAGGCCTTCCAGGCCAAACAGACAAGGTACGGCAAAGGTAAATTGACCCATCACACACCTCAGGGAATAATTTTATTTTTCTTTAAGTACCGCTCTTCCTCGGAAAATACGCAGCCGCAGTATTTCTGCATATAGAAGTTATGCTCCCGGGCGAAATTCTGCCCTTCCTTAAAGTAAGGACGAAAATCCCGTTCCAAAAAAGCAACGCCGTAGGCTTCTGCAGCCTTTTGGGCAACACTGACCATCAAATCGAAATTTTGGTAAGGACTGATGAACAAGCTGGAGGTAAAGCTGTCAAAGCCACCCTCCTTTGCCTGCCGGGCAGTTTCAAACAAACGCATGGCATAGCACTTTTCGCAACGATTTGCAAGATCCTCCGCCACCGCCCGGACAAAGGGCCGCAGAGCATAGTCATTTTTCTCGATCAGCGGCAGGTGGATGGTTTCGGCAAACTCCCGCAGGCAGTTCCGCCGGGCGCGGTATTCGGTGAAGGGGTGGATATTGGGATTGTACCAAAAGCCGGTTACCTCCAGCCCTTCTCCCCGCAACGCCGCAATGCACTGATTGGCACAGGGCGCGCAGCAAATGTGCAGCAGCGTTTTCATAGATTTCCCCCAAAAAAGCAATATTTTATTCATTATAACACGGGAGTTTTTCCATTGCAAGGTCTAATCAGCACCCTTTTTCCCTTGGCTTTTCAGCTACCAAATGGTAGAATGCTTGACGAGCTTCCCTTTTTTCGGTATGATACAAGAAAAAGGGGGCGATACTGTGCAGGACAAGGATTATATGGACCTGGCGCTGGAGCTGGCGCGGCAAGCCGCGGAGCAAGGAGAAGTGCCGGTAGGCTGCGTCATTGTCCGAAACGGTGAGGTGGTCGGCAGAGGCAAAAACTGCCGGGAGACTGACAAGACCGCTTTGGGCCACGCAGAGATCCAGGCAATTGCTGATGCCTGCAAAACCTTAGGTGGCTGGCGGCTGTGGGATTGCACCTTGTATGTAACCTTAGAACCCTGCCCCATGTGCGCCGGGGCGATCATCAATGCCCGGATCCCCAAAGTAGTCTACGGTGCCAAGGACGAAAAAAACGTCGCCTGCGGCTCCGTTTGCAATTTATTCCAAATGGATTTCAACCATCGCCCACAGGTGGTGGCAGGAGTGCAGGAGGAAGCCTGCCGAAAAATCCTGCAGGAATTTTTTCTGAATTTACGGCAAACCCTGAAGGACCGACCAAAATGGCGAAAAAAACCGGAATAGAGACAGAAAAGCGGTGCAAAGCACTGCTTTTCTTTTTTCTATCGAGCTTTTTATATGAAGAAAGGAGAATCCTATGAATTGGGAAAAATGGTGTCTGCGACTAAGTGCCGGGGTCATTGTGCTTGCGGTATTTTTTCGCCTTTTAGGCAACGGCGGCGCCCAGGCAGTGGTTGCAAAATTTGCCCAGCCGGAAACCGCCTCCGTTCTTTTCTTTATGGAAACCGGACGGATCTTAACCTCTGCCCCCACCCGGCCCCAGCCGGAGCTATCTCAAAAGCCTGCCTCCGCTGCAGAGACTGTTCCGGCAGAAACCCAGACGACCATCGTGCAAGCAACGCAGCCGGTATCCTTTGACAAAAAGGATGCGGCACTTGTGGAGGTCAACAGCGTATGCGGCTACAATGCAGATCTGCCGGTGCTGCTGCAAACGCCCCTTTCCTGGGATTTGACCACCCAGGAGCCGACGGTGCTGATCGTTCACTCCCACGGAACGGAATGCTATGAAAAAACAGAAGATTATACAGAAAGCTCTGCCTACCGCACCAAAAACACCAACTACAACGTGGTGTCCGTCGGCGCAGAGATCAAACGGGTGCTGGAAGCCGGGGGGATATCTGTTATTCACGATACCGCCTGCCACGACAGTCCTTCCTACAGCGCTGCTTACACCAATTCCCGAAAGAGCATCAAAGACTACCTTGCCCAATACCCCTCTATCCAAATGGTGCTGGACATCCACCGGGACGCAGCAACAGACAAAAACGGCAAGCAGGTCGGCTACACCATAAAAGCCGGGGAAGAGACCGCCGCCAAGCTGATGCTAGTGGTGGGAACGGATGCCAATGGTTTGCGCCACCCCCAATGGCCGGAGAATATGGCGCTGGCAGTGAAGCTCCACGCACAGCTGGAAAAAACAACTCCGGGCATCTGCCGCCCGATCAGCTTCCGGAAGCAGCGGTTTAATCAGGATTTGTCCACCGGCGCCCTTTTGGTGGAGGTAGGCTCTGCCGGCAACACCCGGCAAGAAGCCCTGGCAGCTGCCCGGCTGCTGGCAAATTCTATTCTGACCCTTTCTGCTGGCACAGCCTAAAGCAAATTCCACCAGGAAAGCCTGTGCTCCTCCGCCACCACCTCCACCAGAACCGCCAGCTGGGCGCAAATGGCGGAATACCGGCCGGTTTGCCGGGTCTGCCCGTAAATCTCCAGCTGCGCAAACAGGCTGTCGATCTCGTCCATCCGAGTATGGTCGGCAATGGATGCGGTTTTCCGCCAGTGATCCTCCCAATCTCCCTTTGCTCTGTCCACCAGCGCCTGACCCTGTTCCCAATTGCCATCCAGTGTCTGCTGGGAGGCCTGCTCCAGCGTGTGGGAAATTTCCAGGTGGACACTGTCCATGCTGGTTTGCACCCAAAACCCTATGGCCAAAAGCGCCGCCAAAATCCCCAGACCCAGTAAAAAGTGTTTCATTGGCTTTCCTCCTTGGGGTAGAAAACAATGTTATCTGCTCCGTCCACCGTCAAAAGCCAGGTAGAGCGCACCGATGCCCCCTGCTTTGCAAGCACCTTGTTGACCCAACCCAAATCCTTGCCGGTTTTTTGCAGATTTTCTTTCATCAGCACACCGTCAGAAATCACCGTCAGGGGAATATACTGCTTTTGCGCCGGTATGCCGGCTTCGGCGGCGGTGGCGGGACGCTCCTGGGGATAGGGAAATACCGATAAATTGCCGTTGGTTTCCAAAATGGCGTACTGGACAGCCCGTAAATCCAGCACATCCTTTTCCCTTAAATGCCCGGTCAACTCGTCCAGCGTGAGCCGGGTTTTCCGCAAATTTCCCTGGAGAATGTTGCCGTTTTCGATTAAGATGACCGGCTTTCCGCAAAGCAGCTTCCGCAGGCGGACGCTCCGCAGGGACAAATAGGACAGTACCAGCTCCAGTCCCAGCACCGTAACAATGGGAACAATGCCGAAAAACAAAGGAACGCCGCCGTCCTGCATGGGAATCGTCGCCAGATTTGCCACCAGCATAGTTACCACAAATTCTTACGGCTCCATCTGTCCGATTTGCCGCTTGCCCATCATTCGAATCGCCAAAATCAGCACCAGGTATAAAATAACCGTACGCAAGTAAGAAAGAATCAAAATCTGCCACCTCTTTGGGATAATTTTTCCAAAAAAGTGGCAGAATATGCATGATAGAATCACAAAAACCGCAGGGAGAGAGCCTGCGGTTTTTGCTTTGAGAGAGAAAAAAGGAGAGAAAAATGAAAAAGACGACATTCGTCCTTACGGTATCATTGTAAAGAATAAATATGAATAAAATAAGTGGGTAAATATTAAAAAAGTATTAAGTTGCAAAATTTTCTGCGGTCGTCTCCTCTCTTTACTTTTGCCCAAAAAACTGGTACAATAGAAAAAATCAACAAACCAAGGAGGTGTGCAGCCTATGCTTAACAAGTTAGACGCGGTGGTGAGCCGATATGAAGAAATCTGCGCCCGGTCGGAGCAGCCGGATTTTTACAGCGATCCCAAAAAGGCTGCCGCCACCCTGCGGGAGAAAAATGATTTAGAGCCCATTGTGGAAGCCTTCCGGCAATACAAAGCAGCCTTACAGGAAATGGCGGATGCGCAGGAGCTGATGGGCGACCCGGAGATGAAGGAGCTTTGCCAAGAGTCCTATCAGTCGGCAAAAGCTGCTTCGGAAGAGCTTTACCAGCAGCTGCAGATCTTGTTGCTGCCCAAAGACCCCAACGATGACAAAAATGTTCTGGTGGAGATCCGGGGCGGCGTTGGCGGCGAGGAAAGCGCGTTGTTTGCCCATTCCCTATTCCGGATGTACAGCATGTATGCCGCCGCCAAGGGCTGGAATGTGGAGCTATTAAACTATGCCGACACAGAGCTGGGCGGCATTAAGGAAGCAGACTTTCTCATTTCCGGTCGGGGCGCATACTCCCGATTGAAATACGAATCCGGTGTCCACCGGGTGCAGCGTGTTCCGGAGACAGAATCCGGCGGACGGGTCCACACCTCCACCGCCACGGTAGCAGTGCTTCCGGAAATGGAAGAGGTGGATGTGCAGATCAACCCAGCGGATATTGAAATGCAGGTTTTCCGGGCCTCCGGCGCCGGCGGTCAGCACGTGAACAAGACAAGCTCTGCTGTGCGACTGATCCACAAGCCCTCGGGAATCGTGGTTGCCTGTCAAGAGGAGCGCAGCCAGCTGCAAAACCGGGAGAAATGTATGCGGATGCTGGCATCCAAGCTTTATGAGATCGAGCAGGAAAAGTTAAATTCTCAGGTTACCGGTATGCGGCGCTCTCAGGTAGGTACCGGTATGCGTAACGAGCGAATCCGCACCTATAACTTCCCCCAGGGCCGGGTAACAGACCACCGGATCAGTCTGACCTTATATAAAATCGACAGCATTATGGACGGGGATATCGACGATATCATCGATGCCCTTGCCACCGCCGATCAGGCAGAAAAGCTGAAAAATGCACAGTGAGGAAACTATGGAATACATCACACACGATCCCCAGCAGACAGAAGACCTGGGCTGCGCCCTTGCCAAGGCGCTGAAGCCGGGCGCTGTCATTGCCTATCTGGGGGATCTGGGGGCAGGAAAAACCCGATTCACCCGGGGCATCGCCCGGGGGCTGGGAATTACCGAACCGGTAACCAGTCCCACCTATACCATTGTCAATGAATATTTGTCCGGGTCGCTTCCGCTGTTTCACTTTGATATGTACCGGCTGCGCTCTTCTGAGGAGCTGTGGGATATTGGCTGGGAGGACTATCTCCTCCGGGGCGGTGTCTGCGCGGTGGAGTGGAGTGAAAATGTGTGGGATGCGCTGGAAAACCCCATAACCGTAAAGCTTGAAAAGCTGGACGAAGGCACAAGAAAAATCACCGTTACAGGAGGGGCTTTGGATGCTGATCTTAGCCTTTGAAACCTCCGCCAAGGCAGGGTCGGTTGCCTTAATGGAGGATTGCGTTTTGCTGGCAGAAAGCTATCAGAATACCGGCCTGACCCACTCCCAGACAGTAATGGCTATGGCAGAAAGCCTGCTGGCCAGCTGCGGACGCACCCCCAAGGATGTGGATGCCGTTGCGGTAGCCGCCGGTCCGGGCAGCTTTACCGGCGTGCGGATCGGTGTTGCCGCTGCCAAGGGCTTTGCCTGGGGCGCAGAGCTTCCCTGCTACGGCGTGTCCACCTTAGAGGCAATGGCAAGAGGCTTTGGCGTGCAGGATGGCTATGTGCTGGGGGTCATGGATGCCAGGAGAAGCCAGGTATATACCGCCTCCTTCCGCCTTGAAGGTGGAAACCTATCCCGGCTGTGTGAGGACCGGGCGATATCCCTTTCGGAGCTGGAAGCGGAAATAAAAAATTTGTCAGAACCGGGTTTTTTGGTTGGCGACGGCGCGAAACTGTGCTATAATACCTTGCAGGAGCAGCTTCCCCAATTGGTGCTGCCTCCGGAGCATCGGCAGCATCAGCGAGCCGCCGGTGTTGCCCTGGCTGCCCAGGCGGCAATCGCTGCCGGAGAAGCAGGAGACGGTGCTACTTTGAAGCCCAACTACTTAAGACTTTCCCAGGCGGAACGGGAACGGCTTGCCCGGGAACAAAAATAAAGGAGATAAATACTATGAGCAAGGTCAACGTATTGGAGCATCCTTTGATTCAGCATAAGCTGGCAATTCTGCGGAATAAGAACACCAGTGTTAAAGAATTCCGGGAACTGATCAGTGAAATTTCCGGTCTGATGTGCTATGTAGCCACCCGCAATCTGCCCACCGTCGAGGTAGAGGTGCAGACCGGGCTGGCAAAGGCAAAGTGCCGCCGTCTGGCAGGCAAAAAGCTGGCGATCATCCCCATTCTCCGGGCTGGTCTGGGTATGGTAGAGGCAATGGTCGACCTGATCCCCTCCGCTAAGATCGGACACATCGGTCTGTACCGGGATCCGGAAACCCATATGCCGGTTGAGTACTACTGCAAGCTGCCAGATGATATCAGCAATCGTCAGGTCTTTGTGGTCGACCCCATGCTGGCCACCGGCGGAAGCGCTGTTGCCGCAATTGATTTCCTGAAGCAGCACGGCTGTAAGAATATTGTGATGCTGAACATCATCGGCGCGCCGGAGGGTGTTGCCAAGGTGCAGGAGGTCCATCCGGACGTGGATATCTATCTGGCCGCTCTGGACGAAAAGCTCAATGACCACGCTTATATCGTTCCCGGTCTGGGCGATGCCGGCGACCGGATCTTCGGCACAAAATAAAGTTTACCAAACCGCTTACGGAAAACCCGTAAGCGGTTTCTTTTTCTGGTTGAAAAGATCGCTGATTTTTGGTACAATGGGCTCAAAAGAAACAAGAAGTTGGTGATGGGCATGCACTCCAAAGACGAATATATTGCCGTATTTGACTCCGGTGTGGGCGGCATCAGTGTCCTGCGGGAGCTGGTGCGTCTGATGCCCAACGAGCGGTACTTATACTTTGGCGACTCCGCCAACTCCCCCTATGGCAGCAAAACCACCGAACAGGTGCGGCAGCTGACCTTGTCTGCCGCCCAGGACCTGCTGGAGCGAGGAGTCAAGGCATTGGTGGTTGCCTGCAACACCGCCACTGCCGCCGCAATCCAAATTCTCCGGCAGGCCTATCCGGACACCATTATTGTGGGTATCGAGCCGGCGCTGAAGCTGGCGGCAGATCGCTTTCCCCAGGGAAAAATCGGTGTGATGGCCACCCCGGTAACCCTCCGGGAGGAAAAATTTCATCACCAGCTGGAGCGATTTCCCGACCTGCAGGTTTGCGTCATCCAAGTACCCGGTCTGGTTGAGTTGATCGAACAGGGCCACCGGGACGATGACAAAATGGAAGCGCTGCTGACGCCGGTGTTGTCGCTATATAAGGACAAGCTGGATGCGGTGGTACTGGGCTGTACCCACTACCCCTTTGCTGCCAAAACGATCCAGCATTTGCTGGGAGAAGGCACACAACTTTTAGACGGCGGCGCCGGCACAGCCCGGGAGACAATGCGCCGACTGGCTGAGCAGGGCTTGCTCTATGACGGCCCGGGAGAGGTTCAAATAGAAAACAGCAGCGCAGATCCCCGTCTGCTTTCCTTGTCCGCCAAGCTTTTGGCAGATGCATGATAACAAAATACTCCGTAAGGAAAACCCTTACGGAGTATTTTTATTAGCTCACTTTATTCTCATTGGTAATCACATCGCCGATCTCGCCCACCTCAAAGTAGATATCCAGCATATCCCGGGCAATGGTGGCAAGCTGGCTGCCGTGGCCGGCTTTCTCACCGTAAATAGCAATGGCGATTTGGGGGTCGTCTGCCGGGGCATAGCACACAAACGCGCCGTTATCCGAGGCGCTGGGGTTGTCCTGCGCCGTACCGGTTTTGGCAGCAACCGCCACCGGGTAATTTTTGAAGGTGCTGTATGCCGTGCCGGACCAGTCTTCGGTCTTTTGGGTAACCAGACGCATACCGGTCGTATAAGCAAGGTAAGCATCGTCGGAAATTTCCAAAGTGCTCAGTACTTCCTTTTCACTTTCCCGCAGCAGCTGGCGATAATCCGAGGAGACCACCCGGTTTAAGAAGGTTGCTTTGTATCGGGTGCCCCGGTTTGCCAGAGTCGCCACATAGGAGCAAAGCTGCATCGGGGTAAACCGGTTATCCGACTGACCGATGGCGGCGGTAATCTGGTCCGCCTGTACCCAAGCGGTGTCGTAGCCGGAGTATAGCTTCTTTTTCGTTTCCCGGTTGGCGCGGCGGCCGATGTTTTCCGGCAGCTCAATGCCGGTTGGCTCACCCAGACCTAACGCCTTTGCGGTGGAATCCATAGCACTCAAGGAAATCCGGTCGCCCAATTCGTAGAAGAAATAGTTGCAGGAGACCTGCAAAGCCGTGGCCGCCGTCAGATCCTCGTGGGTCCGGTGCAAGTTTGTGTACCGCAGACACTTAACCACAAAGTCCGGTCCGTACTTATTGTAAACGCCCTTATCCCAGATAACCGTTCCGGAGTTGATCGTACCGGAATCGATACCGGCAATGACCATAGACATCTTATAGGTAGAGCCGGGGGGATACTCGCCCTGAAGCGCCCGGTTGTACAGCGGGTCATACTCTGCTTCCAGAATTTCTTCATATTTTTCAAAGTAGGTGGAAAGGTCATAGGTGGGGTAGCTGGCGCAAGTCAGCACCTGACCGGTTTTTACATCCATTGCCACCACTGCGCCGCCCTCAGCATCCTTGCCGTCCCGCAGCTCACCGTTGCGCAGCTGGTAAATCACTCGCTCCAAGCCTTCCTCTGCCGCCCGCTGCAGATTAAGGTCAATGGACACCTCCACATTGGCGCCGGCCTTCGGCTCTACAATGTACACAGAGGACACCAGCTCGCCGGCGGTGGTTACCGTATCCTCCCGGATGCCGTCCACACCGTGCAGAAACTCCTCATAGGTCTCTTCCAGACCGCTTTGACCGATTTCCGAGTCCATGGAGTAGTCTGGGTTGTTTTTATATTCTTCCCACTGCTTGGCATTCATTTTGCCCACGTGGCCCAAAATATGGGCGGCATATTCCGTGTTATACTCCCGGACGGTGGTTTTTTCCACCATCAGGCCGGGCACATTCAGCTCCACCAGGGTAGACAGATTTTGATCGCTGACGTCGCTTAAAAAAACGTGGTTGGAAAGGCTTCCCACATAGCCGCGCAGGTCCATCTCATACCGCAAGCCGATCACCCAGCGCGCCTGCTCCTCCGTCCACTCTGCCGGGATCTTATATAGCTCCCGCAGCCGCTTTACCAACAGCGGCGCTGCCACATCCGAGTCAAGTCCCTTATTGCTTAGATAAATCTGGAAATAATTCTGCCAGGCAGAATTATAATCATCCAAAGTGTAAACAAACGGACGCTCCCGGGATATGGGAAAATTCTCATTGTAGGTAATCCCTGCCTCCTGACACCGCTGCACCAAGCGGAGCAAGTGGTCATTGGTGCCGCTGGCGGTTAAAAGCACATAGTGGTTGATCACCATATCATAGCTGGCCCGGTTGCCCACCAGAACATTTCCGTTGGTGTCCAGAAGGTGTCCCCGGGAGGCCTTCACCCGGGTACGGGTGGTAAAGGTACTGGTATTATCCTTGCTGCCGCCGGTCTTTACGATCTGCATATCATACAGCTTAAAGGCGAAAAACAGCAAGATCGCCACCAATATTCCGATAAAAAACCGCGCTCGAAAACGGGTTATTCTTTCCATGCTTCTCCTCCAATGGCGCTGATCGCATTTACAACCGGGTACAGAACCGGCGCTGCCACAAGGGTCAATCCGGCAGTCAGGCAAAAAGCGCCCAGCCGGGAAACCGTTGTCTGACTTAAAAACAGGGCAATTGCAAAGGTGGCAAGCTCATAGGCAAGCATCGCCCCGGCAACGCAAAGCATTGTGGCAGCAAAACCCTTCCGTAGATAGCTCTGGCGGAAGTAGCTGGCAAAAATTGCCAAGGCTGTTAAAAACACGATGCTGTGATATCCGGCAGCAGAGCCGGAAAACAAATAGCAGCAGGCGGCAATCAGACTAAATACGCAGCTTTCCTGCATACCCTCAATCAAACAAATGAGAAAAATGCCGCAGGGCACCAGCTCTGTGGTAACTCCGAACAGCCGAACCCGGCTTAATAGTACATCCTGCGCAACAGACAGTACCAGAAGCACCAGCACATAGAGGCTCCACTTCAGGAGCTTTTTTTGTTGCTGCCGGGTTAAAATCAGCTTGTTGACAACGCCGGAATTTTCTTTATCCGGCTTAAACTCATACCGTTTTGCCATGTTTATCCCCCGACATCATATTCGGTAACCACAAACACCTGCTCCAACGCACCTACATTCACAGCAGGCTCTAAAAGAGCATATTTGGCAACACCGGTATCGTCAAAGTCCGCATCCACCACATAGCCCAAAATCAAATTCCGGGGGTATACGGTAGAGCCGGAGGTAACCACCTGGTCATTGTTTCTGATAACCGAGTTACTGGGCAGATAATCCATCCGCAAAAGGCCTGCCTTACCGGTGGCGTAGCCGCCCTGGACCAGACCGTTATAGCCGGAGGCGGAAATGGTAGCGGCGATCTCCAGAGAGGAATCCAACACGGACTTTACCACTGCATAGTTGATCCCCACTTCGCCTACCAGTCCCACAACCTCACCGTTGGCAGTAACCACACACATACCCTCGGTAATGCCGGAATTGCTGCCCTTGTTCACCGTAAAGGTGCTGGACCATTCCTGGGAGCTGCGGGAGATGATGTAGCAATCCACCAGCTCAAAATCCTCCCGGGCCTGCTTCAGCTCCAGAAGCGACCGCAGATTCTGGTTTTCCCGCATAAGGGAATCGGCATTCCGGGCAGCCTCCTCCAATCGGGCAACCTCCTCCTTGAGCGCCGCATTCTCCGCCACCAGCGCCTCATAGCCGAATATATAATTGTAGAGCCGCTCCGCCTGGTCCGTCAGCTGGCTGACACCGGTGCGGATGGGTGTCAAAATACCCTTCACCGCCATATCCGGCAGACTCAGTCCGGTCAGATTGCTCACCACCGCCAGCAAGACCGCCAGCAGCACCGCCACGATCAAAACCACCCGGACCCGGGTTGAAAAAAAGTGCTTCATTATTTATCCTCCATCAGTCGGGAAAGAATCTGGCTCAAAAGACACACCGGCAATCCTACCACATTGTAGTAGTCTCCCCGGATATGCTCTACAAATCGGGCGGCGCCCCCTTGGATACCGTAGCTGCCGGCTTTATCCATTGGCTCTTTGGTTTCCACATAGCGGGCAATTTCCTTCTGGGACAGGGTGCGGAAGGTAACCTCTGTGATCACAGTTTCAGTGATCGCTTGATCCCGGTGCAGCACCGTCAGCCCGGTCATCACCTGATGGGTCTTTCCGGAGAGCAAGGTAAGCATCCGGACAGCATCTGCCTCATCTTCCGGCTTTCCCAGAATCGCATCTGCGTATACCACCACCGTATCTGCACCGATCACCACATCCTGTGGCGTATGCGCTGCCGCCTTCGCCTTTCGGCGGCTAAGCTGCGCCACCTGCTGCGCAGGGGACAACCCCGGCTCTAATATTTCTTCCACATCCGCCGCCTGAACAACAAAGGGTATGTCCAGAAGCTGCAGCAGCTCCTTACGCCGGGGGGATCGGGAAGCTAAAATCACTGCCATTATTCTACACCTCGCAGGTAAAGACCTCTGGTACAGGCGCCGGGATCAAAGGGCACCGGCTCCCGGTAGGTATGTAAGACCATATCCACCTCTTGGGGATTTTCGGTGGTGAAATACAACCGGGTCGCCCACAGTCCCAGCCGGGACAAGTCCGTCTGCCGGTCCAGCATATTGAGCTTTTTGCCGTTGAGAATCACACTGCGGCAGGATTCCCCGTCCTTGATAATGGGAAATTGGGCACCGGTCTTATCCGTCAGCTTGGCAACGCCCTTATGGCACGAGCACTCCCCGGTTTTGCCTTTAATTAAACAATTTTCCGTAACCATCAGCGGCATACGACCGTAGCACAGCATTTCTGTCGGCACTGCCTTGCTCACGTCCCGGATCTGGGGCAGCGTCATTTCCATACTCACCGCCGCAGAAATCAGCTCCAGCTCTCGGGCAGCATTCATTGCCGCGGAGCTGTACAAATTCAAAAACACATCGCCCCGGACCTCCATGCGGCATTCCCGGGCAGGAATGATCAAACCGATATTGCCCACCAGCACTTCCCGGACACCTAAGGACCGGACACTGGTCATTGCCTGACGCAACGCCGGCAGCTCCCGGTCGTGTACCACCCGAGGCAAAACCGCACAGACCCGCACCCGGCAGGCAAGCTCCCGACAGAACTGCAAATTCCGGGTCAGAAGATGCAGCGGCACATACAGCACGCTGGGCTGCATTTTCAAAAGCCGGGGAGTGATCTGCTCCAAAGCGGTGATCTGCACCGTCAGCTCCGGATGCCGCCGGTTACCCGGCAGCCGGGGAATACTGCCCGGACGGCCCAAGGGCGCAACCTCCCGGCGCGCCCGCTGGGCAGTGAGCATATTCAGTACATCCCGGCGCAGAGCATTGATCGCTGCCGCAGAAAGGGTAACCCCCGGGGTAATATGGGTCTGAATATCGGTGCAATAGTACGGCGTACCGCCGGTTTTGGACAACCGGGCGCGCAGCGTCTCATCGGTCAGCTCCGCTACTCTTGCCTGCTCCGGCACAGGACCCTCCAAGGTACAGCTTCTGCCTTGATCATCCTTTACCGTCAGACTGGAACGGCCGGCGGTAATATTTGCCTGGAAGGTAATGGGCACCAACGGCCGCTCTCCTACCTCATAGCTTTGCCGGATCTGGCTGAGCCACTGAGCATCCTCTGCGGTATTTTCCCGGATGCCAAACATATTAGCGCCCAGCTTACCGGTATAATAGCCGTCGGTAAACCCCTGACGGTTAAAGGCGTTATATAGGGTTTCTGCCATTTGCCGGTTGACCGTACCGGTGTCCAGCGCCTGCCGGTACACACCGGTAACCGCTGCCACATACTCCGACCGTTTCATCCGACCCTCCAGCTTGATGGAAGCAACACCCATTTCCTCCAGGGATTTCAGGTGCTGCACCAGACAGTTATCCTTCAGGCTCAAAGGATATTTCTCCTGCCACCGCCCGTAGCCATAGCTCTGCCGGCAAGGCTGGGCGCAGCGACCACGGTTTCCGGAGCGACCGCCAATGGCAGCGGAAAAATAGCACTGACCGGAGTACGCCATACACAGCGCTCCGTGGGCAAAAACCTCAATTTCAATGGGAGAATTGGCGGTAATGTACCGGATCTCCTCGTAATTCAGCTCCCGGCTCAGCACCACCCGCTTTAAGCCCCAACCGGCGCACATCAGCACGCCGGACAGATTATGCACCGTCATCTGGGTAGAGCCGTGAATGGGAATATGGGGAGCGATCTTCCGGCACAGCCGGACGACCCCCAGATCCTGCACGATAAAGGCATCCACATTGCTCAGCGCCCCTTGGCGAATCAACTCTGCCGCTTCTGCCGTTTCCTTGTCCGACACCAGCGTATTGACCGCCAAATGCACCGCCACACCCCGAACATGGCAATATTTCACCGCCTCCGTTAATGTCTGAGGGGTGAAGTTCTTGGCACTTTGCCGGGCATTAAATTGTCCGCAGCCTAAATATACTGCATCGGCGCCGTTTTGTACCGCGGCGCGCAGGGCCTCCATAGACCCGGCGGGTGCTAAAAGTTCCAGCATCTTTTTCTGTCTCCATAGTTATAGTACTTTATAGTATAGCACAAAATATCCGGCACTTCTACCCCGGATACGAAAAATTCACAATTTTTCGGGAAAGTAACAGGAAGACCGCAGCGCGATGCACTGCGGTCATAACCCTTTGTTCGATCTTATTCTGCTGTTACGCTGCCGGAGGTGGAAATAATGCCGATGTAGCTTCTGCCAACACCCAGCACCAGGGGCGTGCCGTCCTCCAGCGTGTAGCTGAAGTTATCCGTTACCTTATTGTGCTTCCACTTGATGGGAACGATCTTGCCGTCGCAGGCAAAGTAGCCGTTGCCGGAGCCGGTCAGATCGTAGTAAGAACGGGAGTAGCTGCCCTCTTTTTCCTTCCAATGCTTGGTCTGCAGCACCAAAACATTCCGGTAGGTCAGCACTTTACCGGTCTCTCCGTCAACATGGTCCTTGTTATACTGAGAAGCTTCATACAGACCGGAAGCGGTGTCATAGGTCATTTTGGTGGTCTTTTTTCCGTAGAACTTCACCGTAACCGTGTTGGCGGTATCGCCGGTCAGCACCGGCTCATCGGCAAAGGTAAGACCGTAATCCACAGCGCTTTCATAGACCATATCCAGCTTCTTCTTTTCCTGCGCTTCTATCAGCAGCTCGCCGGTAGTAAACAGGGTATGCTCCTTGGCATAACCGCTCTTTTTCCGATCCTGATCTCTGTAGAAGTAGTTGCCGTTGAACCGCTGGTCAATATGGGTCCAGCTGGAAAGCTTATTGTTCAGGTCATAATAGCCCTTCAGGCCGTTAACACTGCCGCCGCAGTGAATCAGAGGTGCATCATAAGTAGCGGACAGGTGGTTAAAGTAGGTACGGCAGCTGCGGATCGGCCCGATCTTGCCCACATCAGACAGATCGGTGAACAGCGCCAGGCAGCGGGTGATGCCGCCTTCTGTTTCGATCTCATACATAATATCTGCCTGAGAAATGCCGTGCTGGGGCATACATGCCTTGATGTTGTTGATGACAACGGCGGTGGGGCGGATCGTCATAGGTTCTTCCAGCGGCTCACCGGTCAAAGGATGGCGATATAAAACCTCGGCTTTCGTGTCCTCTGTGGTTTCCTCGGTGGTTTCCACCGTGTTCATCCCCGTATTTTCCGTGGTATCTTCGGTGGAATTGTAGGGAATTTCATAAGCCGGGGCGCAGGCAGTCAGGCACAGAACCACCAGCAGAAAAAGTGCGATCAATCGTTTCATAGCAGTCATCCTTTCGTCTCTATCAAGATGTTTTCATTATAACAGAAACCGCTCTGTAATGCAAGTAGCACATATAGGAAAAAAGGAGGAGCCTTCTCCTCCTTTTTAATCCGTTAAAAGCGCCTTCTCAAGACTCTTTCCCAGGGAGTAGTAAAACACGCTGTCCCGGGCAGGTGTCAGACCGGTCAGCAAGCCCCGCTCGGCATACACCGCATAGCTGCGAAACAGCACCGGGCAAAGTCGCCCGTCATCCATAACGGTTTTGTGCAGCGAGTAGTAGTTGCCGTGGTTTGCCAGTGAAAGGTTGCACAGGTTATAAAGGGAAATATCGCTGAGGCTTCCGTAATTGAGGCTTCCCTTGGTGGAGAAAAATCCAGTCAGGTCCATATTGGGGGAAAGCTTGGTCTGCCCCAAATAGATATCATATTCCCGTCTTTGCAGTGCCTTTTTGTAGGCGGTGGTATTTAGCTCCGACATCTGCACCGTCAGGCCGCAGGCGGTGAGCATTTCCCCGATATCCCGGGCAACCCGAAGGCGCAGAGAGTCCTCCTTGTTTACCAGCAGCACAACCGTTGCGCCGCTAAGGGCAGAATCGGTTACCGCTTTGGTCAGTGCCGCGCCGCCGTCATAAGCATATTTTTCCGCCAATACCTGGCTGTAATGGGGAAACAAGGGAGACGCCGGCAAGGTGGCGCTTCTGGCAAAGCCCCGGTAATACCGGGAAACCAGCGTGTCCCGGTCTACACCAAAGGTCAGCGCTGAGCGGACTCTGGCATTGGAAAACACCGGGCTTTCCATATTGCATGCCAGATACAAAAACAAGCCGCTTTCACAATCCCACAGCTCATAATCGCAGCGATAATCGGCATACCGGTCCGAGCCAGGGTCTGCGCAAACAAGGCTCAGGCTTTTATACTGAAATTCGTCCCGGATGGACGCCGGACTTTCGGCTGCGCTCAGGCTGATCGCCTGTGCCGTGATCACCATATCCGCCTTGCACCACCACCCGGTATTCCGGCGCAAAACCGGGGCTGTGCCGTTGCTGTCCAAATAGTAAGGACCGGTGCCCAGCGGACGGTCCGCCTGGACCTCTGCCGCCTTTACAATGGGGATATCCATCAGCAGCAGGAAGGTCTCCTGCTCCATTTCCACCGCCAGCTTGATCTGAACGCCGCCGTCATCGGTAAGCAGCATCTCCCTGATGTGCTGAAAACGGCCGCCATAATAGGCGTTGTCCCGGGCAGCCTGTAGGCTTGCCAGCACATCCGTCGGGCTCAGAACCGCACCATCGGTAAAGGTGGCAGCCTCCGGGTAAAAGGTGTAGGTCTTTCCGTCAGCCGATACCCGGAAATTCTTGCAAAGCTGCGGCTCTGCCTTGTAGCTTCTGTCCACAATAAACAGGCTTTGATAAAGCAGAGAAAGCAGCGCCCGGTTGGTATAATCCGTGCAGCTATAGGGATTCATAGTATGCCCGGGGTAAAAGGTCAGCTGCAGGGTCTGGTCGGAAACTTCCTCCTTCTGGACATTTTGTCCGGGACCGGTGTAGCCCTCATCCCAGGTCAGACCGTTGCCTGTGGGAATATAGGCTTCTTTGTTGTTCTGACAGCCGGAAACCAGGCAAACGCAGAAAACAACACTGAGAAAAAACGCCGTTATTCGCTTCATTTGTCTGCCTCCTTACATACAATGATGGCTCCCTGAGAGCCCCGAAGATCGCCCAGCACCCGGTGGGACCAGTATGTTTCCCCGCTGCATACGGTGCAATCCTTACTGACCGCAATTTCCCGGACACCGGCCTGCCGCAGCGCCAAAGCATTCAACGCTTTCAGGTTTACATAATATTTCTGATCTCGTTTTTGAATAAAAGCTTCCGCCTCTTTGCCAAAGGCTTGCAGCATTGCCTGCGGTACATCTGCATCGGTTTGGAAGCAGCATTGACCGATGTTCGGACCAATAGCGCACCGGAGGTTTTCCGGCTTTGCCCCCAGTTTTTCCATTGCCTTTACCGTTTTGGCAGCAATTCGGCTTGCCGTCCCCCGCCATCCGGCGTGGGCGGCTCCTACCGTACCGGTAACCTTGTCCCACAGCAAAATCGGCGTGCAGTCGGCAGAAAATACTGTCAGCGCCGTGCCGGGTGTGTTGGTAACCAGCGCATCGCACTCCGGCAGCTCCTCCCGGAACAGTCCCCTGCCCCAATCCGCCTGTCCCACCACCCGGACAATGTCCGTGTGGGTCTGCTTGGCGTGGACCAGCTTTTTCACATCAAAATCCAGGGCAGACGCCAGGATCTCATAATTACGCACCACATTTTCCGGCTCATCCCCCCGGTGGGTGCCGATGTTCATGGATTGCAAGTATCCGGTGCTGACACCGCCGAAGCGGGTGGTGAACATATGAGGCGTTTGTATATCCGGCGCTTGCAAATAGCGAAGCGTGCCGATCGTAATTGTTTCAAGCCCCATATTGTACCTCACAGTCTTAGCTCTGGGTTTTATCCTTATGCATACAGCATTTTTTGTATTTTTTTCCGCTGCCACAGGGACAGGGGTCGTTGGGTCCTACCTTGTTACCTGCCCGCACCGGCTGCTTTTTCACCGTCGCCTCGGCAGTGCCGGTGGCAGAAAGCTCCTTGGCTACCTTCTGGCGGCGCACCTCCTGGCGGGGGCGCAGCTGCACCAGGAACAGCCGGCGAATGGTCTCCTCCCGGATGGCGGTAACCATTGCCTGGAACATCTCATAGCCTTCTTCCTTGTAAGCGATCACCGGGTCGTGCTGACCGTAGGC
>JAZSRR010000080.1:0-3314 GCA_045538605.1 Faecousia sp.
TTCCTTATGATGTAAAATGTGATATGGTATCTATGGGGATGTATGGGCATTTCCTGTAGGTGTCATACCCCATTATGACTTAAAGGAGCTGAAAGCTATGTTTTTCCAGAAAAAGCGCTGTATCGCAATGCTTCTTGCCGGCGGTCAAGGTAGCCGGCTGAAGGTCTTAACCGAAAACACGGCCAAACCAGCCGTTCCCTTCGGCGGCAAATACCGCATCATCGACTTCCCCCTTTCCAACTGCGTCAACTCCGGCATTGATACGGTGGGTATTCTGACCCAGTATCAGCCGCTGGAGCTGAATGAATACATCGGCAACGGCCAGCCCTGGGGTCTGAACAAGTCCCAGTCCCGGGCGCAGGTTCTGCCCCCTTATGAGCGGCACGATAAGAAAAGCGGCTGGTATAAGGGCACTGCCAATGCCATTTATCAGAACATCGCCTTTATCGAGCGCTACGACCCGGAGTATGTGGTGGTGCTCTCCGGCGACCATATTTATAAGATGGACTATGCCGATATGGTGGAATTCCACGAGAAAAACGGCGCCGCCTGCACCATTGCGGTGCGGAACGTCCCTCTGGAGGAAGCAAGCCGGTTCGGTATCCTCAACACCAATCCCGACGGCTCTATCTACGAGTTTGAGGAAAAACCCAAAAAGCCCAAGTCCACCAATGCTTCTATGGGTATTTATGTGTTTAACTGGCAGATCTTGCGCCAGTTCCTGATTGAGGATGAAGAGGATGAAACCTCCTCCAACGACTTTGGCAAGAACATCATCCCCAATCTGCTGAATGCCGGCCACAAGCTGATGGCCTACACCTTCGACGGCTACTGGAAGGATGTGGGTACCATCGACAGCCTGTGGGAGGCCAATATGGACCTTTTGGGAAAAGACCCCGCCTTCGACATCCGGGGTGATGAAAAGAGCAAGATCTCCGCCCGGAACGATGCCCTGCCCTCTTCCTACATTGACGGCGAGGCGAAGGTCGCCAACAGCTTTATCGCGGAGGGCTCGGAGATCTACGGCACAGTCCGGGGAAGCATTATTTCCACCGGCTCTGTGGTGGGTAAGGGCGCTTTGGTTGAAAACTCCGTGGTAATGCCCGGGGCGATCATTGAACCGGACGCCATCGTCCGCCACGCCATTTTAGGCGAAAACAGCCGGGTGTGCAAGGGCGCTGTAGTCGGTGGTGCCTTTGGTCCTAAGGAAAAGAAAAAAATCAGTGTAACCGGCAAGGATACCACGGTGGCAGAAAATACCGTTCTGCTTCCCGGGGAAATGCTGTAAGGAGGTGGCAATTATGAACGTAATGGGTATTGTTTTTGCCAACGACGGCACTTTGGGCGATCTGACCGAAAAGCGGACTATGGCTTCCCTGCCCTTCGGCGGACGCTACCGGCAGGTGGATTTTGCCTTGAGTAATTTAGCCTGCGCCGGCATTCACCGGATCGGTGTCGTTACCCGGCACAATTATCAAAGTCTTCTCAATCACATCGGCTCCGGCGAAGAATGGGGTCTGGAAATGGAGCAGGGGGGTCTCGAGTATCTGACGCCTTACGCCTCCTCCAGCACCTCCGACTACCGGGGCAAGCTGGAATCCCTCCACGCGGCAATGAGCTTTTTGGAGTATAGCGATGACGATTATGTGGTTATGTTCGATGCCGCCGGCATCTGCAACATTGACTTAAGCAAGGTCATTGCCAGCCACATCGAAAGCGGCAAGGATATCACCGTGGTTACCAAAAAGGGCATTGCTGACGGCAACCGGGTGCTGGATATGGCAGTCAAACTGGATAAGCACGGTCAGGTCGCCGATGTAGCGGTGGACTATGCCGCTCCCAGCAACTATGGGGCTTCCATGGACATTTATGTTCTGTCCCGGACCTGGCTGATCGAGCAGGTGAAGGAGCATATCGCCCGGAATTTGTTCCATATGGACCGCGATCTGGTGCTGGGTCTGTGGAAGGAAAAGGCCGCCACCTTAAATGTCTACTCCTTTGGCGGCGTTACTTTATTTAACGAGAGCGTGGCAGATTACTTCCGGAACAATCTGGCGCTGACCCAAAAGGAGATCCGGGAGGACTTGTTCGGCAGAAATCACCCGGTCTACACCAAGGTCCGGGACCGTGTCCCCACCTACTACGGCGAAAACTGCTCCATTGAAAACTGCTCTGTGGCAGACGGCTGTATGCTGGGCGGCAGTGTGAAAAACTCCGTTTTGTTCCGGCAGGTTACGGTATATCCCGGGGCGCAGGTGGAAAACTGCGTGATCATGAACGATACGGTGGTGGGCAAAGACGCACACCTGGAAAATGTGATTTTGGACAAGGACGTGGTGGTCAAGCCCGGCACAGTCCTCATCGGCACGCCTTCCAATCCTGTCGTTATCAAACGAGGTGAAGTGGTATGAAAATTGCCCTGCTCGCTTCCGAGGGCGCGCCCTATGTGAAGTCCGGCGGTCTGGGCGACGTAATGGAGGCACTGCCCACTGCCCTTGCCGAAATTCCCGGCAATGAGGTGGTTCTGCTTCTGCCCTATTATAAAAAAATTGCCGAGGATGCCCGGTTCGACACTGAATTTGTAACCAGCTTTGACACCCAGCTTGGCTGGCGGCAGCAGTATACCGGCATTTTGCGGCTGAAAAACGCCCCCAAGGGGGTGCAGGTGTACTTTGTGGATAGCCTGTACTACTTTGGCGCCCGCAGCGGTCCGATTTACGGAGAGCTGGATGACGGAGAGCGGTTTGCTTACTTCTCCAAGGCTTGCTTGGAGGCGCTGCTGCACTTACATTTCATTCCGGATGTCATTCAGTGCAACGACTGGCAGACCGGCTTAGCGCCGGTGTATCTGGCTGCCCAGTATTATCCCCAATTCCCCGGCACAAAGTGCGTGTTTACCATCCACAATGTGGAGTATCAAGGCTGGGCTGACCCTTATTTCTTTGATGATGTGCTGGCGCTGCCCTGGCAGTACCGGGCGTGTCTGGACTTAAACGGCGGCGTGAATGTGATGAAGGGCGCAATCGAAACTGCCCATCTGGTTACCACCGTTTCCCAGACCTATGCCGGTCAGCTGATGCTGTCCTACTACGCCCACGGGATGGAAGGGGTGCTGCAAAATGCCGCCGGAAAGCTTACAGGCATTACCAACGGCATCGATGTTAACACCTTTAACCCGGCAACGGACAAGGCGCTTTGCTGCCACTATGACGAAAATACCTTTATAGAGGGCAAAGCCGCCTGCAAACAGGCGCTGCAAAAAGAGGTGGGTCTGCCCCAAAAGCCGGACACGCCCCTGCTTGTAATGGTTACCC
>JAZSRR010000052.1:0-2541 GCA_045538605.1 Faecousia sp.
GACACCCCGCCGCCGGGAGGCGGAAAAACGGGATGAGCGCCGCAACAATATGACCACCATAGCAGTAATTGCCTGCTCGGCAGTTTTGGTGATTGCCATTGTGATTTTCCTGGTTGTTTTGCTGGGTGGCGGTAAACCGAAGCTGGTGGAAGTACCCCAATTGCTTGGTCAGGTGTATGCGCAGCTGGAGGAATATCCGGACTTTACGGTAGAAGTGAAAAACGAGGTCTATGATGACACCTATCCTGCCGGACAGATTATCCAGCAAAGCCCAGTTGCCGGTGAACAGGTGCCTAAGGGTAGCACAGTTCTGGTAACGGTCAGCTTGGGTGAAGCGCCCAAGGCGGTGCTGATGCCGGATGTGGTGGATTGGGAGCTGTCTCAGGCGGAACGGGCGCTGAACAATTTGGGTATGAACCTGCAGCTGCGGGCAGAAACCGTGCACGATGACACCGTTGCTGAGGGCAGCATTATCCGCACCCAGCCGGAAGCAGAGGCAGAACTGACAGCCGGACAGGAAGTTGTTCTGTATGTGTCTCTGGGTATGGAATACAAAACCTCCGTAATGCCGGATGTTACCGGTGATAAAAAGGACAGCGCCATTAAAATTCTGGAAAGCCAGGAGCTGGATCTGGAAATCGTGGAAGAGCCTGTTTACGACTCCAAGGTTGCAGCAGGAGAAGTGGTTCGCACTGAGCCTGCAGCGGGAGAAAGCTTAAGCACCGGTCAGACGGTAAAAATTTATATCAGCCAAGGACCGCAATTGGTGGCAATCCGAAATGTTCTGAACCTCTCTGTGGACAGCGCGGTGAGCATTCTGAAGAGCGACGGCTTTGCGGACTATCAGATTGAAACGGTGGAAAGCGATAAGGCCAAGGATACCGTTATTGCTCTGAAAGCCGGCAACAAGACCCTGGCTGTGGGGGATGAGGTGGAAGTCAGCACAAAGCTGACCATTGTGGTTTCCGTAGGCTCTTCCCAAGCGCCTGCCGTAACAAAGAATGTTACCATTCATCTGCGGGGCAGCGCTGCCAACGATACTTGTAATGTTGTGATCCGGGCAGGTCAGAAAGAAGTGTACAATGCGGATGTCCCCAAAGGTACAGCAGAGGTTGTTTTGAAAAACCAAACCTACGCCGGAACGGTATATTATGAGGTCATTGTTAACGATTCCGACGGTTGGATTGAGAAGGTGGAATTCTCCTAAATGACAGGTAAACAAACAGGACGGATTATCCGCTCCTTAAGCGGCTTTTATGATGTGCAGACCCCGGTAGGTGTGATCACCTGCCGGGGAAGAGGCAGTCTGCGCCGCACCGGAGAAAGCCCCTTAACCGGGGATATGGTGGAAATTTCGATGGAAAAGGGCAAGGGTATGGTTGAACGTATCCTGCCGAGAAAAAACCGGTTTATTCGCCCGGCGGTTGCCAATGTGGATGCCTTGGTTGTATTTGCTGCCAATGTAAACCCGGTAACTGAGCCGTTCCTCATTGACCGGGTGGCAGCTATTGCCGGCGATCAGGAGGTCCCGGTGTATTTGTGCATCAACAAATGCGATCTGGACCCGGCGGTGGATCTGCTTAAAATCTATCAGAATGCCGGCTTCCCGGTGATCCGGGCAAGCGCCGAATCTGGAGAAGGGGTAGAGCAGCTGCGAAGCCTGATCAAGGGCAAGCTGACGGCCTTTACCGGTAATACCGGTGTGGGAAAAAGCAGTATGCTCAATGCGCTTTGCCCGTCTCTTGCCCTGGCTACCGGCGCGGTTTCGGAAAAATTGGGTAGAGGGCGACACACCACCCGACATGTGCAGCTATACTGCCTGGAAGAAAATACCTATGTGGCAGACACCCCCGGCTTTTCCAGCTTCGATACGGACCAAATGGATGTATTGCTGAAGGAAAATCTGCAGTATGCCTTTTCCGATTTTGGGGAATATTTAGGTAAATGTCAGTTTCACGATTGCTCCCACCGTCAAGAGCCCGGATGCTGTGTCCGGCAGGCGGTGGAGGCGGGAAAACTGGAAAAAACCCGTTATGAAAGCTACCTGCGGCTTTATGAAAAGGCAGAACAGGTCAGGCCCTGGGAGATCAATAAGTGAGGCGTATTTCGTGGAAAAGAATAAGAAGAATATTCGGTGGCTGACCCGGACGGCAGTACTGGTCGCCCTGCTGATTACAGTGCAGTGGGCAACTGCCGGGACGCAGGCCTTTGCCGGTCAGTATATTACCGGAAGCCTGGTCAATGCTGTGCTGGCTGTGGCGGCACTGCTCTGCGGTCTTTCCACCGGCCTGGTGGTTGCGGTGCTTTCGCCCTTTTTTGCTTTTGCGCTAGGCATTGGACCGAAGCTGCTGCCCATTGTGCCGATGATCGCTTTGGGTAACTGCGTGTATGTATTGGCGCTCTCTCTGCTCACCGGGAAGGCTGCCCGGAAATGGCAGCAGATAGCCGGTGTCGCAGCCGCGGCGGTTGCGAAGTTTTTGACACTGTATTTGGCAGTTGTGCAAATCTTGATCCCAGTTCTGGGAGACAGCCTGAAAGCGC
>JAZSRR010000122.1:0-20019 GCA_045538605.1 Faecousia sp.
TTATAGAAACTGTTCAAGTGCTGCGGCCGGAGGTCTGTCAATTTTATATGCCCGATAGCTTGATTGATGCGCTCCATCAGTTCCCGGTATCGGTCTAGTGTTTTGGTTTTAGTACCGGTGCGCTCTTTCAGATCCAGCACATACTCTGCGTAATCTGCAAAGGTCTGGCGATTATCCAGAGCATACCCTTGTTCTATAGACCGTTCAAAGTCCACGGCGGCCCTCTGGACAGCTTTTTGTAATTGCCGTTCTGTCATACCCGGAGTAGGCTTATAGGTTGTTCTGTGGCGTATGCGCTTGCCTGAGATATCAATGCCACTATATACCGTGATACGGTAGCTGTCGCCATTCTTTCCGGCAATCTTTTCGATTGTTGCCATATTCTACTTGCCTTTCCGGGGTAAGTCTGCTAATATAAAAGGGTAGACTGCCCCTATCGTGATGGGTGGGTGGTGTTCTATCTTACCGCTCCGGTGTTGCAGCATCGGGGCGGTTTTTGTGTTGATTTTTGGATAATGTTGTGTTATTCTATTTGCGGTGCCACCAGTTTACGGTAGGCGGTTAGCCCTCTTTCCAGAGGGAGATTAGAAGCCCTCTGTTTACATAGAAATCTGTTTTATCAGAAATCTAGTATATAGGAGGCTATGCGGTTATGACACCATATGAAATTATTGCACTTGTCGTAGCATTACTTGGTATTTCTGTATCAGTAATCGGCATAATTGTAAAATTGATTATCGAGCTTATAAACGCAAAGAAGTAACCGCCCTGTCCTGACAAAACAAGCGGTTACTTCTTTGTAACGTGATGTTCAGGGCCTAACCGACTACCGGTGGCACCTTTTCTATGCTTATTATAACCGCTGTATTGTGGTTTGTCAACTTATATTGTGTTGTGATGTCGCATATCGTGCGGCAGTGTGGTGAAATATTAGCCGCCCCGGTACCGCCAGGGCGGTTTCTATTTGTCTTCAAAACCCAGCAGATATCCGACCGTTACGCCAAAGTACTTGGCGATCTTGTAGGCTGTGGTAGCTGTCAGGTCCTTTTTTCTGCCCATTTTTAGATCTGTAAGGATACCTCTACTGATACCAACATCTGCGCATAGCTTGCCACCGGTAATGCCGCGCTTAGCACAGAGGGCCGAGATGCGCTCGTACATGCTCTGATTAGTCATTCATTGCATCGGGGTAGGTGATGGAATTGATGGTTTCGCCAGTAGCTACATCAACAACAGTAATCTCTACGTGATATTCGGTTTCGGTAAATGCTTGGTACATAGCAACGGACATACCGATTGCCAGGGGAGTGAAATCAAAGGCATTTTCGTAGGCAGCCTTATCAACTTTCATTGTAACGGCAGTAAAATCGTTGTTGTGGGTGATTTCTTTAATATAAGGAGTATCCTCACCGTTTGCGAATTCTGCAAAGTTGGCATCCATAGAAGATGCCATTTCATTAAGGAGCTCTTTGTGCTTGGATTTTGTCATAGTAACAGTAATAGAACCGTCCTCATTTACTTTAGCAGAGATAAAACCTTGTTCATCGGCATAAGCGTCAGCATCGAAGGTGGACATATCCTGACCTTCGAACATAGAAGCCGGAAGTGTGATGTCTACAGTTAAAAGCTTTTCATCGGTTTCAATTTTGTCAGAAGTGCTTTCGGTTGTAGATCCATTATCGTTACCGGTATTAGTACCGGAATCTTTCTGAGAACATCCTGCGAAAGACAGAATAAGGATGAGTGTGAGTATGATAGCTGTGATCTTTTTGAACATAATGTATACCTCATTTCTTAAGTGTGTCCGGGTGAACCGGGGAATTACGGAGAAAGTTCTGGCTATATTTCTCTGCCGTGTTCAACAGCAAGCTGTTTTAATAATTGGTAGTTCTTTGTATTTTGAGTTTTCATTCGGCGGAAACTGCTGATAGTTTTGGGGCATTTGTCGGGAAGATTAGTTTGGAGCCATTCGTAATCTTTTTCGGTTTTAGCTAGACTTGCTTCATGGTCTAGTAGGGACTTTCCCTTGTATATGATGGTTCTGCTCACGTCTTCAGCACGTGTCAATACCAGATCCCCTTCAAAAATCTCGTAATAGAGGAAATAGCTGCCGTGTCCAATGAATATCTCGGCTTTTTGAATAGTGCCGTCTTGACCGTAAAACAAGGAGCCGTGATAGTTACTGCTCCAAGGATCGGTCATAAAGAACAAGGTAACAGGGTACTTAGAAGGTTTGCCATTATAGGTTATGGGGTTGAGCATTAACCGGCTATAGCCACTTTCGGCACTTCTTTTGAAAAGCACTTCGGAAATAGGCAGGCAGGTGAGTTTCCAAAGGGCAGAACTGAGTTTTTTGTCTCGTTCAATGCAGGTGTTGATTTTTGCCAGTTCAGCCTTTGCGACGGTGAGGTTATCACCAACGATATCCATATAAACAAAAGGGTGCCCATTGGGTTCAATAAACTTTTCGATGGGGCGATTCCAGGAGTATGGGAATCCTTTTAATTGCTGAACATTGTCCTGGGTTGTTCGCTGAACAGCCAATAGTTCCTTTTCCACATACGTCAGTTTCGTTGCAGAAGAATACTTTGATTTTGCCGTAGCTACAGGAACGGTAGATTGCGAAATAAACATTTTCTTCAGAAAGTCAAATAAACCCATATTAGCCAGCCTCCTGCTCGTTGAGCCATACCGGGTCGGCATTGTATAAATGGTCTCTGCGGATGTGTTCCAGCTCGTGCTCTAAGGCTTTGTTCTGGATTTCATCTGGTAGGATCGCATTTATATAAATATCGAATGTGCCGTCATCATTGGGTAATACCGCAGCCGGGACGGTCTCCGGCAGGGCAATCATACGGACATATATATAGTTCCCCATAGGGACCATCACCTCGGTATCATTTATTCCGAAGTGCTTCAATGATCCGCACGGCTGCCTCTACATCTTCTTTCGTGGCATTTTTAGTCAGCTGGAACAACATACGACACTCCGGTCTGGTTTTTAACATTTCAAGATAGTCAGTTAGCTCATGGTCGTCATTGACCAGGGGCTTTTCTTTTTGGTTGTCTTTGCCAAGAAGATAACCCACGGATACGCCAAAGTAATCGGAGATTTTGGACAGGGTCGCGTTGCGGGGTACGGCACCTTTCTTCCAAGCTGTTGGCGAACCGCTGGACAAATCAAGAATCTTTACCATTTCATTTACAGTCATGCCTCGTTCTTCGCAGAGAGCGCGCAACCTTTTGTAGAATTCGGTAATAATAACCAAAATGAAATCACCTCATTTGTGCAAAATGTAGAAATGAAAAAAACTCATTGACAAACACCACAAAATGAGGTAAACTCATTTTAGCAATAAGAAATACAGCCGGAGGGCTACAGCCCTTCTGCTAGGTGTTTATCGTTCCGCAAAACAATTCTACCTCATTTTTTATTGCTTGTCAATGAGTAAAACTCATATTTTACAAAAAAGGGGGGTAAATAAGTGAGCTTCAAAAGTGCACGAGAGGGAAGAGGGCTGTCTCAGCAGGAGTTAGCTCAAGAGTTGGGTGTTGATCAGTCGACTGTGAGTCTTTGGGAATCTGGAAAAACAAAGCCCAGAGCGAACTTGCTACCGAAAGTTGCAAAGCTTTTGGGTTGTACGATAGACGAACTGCTTACAGATGAAGGGGCTACACCCGATGTGCCAACATCTAAAGCGAACGATGAGAAGGGGTGAGAAAATGCAAAGTTCATTATTCCCTGTGCTTGTTTCTGAGATAGCAAAGAGAAAAATCAAAAAGAAGAGTGTTGCTCATGCTGCCGGAATTAGTTATAAGGCTCTTTACAACAAAATGAACGGCCTTGCTCCATTTACATTGGATGAAGCGCTTGCCGTCCGTAAAACTTTTTTTCCGGACATTTCAACGGATGATTTGTTTGCAAAGGATACATAACAAAAGACTGGCAGGAGTGTCGTTCCTACCAGCTTTTTGCCAAATTTGTTTACCCTATGTACTCTGCAGACTTTCGTCGTCTGCAACGACACTGCAAACTTCTTGAAGTATCATATCACTTTTGCGGTGTTGGTTCCGCAAATGCCTTAACGCTGATATGCCGCAGGGAGTACTTAATACAGTGGGGTGCATTCCGGCGCACCAGCCTTGCGTTTATACCTCTTCTCTGAGTGCTCCGCTGTATCAGTTGCTACATTTTACGCCAGTTTATAGGTGTTTTGGTTACCACCGTTGCGACCCCGCGGTAAGGGAGCAGGCAAAGTCAAAAGTTTGGTCAAAGTGACCACGCTCCTTTCTATGCCTTTCTAGCACGGAATTATTATACCGCAACTGGTAGAAAAATGCAACAGACAGAGGATAAATAATTGGTTAGGTACCGACGCACCTACATCATAGGGAAGGAGGTAAGTCGATGAGTATTGAAGATATTAGAAAAGAACTGTTTGCCTTTGTACAAAGGGCCTCAAGTGAAAAAGCAACCCCTGACGAGGTACGAGCTCTGCCAGAGGTTGCACGGGTGCTACTTGAGACCTTTAAGTAGTCTCATCTTTTTTAGCAAGTTCGTAAACCTTCTTGAAGATGGCCTCATAGAAATCCGCAATGTCTTCGCCACCATCTTTGCTGATGACAAGATTGGTGTTGCTAACACGAGAAACGGTGATCTCTTTGGCTACATCGAGGGCAAAAGTCTTTGTACGATCCATATGTATACTCCTTTCTTATGTACTCAGCTGCTGGCACAGCCTGTGTACACATTATAGGAGTTTCGTCGATGACTTTCAAGAGGGGACACTTTTAGATGCATCTACATCGTAGCAATCAAATTGTACAACAAATCGGACAAAAAGGAGGTGCTTATGCCTAACGTTGTAACTATCCGAGAGGCTGTCGAAAGGGCAAAGGCTGAAGGCTTACCGATTAGTGAGTATGCATTGCGGCATTGGGTAAGGACTGGTGTCGTGCCCGTACGAAAAATTGGGCAAAAGGCACTGTTGTATTACCCCAATTTGGTTAAGTACCTACAGTGTACAGAGACCGAGAATATTCATTCCGCCATTGTACCGGCGGCACCTGGCATTCGCCGGGTGGAATTATAAGGAGGAAAAGCAATGGACCAATTGGAAAAGCAAATGTTTAATGTTGTGAACCGCAATCACGACTGTAAATCTCTGGCAGGAAGGCTCAATGCTATTTCTGCCAAAAGAAAAACCAGCAAATCAATTTTTTGGAGGGCAAAGAAGTGAGCATTAAGTCCTACAAGGGATTTGATAAAGATCTGAAATGCCGCGGCTTTCAGTATGAGGTCGGCAAAGAATACGAGGAGGAAAAAGCATCAGCCTGCAACTTTGGATTTCATGCCTGCGAAAGACCATTGGATGTTTTTGGCCATTATCCCCCTGCTGCCAGCCGCTACTGTGAGGTCGAGCAGGATGGAGAGTTGAGCCGGGGCGATGATGATACAAAGGTCGCATCGACCAAGATCAAGATTGGTGCTGAGATTGGTATTCCTGGTCTTGTAAAAGCCCATATCGAGTATGTACGTAGTCATTGCACCAATGAACATAATGCAGAGCCTGGAGAGCCAGCTACCGCAGGCTACCGTGGCGCAGCTACCAGCAGAGGATCTGTCGAAGTCGGGGGAAATGGTGTCGGTACGGTCCGTGGCGAAGGCGTCAAGATCAAGGGCGGCATGGGCGCAATCCTTGTGTGCGCTATTGAAGCAGATGATAGTTTTGATGTTAAGACCTGGGCTGCCGTTGTGGTCGACGGTGTGAAGATCAAAGCCGACACTTGGTACACCGTTAAAGATGGTGCGTTTGTCGAGGTGGAGGAATGATTTACGAGATTCGCCGTGCAGGACAGGTGATTTGCTCCAGCTCTGTCCCAGACTGTGGGTATCCCAAGGACATCCTCCGGGACATGGAGAGGAACGGAAAGCACCTCTACTGTAACGGCAAACGAGAAAAAGCCGCCTCCGGTCGTAGCAGGACCGAAAGCGGCAAAGGTAAATAACCAAGATCAATATATCAAATTATTTGGAGATTGTCAAATATGGACATACCCATCTGTTATGACCCTGTTTACCAAGAGGAGCGCAGGCAGGCACAGGCGGACCGGGCGGTCTGCCAAAGGCCAGTATGCGACTGCTGCTTCAAGCCCGTAAAACCGGGTAGACCCTATTACACACTCTCTGTTCAGAAAGAGCATTGCACGATCTGTGAGGATTGCAAAGAGGATATGAACGAGAGCGAAACCTATCTTGAAATATAAGGAGTAATAAAATGATTCGTAAAGCTGAAAGCGTAAATATTGAAGATAAGAAAATTCGCATTCTGATTGCCGGTTATCCCGGCATTGGCAAGTCCACTCTGGCTCTGTCTGCACCGAAGCCGCTGCATATCGACGTGGACTTTGGAATTGACCGGATTGAGCCCCGGTATCGTTGCGACTATATCCAGCCTAAAACCTATGATGAGATCCTGACTGACCTTACCCCGGAGAATGTCAAGGACTACGACACATTGGTATTTGATACAGGAGGAAAACTGATTTCCTTGATGTCCTTATGGGCTATTAAAAAAGACCCCAAGTATGGCCAGCGAGATGGTTCCCTGTCCCTGAAGGGATATGGCTTTGTTGGCAAGGAGTTCCAGCGTCTGATGGACCATTGCTTCTACGAGCTAGGTAAACATATCGTTATGGTCTTTCACGCGGTGGAGGATAAGGACGGCGACAATACTCGGCTGCGTATCAAAGTGGAGGGCCAGACCAAGAACAATGTATGGGAGACCCAGGATCTGGGAGGTTTTGTGGAGATGTATGGCAAAGACCGTACTATCGGTTTCTCCAACTGTGAGAAGTATTTCGCAAAAGGAACGCGAGGTATTAGCGGTGTTATCAAGATTCCTGCGCTTGGTCCCAATTCTCCTAATGACTTCCTTACCCAGCTGTTTGCTCAGTACAATGCAAAGTCTGCTGCGGAGGTTGCCCAGAGTAACGCTCAGAAGGAAATCTATGATCAGGCTATTGACGCAGGCCGCCAGCTAATTGATGGCGTAACCGACGCAGAGAGTGCAAATGCAGCAGCTCCTAAACTGAAGGAGATTAAGCACGCACTTACTTCCGAACGCGAAGTGATCCTGGCATGGAACAACCACATCAAGAGTCTGGGTCTGTTCTATGATAAGGTGCTGATGCAGTACACCCCGGCTCCGGAGGTGGATGAGGGGGCAAAGTAATGGCCCGGTACTTAATGACCCATTCGCTGCTCTCTTCATGGCTTTACGCCATGAAGAGCAGTCCCTACGAGGATTTGACATCAGAGAAAGATCCTTATGAGGAGTTCCTGCAGGTGCTCCGCCGCGTGCCCACAGAAACCACAGAGGCTATGCAGAATGGTCTGGACTTTGAGGATATGGTAACCCGGATTGCTTCCGGGGCTGAAGAGGATACTGAGCATAAGTGGTATTTGGCTGCCTGCAAGGCTGCAAAAATGGTACGCGGTGGAACCTATCAATATAAGGCCAAGACGGAGATTGAAGTGTCTGGCATAAGGGTTTTGCTCTATGGCCGAATCGACTTCCTGAAAGCTGGCAAGGTCATTGATACAAAGTTCTCGAAAAGCTACGAGCGCGGCAAGTATTTTGACAGTACACAGCACCCTGTGTATTTGCGGCTTGTCCCGGAGGCAGAGGAGTTTGTGTATTTGATCAGCAATGGTACTGATGTCTGGACGGAGACTTACCGCAGGGATGAGACACAGGATATAGAGCCTGTAATTGCCGCCTTCTTTGTTTTTCTACAAACCAACGGTCTAATGGAAGAATACAAGAAGTGCTGGCTTGCCTTATAGGTGGCGCCTATGAGTGAGGTAATTTCCTTCCGGGAAATCAAACTGGAGGCCGGAAAATTGATCATTACCCCTGTTCGAGAAGATTTGGGCAAGGCGATGTCAATCGTGCGAAAGCATAAGGATCGAATGTATGATCTGGAAATCAAGGAGCATCGAAACAAGCGGAGCTTAGATGCAAACGCCTATGCCTGGGTGCTGATCAATAAGGTCGCAGATGCGCTGCGTCTGACTCCCAAAGAGGTATATCAGCAGGCCATTCTAGATATTGCCGGCAATCATGAGATTATCCCCATCAAGACGGATGCTGCGGATAAGTTCAAGGAGGTTTGGGAGACCCAAGGTCTGGGTTGGCCGTGTATTGACATTGGCAGGTCCAAGATCGACGGCTACCGGAATATGAAGGCTTATTATGGCTCGTCTACTTATGACACTCGGCAGATGTCCCTGCTGATCGACCATTTGATCGAGGATTGCAGGGCGTTGGACATTGAGACCTTACCGCCGGACAAACTGGCGCTCTTACTAGAGGCACAGGATGCGTAAGGATACCAAAGCACGGGACTTTGACCGCAAGGCCAAGGAGGCGATAGCAGAGAGGGACAGCTATGACGGCTGGCCCTGCTGTGTAAGGTGCGGCGCTACCGCACCGGCGCCTCTGGCTTGGTCTAATGCCCATTTTATTTCTAGGGCACAAGGAGGTTTGGGTGTTCCGGAAAACGGACTGACTTTATGTCCCCGGTGCCACAGAGAATATGACCAGACTACCCAGCGAAAGGAACTGAGAGAGTTCTTTCGAGAATACTTAAAATCTAGACACCCCGGCTGGGATGAAACAATGCTTTACTACAGGAAAGGAGAAACCTGATGGATAAAGACTATCAATGCAAGATGATCCTGTTTTATCTGAAGGAACGGGGACCCATTACCGCAAAGATTGCTCGGCAGCTGTGTGGCTGTGAGCGTCTGGCGGCCAGGATCTGCGATCTACGGAAAAAGGGAATCCCAATCAAGACAGAGATCAACACTTACATCAACAAGAACGGGTATAAGACCCGGTATGGAATTTACAGTTTGGAGGAAAACCAATGCTCAATCACATTGTAATTATGGGTCGCATGACCCGCGACCCTGAATTAAGACGGACTGACAGCGGCGTGGCTGTCGCGTCATTTACCTTGGCGGTGGACCGTGATTTCTCAGGCAAAGACAGCGAGAAAGAGACGGACTTCATTGACTGTGTAGCCTGGCGGCAAACCGGCGAGTTTGTTTCCAAGTATTTCGCCAAGGGTCGTATGGCCGTGGTTTCCGGCCGGCTCCAAATCCGTAGCTGGACAGACAAGGAAGGTAACAAGCGGAGAACTGCTGAGGTTGTGGCCGATAACGTGTATTTCGGAGATTCTAAAAAGGATCAGAACGAAGCGGGCGGATATACAGGTTTTGTGAAGAATACTGCACCGGCACAGGACTTCGCTCGGCTTGAAGGGGACGATGCCCAGCTGCCGTTCTGAAGTAGATTATGGATATAACATTTACAGTACCCGGAGAACCGAGGGGTAAGGGCCGACCCCGGTTCTCCAAGAACGGGCACGCATATACGGACAGTGAGACAAAGGTCTATGAAAATAAGATTATAGCGTACTACAGAAAGGCCCACGGCCCCGCTAGAGTGGCTGACACAGCCTTTGTTACGGTGGATGTGATCGCTTATCTTCCCATCCCTAAAGGGGCGACAAAAACGCAGATCGCTGGTATAGCAGGGAAAACAATATTGCCTTCACGCAAACCGGACGTCGATAATGTTCTGAAGGTTGTCCTGGATGCACTGAATGGTGTGGCATACAAGGATGATGCCAGGGTATATAAAACAAGTTGCGTAAAATTTTACTCTGCTGAACCACGGTTGGAAATAACCATAAAGGCGGTGTAAAAATGCCAAATCGGATTATAAAAGACAGCATACAAAGATCAGAAAAAATTAATACACTAACAGATTTCCAGTTTCGTTTATGGGTTCACTTGATTACATATGTCGATGATTACGGTCGAGGAGATGCTCGTCCGGCAATCATTAGAGGAACGATATTCCCACTTCGAGAGCGAATGACAAATAAGGATATTGAAAAAGGCCTTGCTGATTTGGCGGGTGCAGGCTGCGTTGGCCTCTACAAAGTAGACGGAAAGCCCTACCTGTACTTCCCGAATTGGGAGGAGCACCAGAGGGTGCGCACTAAAGTATCCAAGTGTCCTGCTCCGGAAGATTGCGACATCGAGAACAATTCTGCGGCAGATTGCGGCGAGTTGCCGCAGATTGCGGCTAGAATCCAGAATCCGAATCCAGAATCCGAATCCCGAATCCAGAATACAGAAACCGAAGATGCACGCAGGCGTGCAGAGTGTGATTTTGAACTATTTTGGAAAGCTTATCCCCGGAAAGTTGAGAAGCAAAAGGCTTTGAAGGCCTTTCAGAAGGTAAAAGTGCCTGTGGAAATTCTTTTGAATGCCATTACAGAGCAAAAACAATCTGCTCAATGGAAAAAGAACGATGGGGAATTCATACCATATCCCACAAATTGGTTGAATGAGGGACGGTGGGAGGACGAGCTTGCAAAGAGTAGCGAGATACCGAAAGGTGCGTCCGGTACCCTTGGAGAAGCAGAGCGGGAGGCTATAAAGCAACTTCTGGCAAATGACGCTAGTACAGACGATGGCGATTATCGAAAGAAAGAAGGTTTACCTGAATGAGGCAATGGAAAGGAGATATCGATATCGGGTACCGCGCGTACGCCGAAGTACTCCGTATTTTCCCAAGGCAAAAAGATGCTTTAATAGCGCTGGTTACGCGGGCAGAAAACCTGTATGCCTGGAGCCGTGGTGTATGTCCTTCTGCGAAATTCCTGGCGCGGTTACATAAGGCAGGTGCCGATGTTATCTGGATACTAACTAATGAAAGGACGAAAGCACGATGAATGCGCTGCTGAATTACCCCGGTGCCAAGTGGGGTATGGCGGAAGAGATCGTTGCTTTGATGCCGCCTCACCGGTCATACCTGGAGCCGTTCTTTGGCAGCGGTGCGGTACTGTTCAACAAACCGCCTTCAGCTATTGAGACGGTGAATGACATTGACGGTGATATCGTTAATTTCTTCACTGTCCTCCGGGAGCAACCGGAAGAACTGGCCAGGCTCATAGAATTGACACCCTATGCCAGGGATATATTTGACGATGCACACCATAACCGGGGTACGGAACCACTGGACAGAGCATACCGCTTTGCTATCAGATCCAAGATGGGATACGGTTTCAAGACCTACACCCAGACTGGTTTCAAGATAGACATTGCCGGCCGTCAAGGCAGCTATGCCTCCAGGTACTGGGCGAAGATGCCAGAACTGGTGCAACAGCTTGGCGGCAGGCTGAAAGAGGTACAAATCGAGAACCGGCCGGCTCTGGATGTCATCCGGCGGTTTAACTTCGATAATGTTCTGATCTACGCAGACCCTCCGTATTTGCTGGATACCCGGGGTGGTAAACAGTACCGGCACGAAATGAACGATCAAGACCATTTAGATCTGTTAGCGGCACTCCTGGAGCACAAAGGGCCGGTTATTCTCTCCGGTTATCCCAGTGAGATGTATGATAGCGAACTGAAAGACTGGAACCGGATCACCCGGAAGGCCTACAACCAGAACGCAGACCAGCGCACAGAGGTTCTGTGGTGCAATTTCGAGGTTGGACAGGTCAGTATGTTTGATGTGGAAAAATAATTACCCCGGCAGCGAACTGCCGGGGGGTGGGCCCACCATGTAAAGTCAGAGCTAACCCGCACGACCAGGAAGTAATGACCAAGACCCTGCCAATAACAACCCGATTATTCCCATTTGTGGAAATAATCTAAAATGGCGAAAATCAGAGCGATTGCTTGTAAGATTAACACACATACTTGATAAGTTGTCATAGCAAAGCCTCCTCGACAAATGTGTGGGGGCCCAATAAAGGTATAACTCTGCGCGGGGAGCTTGTCAAGCATTTTTATTAAAATTGGAGGTAAAAATGGAAAGATTAACAGCTAAACATCCGAAAGGCGGTTACTTTGTCTTGTGTGCGACCTGTCCCAGACACAATAAGGAATGCAACGGTCTTGACGATTGTGTATATGTACTCACAAAACGCCTTGCTGCCTACGAGAACACCGGACTGACTCCAGAAGAGATCAACAAACTGGAAACACAGCGAAAAGCCATGGCAACCCTTGCGGATTCCTACAAAGCAGAGATTCCTAGCTGGACCCCGGTATCTGATCGCCTTCCGGAATTTTCGCAGCGCGTAATCGTCTGCCGGAAAGATGGCAGGGTTGAACAAGGCATTTATCTTGGGGTGAACGGTTGGTGGAAGGTGTACGGAACCAACACCAAATCTATCACGCATTGGATGCCTATGCCGGCACCGCCTGAGGGGAATTGATATGGGCAATAGGGAGAACAGTAAAATCCGTGTACTTGCTATTGCGAAGATGCTCAATGAAGGCCGAAAAATTACTTCAACAGAAATCCAGAGACGGCTTGATTTGCAATATGACATACAAGTAGACCGGAAAACCATTTACTCGGATATATGCGCAATTGACAGATTTATTCCAATTGAGACTATACCGGGCAGTGGTGGTGGTTTTAAGAAATGGAATTTTAGGGGGGGGTATAGAAGATGTCAAATAAGAGCCCGTGCTTGACTTGCACAATAGTTAAAAACCCAAGAGCTTGCGGAAACAAAAATTGCCAAGTATGGCGTGAGTGGTTTTTGCGAAAATGGGAGGAAATACGGAATGTTAAAAAAACGGCTGGTTGATGCCATGGACACTGTTACCAAAATCAGCAAAAGGGTAAAGCCGCTGATTGAACAAGGGTGTCATCCTCAAAGAGTGTACGCCGAGGTGCTGAACTGTATAGCCGAGACCCCCACCGTGGATGCCGTGGAAGTGGTACACGCAAGGTGGGAATTTGGAGAAATAGATATTTTAGGTCAGTCTGTGCATTGCCCTGTCTGCGGATGGGGTGCGGATAAAGTGAACAAAGCAATATGGCTTGAATATCCCGGTCATAAATTCTGCGGATGCTGCGGTGCAAGGATGGACGGTGATGGGGATGGCTAGATTTATTGACCTAGATAAAACCCTAAAGCGGTTGGAAAAAGAAGTGTGGTGGACAGAATCGGAAAAGTCAGCTATGCGACAATTCCTGTACAAGTCAAGAGAAGCCGATGCTGTGCCTGTGGTGCGATGTAAGGATTGCAAGCATTACTGCCAGTATCCAAAGGTGGACAAGCCGAAAGCTTGCTTTGTACATCCCCTTACGCCACACTTTATGCCGGAAGATGGATTCTGTTCCTACGGAGAAAGGAGAGAAGGAGAATGAGTTATTGCGAGTTTTACGATGAAAAACAACATACAGCGAAAAAGGAACACACCTGTGAGATGTGTGGAGGGAAAATAAAAGTCGGTGAAAAATATTGGAATGAAGTAGGCAAATATGAGGGGGAATTTTTTTCAAGAGCATTGCACGATATTTGCCACAAAATGGAGCGAGAATTTTGTGGCGAGGTCGATACAGAATTTTCTTGGGATGAAATTCAAGAATATATAAAAGAAACCTACTGCACAAAGTGTTGCCATCATTGGCGGTATGAGGACAGGGAAGATTATACCGAATGCGATACAAGTATTTTTGAATGTCCTGTTATTCGCAAAGTAATAGAGGGTGAAAGACAATGCCTAACACAAGAGAAAAGCTGATTGAGTTGGTTACTGCTGCGTTGTGCAACCAAAGTGCAGAGGAAGTTGCCGACCACCTGATTGCCAACGGTGTGACGGTGCAGGAGTGGATTTCGGTCAAGGATAGGTTGCCGGATATAGATTGCACCGTTCTTGTAAAAGACAGAGTTACAGGAGAAGTAACCACAGCACATTTGAACGAGTTTAACAGCTTTGTGTTTGAGGATGGCAGAGGACACGGGGCAAGCTACTGGATGCCCCTGCCCCAACCGCCAAAGGAGGTCTGATAATGACTAACACAAAAACTGCAATCATATGTAAGTGCCTATTCCTGGTCCTTATGACAACACTTGGCTTTTTACTTACATATTCCGTTGTTTGGGTTCTGCTTGACCTGCCGGAAACCTGGTGGGCGGGTTTACTGCTTGCAGGACTGAGTGGTCTGTCATCGGCGGGTTTATTTCTTTGGATAGCAAAGGGGGATTAGACTGTGAGAAAGATAATTTCCGTACAGGGTTATAAGGCCTTCACCGGCGTAATGCGGGTATTCTGGCCGGACAAGCCTTCCGAGGAAATTTACGGCGATTGGCTGTACCGTCCGGATACCAATTGCTGGTACTGTGGAAACGAAACCTATCCGGCAAAGATTTGTGTACTTAAAAGATGATTGTGTCGCCTGGAGGTGAGAACTATGAGCAAGCCTAGATACAGGTGGTGGGGGTTTGCACGGCGTATGATAAGGGATTACCCAAGTCTCCGCTACAACTTAAATTTGCTCCACGAACAAAAAATAACAGCGGATATATCCGGTATACCGGGTGGATCTGGCACAAACCGAACTGTAGAGACTTTAGCATTACTACAGTTGCCGGAGGATGACCAAAAGGTTTATGATGCTGTTACAAAAGCAGTAGAATTAATATCGTTAAGACCAGATGGCGCATCCAAATTAAATCTAATAACGATAATGTATTGGTCGGGTAAGCCTACTACTGCAAAAGCCGTTGCCCCACGATTACATATATCGGAAGCAACTGCGAAACGCTGGCACGGAGAATTTGTTCGTCTGGTTGGAAAATGCTATGGCTTCAAAAGTTGATACCCCAGAGCCAAAAAAGTATGCTAAAATGATACCATCAAAATATTGTGAGAGGTTTGGGAGATATCCCAGACCTCTTTTTATATGGTCTCTGGTATAGGATAAGCCGGAGGGTGGGACTGGGGGATGAAAAGAGAGGTGGCGTAAATGAGTAACTACAGAAATAGCAGAAGCTATGAAAATCTAGAGCGCCGCATCTTCGATGGAGTTGGCGAATATGACATACCGCAGTTGAAAGCTACACAATTCGATGGTGTATGTGAGTTTATCGGGTTTAATTATGCAGCACAGTGTAAGTGTCGCCAGGACAAGGGTGTACACTTCTTCTTGGACGATTATCAATTCAATCGCCTGTGGACGAGCGTTGATCGTTATGTACCGATGCTGTCTGAATTTAGGTATGTGATGACCCCTGATTTCTCCCTGTATACCGATTTTCCGAAGGCAATACAGATATATAACCATTATCGCAAGCATTGGGTAGGTGCGTATTTGCAAGAGACCGGCGTAAATGTAATCCCAACGATTACCTGGAGCACACCGGATTCCTACGAGTGGTGCTTTGATGGAGAGCCCGTAGGCAGTGCGGTGGCAATTTCTTCCGTAGGATGTTTAAATAGCAGAGAACGAAAAAACCTCTTTTTGTCTGGGTATAGAGAGATGGTGAATAGGCTGCAACCAGAGAAAATCATCTTCTACGGCAATGTACCTCCGGAGTGTACGGGAAATATCATCCGGGTCAAGGCCTTTCAAGATAAGTTTAGGGAGGCTGTTCGCAATGGGCGGTAGAGGAGCAGCGAGTGGATCATCCAAAAATTCATATGGGACAGAGTTTAAATCGCTCTTAAAAGTGGGCAACATCAAGTTTGTCAAGAGCACGACCGGCAATAATGCGAAAGACCCATTAGAAACAAGGACAAAGGGGCGCGTTTATGCCACTATTAATGGGGAAGGGAAAATCAATGCGATAAATTATTACGATCCTAGTGGCAAAAGGTATAAGAGTATAAACCTTCTTCACAGTCACGCAGAGATCAATGGCGAACATACACATATAGGTTATTACCACAAGGAAGGCGGAACAAGACACCTGACGGATGACGAGAAAGAATTGGTTGCGTTTGTAAAAAGAGTGTGGTATAAAAGAAGAGGCAAGTAGTCGTATAGGGTGATTACACCGTGTTAGCGGTTACCCCGGTTAGAATCCGGGCGCTTGCTAAAGGGCGCATTTGTGCCCTTTTTCTTATAAGTAAACCGTCAAGGGAGACCTTGGCGGTACTTTTATGCACCGAAAGGAGATGGGCTGAATGGCCAAGCTTAGAACAATAGCGAATAAACTGCAAACAGCCCTCTCTTTGCAGGGCAGATATATCACGATAAACCAGACCCAGGTATATTCCGAAAGACTGGCGAAGATGTGCACAAAGTACATTCTCCGGGAAAGACGAGAAATCCTGGGTAAGAAAAGGAACGTAACGCTTCTGGAAACATTTCGAATGGTGGATGTGGTAACATTCTTAGCAGAAGAACTCGGCGGGGGTGAGTAAATGGCTCTCAACCCGAGGCAGCAGGCGTTTGCGGATTACTACATTGAGACAGGTAACGCAACAGAGGCTGCAAAGAAAGCTGGGTATAGTCAAAAGACAGCAAGGCACATCGGCAGCGAGAACTTAACAAAACCAGACATTTCTGCGTATATTGCTGACCGAATGGCTGAACAGGCAAGCAAGCGTGTTGCAGATGCAAATGAGGTCATTGAGTTCTACACAGCTGTTATGCGTGGAGAAATCAAAGATCAGTTTGGGTTAGATGCGTCATTGGCTGACCGATTAAAAGCCGGCGATAGTTTGATGAAACGCTATGCTGCAGGCGGCAGCAAGGCTGGGACACCGAAAAAAGAAGATGATCCGTTGACCAAATCCTTGAAAGAGGAAGCAGAAAGGCTGAACAATGGCGATTTCACATAAGCAGCGACAGATTATGGCTTTTCCCTTCACAAAGTACGACGCTCTAATTTGTGATGGCGCCATCCGCTCCGGTAAGACCGTGTTTATGATGCTTTCTTTTGTTGACGATGCAATGCGCCGGTACGATGGACAGCGATTTGGAATCTGCGGCAAGACAGTAGATGCCACGGTGAAGAATATCATCACTCCCTATCTTGGACTGACATATGCCCAGGAGAAATACAGTATCCAATGGCGGCGAACAGATAAGCTGCTTGTGGTATCAGATGGCGAAAAAGAGAACCTATTCGAGGTCTTTGGCGGTAAGGATGAGAGCTCGTTTATGCTGATCCAGGGCCGTACTCTTGCCGGTGTTCTTTTGGATGAGGTTGCCTTGCAACCAAGGTCCTTTGTGGAACAGGCAATGGCACGTTGTTCCGTAGAAGGGTCGAAGCTGTGGTTTAATTGCAACCCAGACTCCCCGGAGCACTGGTTTTACAAGGAATGGATCTGCCAACCGGAGAGAAGAAACGCGCTCCATTTACATTTTTTGCTTGAGGATAACCCTGCGCTCTCTCCCAAAATAATAAACCGCTACAAGATGCTATACGACGGTGTTTTCTATCGTCGATATATCCTGGGCGAATGGTGTATGGCGGAAGGTTTGATTTATCAGTTTGATAAAGACGCCCACTGCGTCACGGAACTGCCGCAGGAGATCCAACGGGGCTACGGAGAGTGGTATATCTCCTGCGACTATGGCACCCTTAACCCGTTTTCTGCAGGCCTATGGTGGATGTATAGTGGAAAAGCAATCCGTGTTGCAGAGTATTACTACTCAGGCCGCAGCAACTCGTCGATGAAGACTGACGAGGAGTATTACGAAGAATTGGAAAAACTAGCTGGCGATAGGGACGTCCGATCTGTGATTGTGGACCCTTCGGCAGCTTCTTTTATTGCCACAATCCGTAGGCATGGGCGGTTTTCTGTCCGGAAGGCACGGAACGAAGTCCTTCCTGGTATTCGCATGACTGCAACTATGCTGAAAAACGGCATGATAAAGATTGGTGAAGAGTGCAAAGATGCGATCCGGGAATTCGGTCTTTACCGATGGGATGATAGAGGTGAGGTCGATAAACCTATTAAGGAAAATGACCACGCTATGGATGATATTCGATATTTCTGTGCTACGGTTATGCGCCGGCACATGAGAGGAATAGAAGATGATCAAGAGGATTAAACAATGGTTCTACAACCATTTCCTGCCTATGTGGGCAAAAGAGACATTGTTGGCAGACTACCGGCACGTTTGCGAGGAGAACGAACGGCTTCTCCAGAAGCTTGCTGAGAAAGATGCCTATATCGATGGGTTACAGGTTGGAATGAAAGCCTTACGGCGTATCGTCATCAACACAACTGGGGAGGTTAAGAAATGAGCAATATGATCCGGAGGGCCAGCGATTATGCTTTGGCGTTCCAGGCGGTAGATATTACATCCAAGGAAATGCGCAATGCAATTTGTGAATGGTATGACCTGTACTTCCAGCGCACGGCAGATAAGAACGAAGACCCGTGTCAACGGATACCGTACACGATTGTACAGAAACTGACAAAGACGGTATTTTCTGAGTATGCAGCAACGCCTGCAAAGAAAAAGGATGCCTTTGTAGGAAAAATCCTTTCTGCTTTGGAGGACAAGCACACAGAGGCTATGCAAATGGCACTGATCGGCGGTGAATGTGCTTTGAAACCTGTGTTTGAGAAGACAGGTATTCGATTTGCCGTAGTGCCCAGGCATAATATCCTTGTGTTTGCCCGGTCCGCTGATGGTACTATGACGGATATTGGTATGATGGAACAGTCTGCATCGGACAAGTTCTATTTTACACTCCTGGAACGGCGTACCGTTAATGAAAACGGTTACCTCACCATCCGGAATAAGCTGTTCCGGTCATATGACAGAAACCAACTGGGACAGCCGGTGGCGCTGAACAGTTTGCCACAGTATGCAGAACTGCTGGAGGAATATACCTTCCAGCAAGCGGTTGGATCTACAGGTTTGGTGCCTTTGAGAACACCTATGGTCAACTGCGTAGATGGCTCTAGCGATGCCGTATCTGTTTATGCTGCTGCAGTTGGACTGATTCACAACATCAACATCAATGAAGCACAGCTCAGCGGTGAGTTTGAGCGCGGACAGAGCCGGATCGCTGTCAGTGGTGATTTGCTGCGCAAGGACAAGGACGGCAAACCGGTACTTACTGATAACGTGTTTGTCGGTTTGGATGATGATCCGGAAACGGTTGGTTTCAATATCTTTTCTCCGGCATTGCGCGAGGCCTCTTTCCTTGCCCGGAAACAGGAGTATTTGCGTAATGTGGAGAATGTCATCGGGCTGAAACGCGGTCTGCTTAGTGAGGTGGAAGCCGCCGAGCGCACAGCTACGGAGATTACATCCAGCGCCGGCGAATACAATCTTTCTATTATCGACTTCCAGAGAATGTGGGAGAAGGCAGTAAAGGAAGCTATGCGCGTATGTGGTATCCTCGGTCAACTGTACCGGGCGGAGGGCGCATATGAGATCCCTGAAGACGCATTCTCTATCGACTGGGGCAATGGTATTCTCTATGATGAGAATAAAGCCTGGGAGGATTATAAGGGTATGGTTGGATCTGGTCTCCTGCGCCCCGAAATTGCGCTTGGCTGGCGCTTTAATATGCCCACAGAGACGGAGGAGGATCTGAAGGCTATCCGCGAGAAGTATATGCCAGTAGCTGTCGAGGATGTGGTTGAGTAATGCTTACAGCGGCACAAATCGATGCGCTGCAAAGAAGATCGGAACAGCTGGTAGATCCAATTGTTGATTTTCTGATCGAGGATATTGCTAAGCGTGTATCCGAGGCAGGCCAGATGACCGGCACTGCTGCCTACCAGGTATGGCGAGTGCAGCAACTGGGTATGTCCCAACGGCAACTAAAAAAAGAGATTGCTAAGCGACTGAAGGTATCACAAACTGATGTGGAGCAACTGATGACGCAGGCTGCAGAAACCGGGTATAATTTCGACATATCCCGGTTTCCTACCCGTTATGCGGTACCGCTGTCTGCAAACTCCAGTCTTCAGCAGATATTGGATGCGACAATAAAACAAGCGCAGGATGATCTGCTGAATATGACGCAGACCATTGGATTTGTTGGTCCGGATGGTGTCTGCCGAGAGTTGACACAGGCATATCAACAGGCTTGCGATTTTGCTTTTCAGAAGGTTAGCACCGGTGCGCAGGATTATGTGTCTGCGGTTAGAGAAGCTACCGCAAATCTAGCTAAGAAGGGTATACGCACCATCGATTATGAATCCGGTGT
>JAZSRR010000084.1:0-5453 GCA_045538605.1 Faecousia sp.
CGGTGAGGTTTGTTCAAAGCATAAAACATTTATAATGCTGCAAAATTTCATTTTGCCACATTATTCTTTTTTTGCGCAGGGCTAACCTTTGAAACAAGTCCTGTGTTTACTTTGTTTTATGCGCTCTGCGTTCTTTTACGCCCCCTTTGTTATTGCTGCATCCGGATAACTGCCATACCCGGCGCGGTATTGGCAAGCAGGGATGCCTGATACAGAGCCTCTGCCGCCTGCCCCCGGGTCATATTCTCCAGCGCCTCCAGACAGATGCCGCCCTCTGCCATGGCGGCAACAGCAGCGCAGGCCCATTCTGGCAGATCCTGGTTTTCCTCCAAAGCTCCGGCAGAAACCGGCAGATCCAAAGCATTCTGCAGCATCACCGCCGCCTCACCGCCGGTGATGGGCATATCCGCCTCAAAGGAAGCAGACTTGTTGTCCGGAAGCCCTGCTGTCAGACCGGAGCGGATCGCCGCCGCCAGATAGGGCTTGAGCCACTGAGGCGTGTCCTCCGGCACATGGGAGACGCTTTCTGCGTCCACCGGAATTTCCAGGGCATTTACCAGCATTGCCAGAAACTGTCCCCGACTGACTGCCTTGTCCGGCTGGAAGCAGTCCTGATCGCCGATTTTTTCGCCCACAAACAGACCGGTATTTTTCATCCACTCAGCGGCAAACCGGCAGGACTGCCCCAGAGTGTCGGTATACTGCTTGGCATCGGTGGGCTTCATGATCTGAACGGTAACCGTTGCCTCCCGGGATACATTGCCTGCCGGGTCGGCGGCGGTGTAGGTGAAGGAGTCTACACCCACCTTGTTTTTCTTGGGGCTGTAGGTGAAGCTGCCATCGGGAGAAAGGGTGAGCTCACCGCGCTTGGGCTGCCGCACCAGTGTATAGGTGAGTGTCTGACCCTCCGGGTCGGATACCTTCAGCTTACCGCTGTTGGGCAAATTCTTGTAGGTTTCCAGAGCAAAATCCTCCGCAATGGGCGCCTTATCCTCCTTGCCCCGGATGGAAATAGTCATAGTAGCGCTGGGATCCACCCGGTTTTCATAAATGGGAAGATAGGTTACCACTGCGTCCTGGTTTTCTTCTGTCCGCAGGGGACAGAAGGTCATTTTTGCAAGCTGGTCTGCTGTGAGAATATCTCCTTGGCGAATGACCCGGTTGCCCAGGGTAATGGTCCCGGCAGCCGGCTCCGGCAGCCCGGTGATGCAGATACCGGCAAGGGAATCTTCACTGGAAAAGTCGGTGGGGGAGAAACAGTAGGTGGTGTCGCAATCCACCTGGGCAGCCAGGGCGGTGCTGCCCACGCCCAGCAGGCAAACAAATACCAGCATCAGGCAGAAAAAACGGGAACGGAACATAAATTTCTAACCTCCTAAGTTTGGTGTTCGCAGGTATTGTTTGCCACATCCGTAAAAAATATGCAAAAGAAATAAGATAGCGAAATACCAAGGACTGACACTTGATTTTCTGGGGCGAAAGCAGTATAATCTATGATGAGATTTTATGAGTATCCGTCCCGGAAAAGCCGGGAGATAGGAGCGGTTATGCAGCGAAACGGAAGAAAAGCAAAGTCCGGCAATGCCGGCTGTATTGCAGTGGTGCTTGCTTTGGCAGCGGCACTTTTGATCGGCGCACCCCTTTTGATCGACTCTCTGGAAGTGGAGTACTATGACACCTTGACGGTGGAAGCAGGCGCACCCTTGCCCCAGGCGGCGGATTTTCTGCCCAAAAGCGAGGGCGCAGAGCGGAAAAAAGCCCAGCTGCTCACAGACATCAGCAGCCTTACCACCGACACCTTAGGCACGTACCCGGTGCAGCTGCAGGTAGGCGGCAAGACCTTTACCTCCCAATTGCAGATCGTAGACACCGTTGCCCCCAAGGCAAAGGGTGCTACCGTAACCCTTTATAATGTGGAAAACCCGGACCCCAAGCAGCTGGTTGCGGACTTTTCCGATGCCACTGCGGTTACTGCCCAGGTAACCCCGGCGCTGGATACTGCGGTAACCACCCAGCAGCAGGTAACCGTAACCCTCACCGATGCCGGCGGCAACACCACCGCCGTAACCTCCTATGTAACGGTGATCGTGGACAAGGAAGCCCCCAAGCTTTCCGGTGTTGCGGATATTACGGTGTATTTGGGGGACTCTGTTGCCTATAAGAGCGGCGTAACCGTAACAGACAATTTGGACGAAAATCCCACCTTGGAGGTAGACAGCTCTCAGGTAGACCTGTCCAAGGTTGGCACCTACAGTGTGGTGTACACCGCAAAGGACCACGCCAATAACGAAACCAAGCGCACCGTCAAGCTGACGGTCCAGGAAAAGCCGGACAATTATGTAGAGCCGGAAGTGATCTATGCCCGTGTGGATGCCATTTTGGCGCAGTTTATCACAGACGATATGACCGACCGGGAAAAGGTGGAGGCAGTGTATGTCTGGACCCACCGGGGCGACCATCTGATTTACGGCTCTGCGCCGGACCGGACGGATTGGCTGCAGACCGCCTATGAATTTTTAGACACCAAGAAGGGCGACTGCTTCTGGTTCTTCGCCATTCAGAAGCTGATGCTCCAGCGGCTGGGCATTCCCACCATTGATGTAAAAAAGGTGAAGAACTTCCCGGAGGATTCCAACCACTACTGGCTTTTGGTCAGCATCGACGGCGGAAAGACCTACTACCATTACGATAATGTGTGGTCCAGATACTTGTGTCTGGTAACAGATGCCAAGCTGGATGCTTTCTCCAAATCCTGCAAAAACTGCTTTAACCGGGATAAGAGCTTGTACCCGGCAACGCCTACGGAAAACCTGCCGGCAAGCACCCTGCCCTGGAACGACCCCAAGATTAAAAATGCCAAGCCTTAAGGTGATCGTATGGTAGAAAATAAAAAAACCCTGGGCATCATCGGCGGCTTAGGACCTATGGCAACGGCGCATTTTATGAAGCTGATTATGGATATGACCGATGTCCGGACCGACCAGGAGCACCTGCCGATGGTGGTGTACAATATGCCCTTTATCCCGGACCGGACTGCCCATATTCTGGACAACACAAAGGAAAACCCCTTGCCCCAGATGCTTGCCTTCGGTAAAGCGTTATGCGAACAAGGCGCAGACTGTATTGCCATTCCCTGCGTTACCGCCCACTATTTTTTCTCCCAGCTGGAGGCAGAAATCCCGGTGCCCATCATCAACGGTGTTTTTCAAACGGTGCAGCACCTGAAGCAGCGGGGGATTACCAAGGTTGGCATTATGGCAACCGACGGAACGGTCGCTTCCGGTATTTTCCACCGGGAGCTGGAGGCGCAGGGCTTGACTCCCATTGCTCCCGAAGCAGAATACCAAAAAATGGTGATGCACCTGATTTTTGAGAATGTGAAAGCCGGCTTGCCGGCAGAAATGGGCAAGTTCTTTGCCGCAGCGGAAAACCTGCGGAAGCAAGGCGCTCAGGCAATCATTTTGGGTTGCACCGAGCTGTCCTTAATCAAGCGGGACAACCCCATCGGCGCCGGCTTTGTGGATGCGATGGAGGTGCTTGCCCAGCAGGCAGTGCTGCAGTGCGGCAAGCCTTTGAAGCAGGAATATCACTGCTTAATTACCCAATAAAGAGAGGAACTGCTATGCAGACCAATATTTTGCAGTATCTGGAGCAGACGGTTTGCCGTGTGCCGGATAAGGTGGCATTTGCCGACGATAAGACCCAGCTGACCTTTGCCGAAACCTATGACCAGGCAAGGAAAATCGGCTCATTTTTACACCGGGAGGGCTTTTATAAGCAGCCGGTGGGGGTCTTTATGCGCGAACAGCCTGCCACCTTGGCGGCGTTTTTCGGCGCTATGTATGCCGGGTGCTACTATGTGCCCCTGGACGATGAAATGCCCCGGCACCGGATCGAGCTGATTTTTAAGACCCTGGAGCCCGGCGCGCTGATCTGCGACGAAACCACAGAAAGCCTTGCCCAGGAGCTTGCTTATCAGGGTAAGGTGTACCGCTACGGTCAGATGTTGGAGCAGGAAATTGACGAAACAGCCTTGGCAAAAATCCGCAATCAGCAGCTGGATATTGACCCCATTTATATCGTATTCACCTCCGGCTCTACCGGTGTGCCCAAGGGGGTTATGGCATGCCACCGCAGCGTCATCGACTATGTAGAGCACCTGTGCGATGTGCTGAAATTTGATGAAAATTCTGTGTTCGGCAACCAGACACCGCTGTATTTTGACGCGTATTTGAAGGAGGTTATCCCCACCTTAAAATACGGCGCAACCACCATTTTAATTCCCAAGCAGCTGTTTATGTTCCCCATCAAGCTGGTGGAATTTCTCAATGAACACAAAATTAACACCCTGTGCTGGGTAGTTTCGGCGCTGACGATGATCTCTGCTTTCCGCACCTTCGATACGGTAAAGCCGGAGCATTTGAAGCTGATTGCCTTTGCCAGCGAGGTGTTCCCCATTAAGCAGTTTAAGCTGTGGCGGCAGGCACTGCCAAACGCCCGGTTTATTAACCTGTACGGTCCGACGGAGACCACCGGAATCTGCTGCTATTACGAAGTAGACCGGGAATTTTCCGAGGAAGAGACCCTGCCTATTGGCGGTCCATTCCCCAACACCCAGATTATTTTGCTGGATGAAAACAATCAAGTTCCCCCGGTGGGACAACAAGGTGAAATCTGCGTCCGGGGCACCCGGCTGACCTTGGGCTATTACTGCAACCCAGAGAAAACCGCCGAGGCTTTTATCCAGAACCCTTTGAATAACCTTTATCCGGAGCTGATTTACCGCACCGGTGATTTGGGCAGGCTCAATGCCCGGGGTGAGCTGGAATTTGCCGGCCGGAAGGATTATCAGATCAAGCATATGGGCCACCGGATCGAGCTGGGGGAAATTGAGGTCATCGTCAATATGCACCCCCAGGTGCGCAGCGCCTGCTGCATTTTCGATCATGAAAAGAAAAAGATCGTGCTGTACTACACCGGCGATATTGCGGTAGCAGAGCTCACCGGCTATATCAAGAGCAAGCTGCCCCGGTATATGGTGCCCAATGTAACCAAGCAGCTGGAAGCCTTGCCTCTGACCCCCAACGGAAAAATCGACCGCAACGGTCTGAAGGCAATGTACACCGGAAAATAAGAAGGAGATTGAACTATGGAAGCATTACTGGAAATTCTCAACGAACTGCACCCGGAGGTGGACTTTGAAACCGAGACCGGTCTGATCGACAATAAGGTGCTGGATTCCTTTGATATCGTTACCATCGTGGCAGAGATCGACGGGGAGTTCGATGTGCAGATTCCCGCTGTGGAGCTGACCCCGGAAAACTTCAATTCCGCCCAGGCGCTGTATGCCTTGGTGGAACGGCTGATGGAAGAGTAATATGCAGTTTACGACCGTAAGTTTTTTGCTTTTTGCGGCAGTTTTGCTGGTGGTGTACTACCTGCTGCCGCAAAAG
>JAZSRR010000012.1:0-28490 GCA_045538605.1 Faecousia sp.
CTGCTGAATCAGTATGTTTATTTCTTCAATAATCACAGACCAGCTGCCGCCTTGGGCTACAAAAGCCCAGTTCAGTACAAGACCGAACTGGGCTTCGTGTAATTATGCTTTTTTAGTGTCTACTTTTTCTTGACAAGTGCACAGTCTAAATGACTGTGCGGTTTTTTTATTAGTCAAGTTCTAAATCCATTGTGCTGATAACCGCAGCGCAGCGGGGGCAAAGACCTTCGTTGTTTGCCTTCTGAGAGTGCATCCAGCAACGGGGACACTTTTCGCCCCGGGCTTCAGTAACACCGACGGTCAGCTGGGGCAGGTTGGTGCCGGTGCCGGTGGTGGCGCCGGGAGCAACTGCCTCCCAATCACAGCTGGAAACGATGCAGATTTCTGCCAGATTCAGATCCTTGCAAAGAGCAATCAGCTCGGCATCTTCTGTCTGCAGGCTGACGTGTGCTTCCAGTGCCTTGCCAATACGCTTGTCAGCACGGGCAATTTCCAACACGCCGTTTACATCCTGACGAAGCTTCATAACCGTTGACCACTTATCCATAGTGGCATCATCCAGCACATAAGCGCTGTAGTCCTGCGGCATCTGGTTCAGCAGAATGTTCCGCACATCATCACTTTCCCGGTGGGGCATTGCCTGCCAGATTTCATCGCAGGTAAAGGCCAGAATAGGAGCGAACAGCTTGGCGAGCGCATCCACGATCAGATACAACGCAGTCTGTGCACTGCGGCGGCGCAGGCCGTCTTTTTCTTCGCAATACAGCCGGTCCTTGATAATGTCCAGATAGAAGGAGGAAAGCTCCACAACACAGAAATCGTTGATTGCATGGGAGACCAAATGGAATTCGTAGTTGTTGTAGGATTTCCGGCAGGCGGCAGTCAAGCTGTTGAGCTTGGTCAGCGCCCATTTATCCAACTCTTCCAACTTGTCAGCGGGGACCAGATTATTGGCATCAAAGTCCGCCAGATTACCCAGACAGTAACGGGCAGTGTTCCGGAATTTCAGATAGTTCTGGGCGATCTGTTTGAAGATTTCCTTGGAGCAGCGGACATCTGCGTGGTAGTCCGAGGAAGCAGCCCACAAGCGGACAATATCTGCACCGAAATCCTTAATCAGCTCTGCCGGGTCAACACCGTTGCCCAGACTCTTGTGCATAGCGCGGCCCTGACCGTCTACTGTCCAGCCGTGGGTCAGCACCTGCTTGAAGGGAGCGCCCTTATCCAATGCGCCGACGGATGTCAGCAGGGAGGACTGGAACCAACCACGATACTGGTCAGCGCCCTCCAGATATACATCCGCAGGCCACAGCTCGGGAGTGTCCTTCATCAAGGAAGCGTAGTGGGTAGAGCCGGAGTCAAACCAGCAGTCCAGAGTATCCGTTTCCTTGTCAAAACCGGTGCCGCCGCAATGGGGGCAGGTGAAGTTTTCAGGGATCAGCTCTTCGGCAGTCCGTTCAAACCAAACATTGGAGCCGAATTCGTCAAACAGCGCGGAGATCTTTTCAATGGAAGCGGGGTTGGAAACCGGCTTGCCGCAATCCTTGCAGTAGAAGACCGGGATGGGCAGACCCCAGCGGCGCAGACGGGAAATACACCAGTCAGAGCGCTCCTTGATCATACTGACCATCCGGCCGCCGCCCCAGGCGGGGAACCATTGCACATTTTCAATGGCATCGATTGCCTGTTCCTTAAAGGATTCCACAGAGCAGAACCACTGGGGGGTAGCCCGGAAGATAACCGGTTTTTTACAGCGGTCGTGGTGGGGGTAGGAATGAATGATCTCTTCAGCAGCAAAAAGCATGCCGGATTGCTTCATATCCTCCAAGATCACCGGGTTGGATTCCTCGGTCTTGAGACCTGCGTACTTGCCTGCATATTCAGTGTGGCGACCGTAATCGTCCACAGGAACAACCAGGTCCATACCGTAGCGCATACAGGTCTGGTAGTCGTCTGCGCCAAAGCCGGGGGCAGTGTGGACACAGCCTGTACCGGAGTCCATGGTAACATACTCGGCATAGACCAGACGGGAAGTCTTATCCAGGAAGGGGTGCTGTGCCAGCATATTTTCAAAGAAACTGCCGGGATAACGGGCAAGCACCTCGTAGCTTTCAAAGGCGCCCAGCTTCATGGTTTTTTCTGCCAGGGCTTCTGCCATAATATAGGTTTCACCGTTTTCTGCCTTTACCAGCACATAGGTATCTCTCGGGTGCAGGCAGATCGCCATATTACCGGGAAGTGTCCAGATAGTGGTGGTCCAGATGACAAAGAAGGTCTTGCTCAGGTCAAAGCCGGCCAGCTTGCCCAAATCGTCCTTCATTGGGAACTTGACATATACAGAGGTACAGGGATCGTCCTTGTACTCAATATCGGCCTCGGCAACTGCGGTAGCGCAGGCAGGACACCAGGTAACCGGCTTTAAGCCCTTGTAGATATAGCCTTTATCGAACATCCGGCCAAAGACCTTGACCTCCTGAGCTTCAAAGTGCTTATCCATTGTGCGGTAGGGATTTTCCCAATCGCCCACAACGCCCAGCCGGCGGAAGCCTTCTCTTTGCTTGTTGATGAAATCCTGCGCAAACTCTTCACAGGCTTTCCGGAATTCCGGAACAGACATATCCCGGTTCAGCTTTTTTTTGGATGTTTCGATAGCCCGCTCAATAGGCAGACCGTGATTATCCCAGCCGGGTACATAAGGGGTGTAATAACCCATCATTGCGTGGCTGCGGACAATAAAATCCTTCAGGGTTTTATTCAGGGCGTGGCCCATATGAATGTAGCCGTTGGAGAAGGGAGGACCGTCGTGCAGGATAAAGGGAGGAAGATCCTTGTTCTTTTCCAGCATCAGCTTATAAAGCCCCTGCTCGTTCCAACGCTCCAGCATACCCGGCTCCCGGGCGGGAAGACCAGCTTTCATCGGAAAGTCGGTTTTCGGTGTAATAATGGTATTTTTATACTCCATTGGTATTTACCTCCAAGTGTATTGCATAAAAAATAACACCTTTGCCTCTTGTAAGAGACAAAGTTGTTTGTAACCTCTGCGGTACCACTCTTGTTCCGGTTGCCCGGCACTTTTGCTCGCTGTATCGGGCGAACCCGGTGTAGCCTACATATCGGTACACAGCTCCAAGGGGATACAAGCACTGTTTGCTTACTGCCTTGCACCAACCGGCAGCTCTCTATAAAAGCAGGAGACAGGCTTGCTTGTCCTTATCAACGCATCAGATATTCTCTTTGGAGTGGGTGGGGTCGTAATTTCTGCCAAACTGCAGGTTGGCGAACTTACTGGTGGTGGTGTCTGTGGTGGGGTGCTTGGGCTCTGCCTTAGGCGCATGCTCCTCTGTGGTGCCGACCAAAGCTTCTACATTTGCGGAGATCTCATCGGCAACAGCTTCGGACCTGCCTTCGTTGCGTTCGTAGTCAAAGGGAACATTGGCAGAGGGGGCGGGACGGTTATCCTGCTTGATCCGCTCCAAAGACTGGATGCAGGCTTTGATTTGCTCCTGAAGCTGGGTGATCTTATCGGCAGCAGCCTGACGGGCTTCTTCAACCCGGGCATTTTCCATAGCAATCAGGGTGTCTGCGTTTTTCGCATTTTCTGTAGCGGCGGCATTGGCCTCTGTAAGCATCTGGGTACATTTTGCCTCCGCCTCTTTGACCATCAGATCACAGGTCTTTTGGGCATTGACAATGGCGTCCTTCATACTGGCTTCGTTCTTGCGATACTCCTCCAGCTTGCTTACTAAAACTTTCATTTTGCTTTTCAGAAGCGCGTTTTCCTTATAAAGGGTAACATAGTCTTCTGTCAGAGGCTCCAGGAACTCATCAACCGCTTGCATATCATAGCCGCCAAAAGCAACGCGGCTAAAGGATATCTGGTCAATTTGTTGTGGCGTAAACATATTGTAACCTCTTTCTCTATTTACAGATAGCTTTCAATCTCGTTCTGGACATTTTCCAGATCGCCAACCACATCCATATTGTGGGGACAGAACAGGTAAGTAGACTGGGCGATCTTTTTTACGCTGCCATCCAGCGCATATACGCTGCCGGACAGGAAATCCACAACACGGCGAGTCAAAGCTTTGTCTACATTTTCCATATTCAAAATCACAGCCTTCCGTCTGCGCAGCTCATCAGCAGCTTTTGCAGCATCGTCGAAGGTTTTCGCGTGGAACAGCACAACTTCCTGCTTGCCGGAACCCATATTCAGGACCTGACCGCCAAAACCGGAGGAACTGCTGTTAGACGCAGAAGAGCCAAAGCCGGATTCCCGGTCGCCGAAAACGGAAGCACGGCGGCTGCGGGGAGCCTGCTGAACCTCTTCTTCCATTTCTTCTAATTCGTCGTCCTCGTAATCATCATCGTAATCATCGGAATAGGGCTGGGCAAATTTCTTCACATTGTCCCAAAAACTCATATGTCTGTATCCTCCTAATTATCTATATACGTCGTTATCCATAGTTTCTCTGTCCGAAGATCGCTGTGCCCACACGGACCATTGTGCTGCCGCAGGCGATGGCTTCAGCAAAGTCATCAGACATACCCATAGACAAAATCTCAACACATACATTATCGTATTTTTTTGCCTTTATGTCAACAGAAAGGTGATACATTTCTTGAAAAAATTTGCGATTTTCTCCCGAAAAATGGGAAATCGGCGGAATAGCCATCAGTCCCAGCACCCGAATATTGGGAAAACCGGAAGCTTTTTCGCAAATTTCATAAATCTGGTCAACGGGGAAGCCGGATTTGCTTTCTTCCTTTGCAATGTTAACCTCCAAAAGAACATCCTGTACCAGCTCCAGCTTTGCTGCCTGCTTTTGGATTTCCTGCAAAAGGTGGAGACTATCCACACTTTGAATCAGGTCTACTTTTCCTACCACCTGCCGAACCTTATTGGTTTGCAAATGACCGATAAAATGCACCGGCGCACCGGCGTAGGCATTATCCCCCAGCTTTTGGGTCAGCTCCTGCACCCGGTTTTCACCGCAGCAGTCCACTCCGGCGGCAATTGCCTGCCGGACCCTTTCGCTGTCGTTCATTTTGGTAGCGGCGCAAAGACATATCTCTGCCGGATCACGCCCAGCCAGATGCGCTGCTTTTATGATTTCTTCTTTGATTTTTTGTACATTCTCAGCAATAGACATATTCTCTCTCCTAAATACAAACAGGCGACGAAGCTTTGCTCCGTCGCCTGCTTGTTACTGCGCTGCTTTCAGTGTGCGAATAGGGGCCAAGGTAGAGATGGCATGCTTGTAGATCATCTGCTGCTTGCCATCGGTTACCAGCACGACCACAGAGCTGTCAAAGCCGGTGATCACGCCCCGGAGCTGGAAGCCATTCATCAGGAATAGCGTTACCGGAATTTTTTCCCGGCAAACCTCCGCCAAAATAGCATCCCGTAGATTGGTAGTTTCGGACATATGTATTCCCTCTTTCTTTGAAATTCCCGGTGGGATACATAAATTCTACCATTATTCACTTGTCGAAATCTGCCAGAAGCTGTCGCGCCTTAATAAGAATTTCTTCGTTTCTTTCTCCCGGCTTTCGGGTTAGCCAGTGGATGTGTTCGTTTCTGCGAAACCAGGTCAGCTGCCGCTTGGCATAATGCCGGGAGGCTTGCTGCACCGAGGCGGTTGCGTCATTAAGGCTACATCTGCCGGCAAGGGCGTCTACAAATTCTTTATAACCGATTGCCTGCATAGCTGTGGCTTTTTCCGGAACACCGCTTCGGAGCAGTCTTTGAATTTCCTCCAAAAGACCGTCTTCAAGCATTTTATCCACCCGGCTATCAATTCTGCGGTATAGATCTGCCCGATTTTCGTCGTTCAGAGCAAACCAGACCGGCTGATATTTCGGTGGAATTTGTTTGGTTTTTTCGTTGTGTTCGGTAATGGTCTGGCCGGTTTCGTAGTAGACCTCCAGAGCGCGCAAAATTCGCTTTCGGTCAGATAGATGCAGACGGCTTGCGCTGACCGGGTCGATTTTTGTCAGAAGGGTCAGCATTGCTTCCATGCCCTGCGCGTCTGCTTGCTGCTCCAGCTTTTCCCGCATCCCGGTAGAAGGGCAGGGGGCAAAGCTATTGCCTTTGATCAGCGCGTCCATATAAAGTCCCGTTCCACCGGCAATGACAGCGGTTTTTCCACGGCTTAAAATATCCTGTACAATGGGGTCTGCCATCTGGCAGTACCGGCTGACGGAAAAATCCTCCCAGGGTTCTGCAACGGAAAGCATATAGTGGGGGATACCCTGCATTTCCTCCACGGTTGGCTTTGCGGTGCCGATATCCATACCACGATATACCTGCATAGAATCGCAGGAAACTACCTCACCGTCCAGTTCCTTCGCGAGAGAAACCGCCAAGGCGGTTTTGCCGGAGGCTGTCGGTCCGGCGATGCATATAATATTGTCCATCCCGCAGCCTCCTTGCTACTAGGTTCTTTTGAATTGCTTTTCCAGTTGTTTCTTGCTCAAGCTAATACAAATCGGTCTGCCGTGGGGGCAGTATTTCAGATCCTCCCGAGCCATTACTTGCCGGGCAATCTGCAATAGCTCTGCATCGCTGGTAGTCCAGCCAGCCTTAATGGCAGCCTTGCAGGCAACAGTGTGCAGCATCTGATCCCGCACATTGGCGCCGCTTTCCATACGGCCGTTTTGTAAATCTGCTGCCAAGGCTTCCAGTGCGTCGGCGGCATCCTTTTCGGGAAGATCCATAGGTATTTGCCGAACCAGTATGGTATTATCCCCAAATTCCTCGATTTCAAAGCCCAGCTCCTGCAGCTTTGACCGGTTGGTCAGCAGCAGAGCCGCGCATTCTGGATTCATTTGACAGGGCAGGGGAGTTAGTAAGCTCTGCGCAGTAATTGCCTCCTGCTTGTCCTTTAGCTTTTCAAAGAGAATTCGCTCGTGGGCCGCGTGCTTGTCAATTAAATAAGCGTCCTCGCCTTGTTCGACCAGAATGTAGGTATGATACAGCTCACCCGCCAGTCGCCAGGGCTCTTCCGGAGGCATAGGCAATTGGGCTTGCTCCATTTCCGCCGGGGCTGTGTTTGTTGGTGTTTTCTGAACGATCGGCTTTGTTTCCGGCAAAGCAATGCTTTCCCGGATCATCGGTGCCGGAGTGCGTTCTACAAGTTTTGCTACCGTAATTGCCGCCTCTTGCTTTGGTTGCGGTGGGTTGGAAATGGCGGTGGAGAACTGCTTATATTCCTGGGCAGTCATCGTCCGGAAGACATTATCCTGCTTGGGCGCAGGCTTGGCTGCCGGGATGTTTTGGGGCGCAGTAGGTGTGGACTTGAATTGCATCTGCGGTCTGTCCGGGGTCTTATTCAGAGCCCCCAGAACGCCATAGTGCACGCAGTCAAAAACTGCCTTTTCATTTAGGAATTTTACCTCGGTTTTGGCAGGATGCACATTCACATCCACTGCGCTTGCCGGTAAAGTCAAATGCAGCACACAGGCGGGGAACTTGCCGTTCATCAGCTGATTGCGGTATGCCTCCTCAAAGGCAGCGATCAAGATCCGGGATTTTACCGGTCTGCCGTTTACAAAGAAGGTTTGCAAATTCCGGCTGGGGCGGGAATCGGTAGGCTTGGACACATAACCGGACAGATGATAGCCTTCCCAGTGGCTGCTAAGCTTTACCATTTTGCCGCCTTCCCGGCCATAAACGCAGTACACCGCGGCCTCTAAACCGCCAGTACCGGGGGTAGATAAAATCTCCTTGCCGTCTCGCAGGAAACGGAATGCAACCTCCGGATGGGCCAGCGCTTGAAGCTGCACCGCGCCGCTTACCCGGCTGCCTTCCACCGTATCGGCTTTCATAAATTTCATTCTTGCCGGTGTATTATAAAACAGATCCCGGACAATGATGGTGGTGCCGTCAGGACAGCCGGCTTCGGATTCCTCCAAAATCGTCCCGGCTTCCAACAAGAGACTGGTTCCAACAGTGTTTTCCGGTGTTTTAGTCAGCAGATCAATACGGCTGACCGAAGCAATGGCGGCCAAAGCCTCTCCCCGGAAACCCATTGTGCTAATGGCTGCCAGGTCCTCTGCGTTGCGTAGCTTGGAGGTAGCGTGGCGGAAAAATGCAGTTCGTGCGTCCTCCGGTGCCATTCCGCAGCCGTTGTCGGTTACCCGGATAAAGGTCATACCGCCATCCCGGATCTCTACCGTGATTTGGGTGGCACCGGCATCTACAGCGTTTTCCAGAAGCTCCTTAACAACGCTGGCAGGCCGCTCTACCACCTCACCGGCGGCGATCAAATTAGCCACATGGGGGGAAAGCTGAACAATTTTTGCCATAAGATTTACCTCGCAGCATAATTACCGATTTGGTTAACGGCAATGTGAATGAAAATAGGCGCCCAGATACAGTCAGATTTTACATAAGCCCAGGCAAGACACAGACCTGCCGGCACATACTGCAAAAATGCCAGAAGCAGCTGTACCGGTGTATATGTGCCGATGTAAGCCAAAAGATGTAGGCAGGCGAATAAAACGGTAGAAACCACATAGGCGATCACCGGCCATTTCCGGTGCAGTCCGCCGAAAATCACGCCCCGAAACAGCATTTCCTCTGCAACCGGAACAAGCAGCACTGTTCCCACGGAAATCAGCAGGAAATTTTCCTGTCGCATGGCAGCAACGGATTGGTCGTTGGCATTTACAAAATCCGGTGCGATTCGCAGGATCAAGGACCCAACCAGAAAGCTTCCCAACCAGTAGAGCAGCAACCCTGCGCCTGCATAGCGCAAAACATGCCAGGGGGATTCCAGCAAAATCTTAAAATTCTCCCATAAGAAGCTTCGGAAAACCACTGTAATCACAAGAAAATTAATTGCAAAAAACAAGAAGTTAACTTGCGCATCGGTCAGCGGACTTCCCAGTAAATAATTTCCCCAAAGGAGAATTTGCGGTATGACCAGCAACTGGATCAGCAGATAGCCAACACCCAGAATAATACCGGTTTTTGTCAGGGTAACAGAAAGCTTATTCATATCCGTTTAACATCTTCTTCAGCTTGTATAATTCGTTCATTGCTTCAATGGGCGTTAAGGTTTCCACCCGGATATTTTCCAGAGCATCGCAGATCTGCCGGGTGTTCAGGTCCAACATACTCAGCTGGTCCTGCGCTTGCGGTACGGCAGTCTTTGCCGGAGCAACACCTTCTTGCTCCAGCTCCTGCAAAATTTCTCTGGCGCGATTGATTACGCTATTCGGAAGACCTGCCAGCTTGGCAACCTCGATACCAAAGCTGTCATCGGTGGCTCCGGGCACGATTTTGCGCAGGAAAATCATCTTATCGCCCCGCTTTTTTACGGCGATGTTGTAATTTTTTACATTGGGCAGCTGATTTTCTATATCTGAAAGCTCGTGATAGTGGGTGGCAAACAAGGTTTTGGCGCCCAGATGCCGGGGGCTGGCAGCATATTCCAGAACAGCCCGGGCAATGCTCATACCGTCATAGGTAGAAGTACCTCTGCCGATCTCATCCAAAATCAACAGGCTTTTGGAGGTGGCATATTTCAAAATGGATGCCACTTCTGCCATTTCCACCATAAAGGTAGACTGGCCGGATGCCAGATCATCACTGGCACCGATGCGGGTAAATACCCGGTCTACCAAGCCGATCGTGGCGCTGTGGGCAGGCACAAAAGAGCCGATCTGCGCCATCAGCACGATCAGCGCCACCTGCCGCATATAGGTAGACTTACCGGCCATATTCGGTCCGGTTATAATGCATACTTGATTGGCATTGTCATCCAAGCGGGTATCATTGGGCACAAACAGGGAGTCGGTCAGCATCTGCTCCACCACCGGGTGGCGTCCGTCGGTAATGGAAATTTCACTGCCGAGGGTGATCTCCGGACGGCAGTATCCCCATTTTGCTGCTACAACGGCAAGAGAGCAAAGGACATCCGCTTCCGCAACCGCTGCCGCGGAAAGCTGAATGCGGGTAGCTTGCTGCACCAGCTGCTCCCGCAGCTGCGTAAAGATCTGATACTCCAGCGCTGCCAGTCGCTCCTTTGCGTTGAGGACTTGGTTTTCCAGTTCTTTTAGTTCTTGGGTGATATACCGTTCGCCGTTGGCAAGGGTTTGCTTACGGATGTAATGCTCCGGAACTTGGTCGGCAAAGGATTTGGAGACCTCAATGTAATAGCCGAACACCCGGTTATAACCCACACGCAAAGTGCGGATACCGGTTTTCTCCCGTTCCGATGCCTCAATGGCAGCCAGTGTAGACTTACCGCCATCTAAAATATCCCGGAGGTAATCCACCTCGCTATTTGCGCCTTTGCGGATGATATTGCCTTCCCGCAGGGTAAGAGGCGCATCATCGGCAATGGTATTTTCGATCCAGTCAGCGCAGTCAGACAAGGGGTCAATGGAATTTTCCAATCTTTGCAGCAAGGTCGCTTCTACATCCTGCAGATGCTGCTTTACAAAGGGTAGGGAACGCAGCCCCCGGGCAAGACCCAACAGATCCCGACAGTTTACCGTGCCGGTAACTACCCGGGTAACGATACGCTCCAGATCCGAAACATCAGAAAGGGCGTTGGCAAGCTCACCCCGGCGGACAGTGCTGCCAACCAACTCCTCTACGGCGCTGTGCCGCCGGGAAATTTCTGCCGCGTCCAGCAAAGGTTTTTCCAGCCAGCTGCGCAAAAGACGGCCGCCCATAGGAGTACGGGTCTTATCCAGCACCCATAAAAGCGTGCCTTTTCTCTCTTTGCTCCGCAGGGTTTCGGTCAGCTCCAGGTTTCTCCGAGCGTCCATATCCAGCTCCATAAACCAGCCGGTGGTGTAATATTGCAGCTTGCGAATATGGGAAAGCTCGTTCTTCTGTATGAATTTCAGGGTTTTCAGCAGAGTGCCGGCAGCGATCACCGCACATTGCAAGCCGGTCAGCCCCAGCTTGGCAAGGGGGAGTCCAAAATGCTTCTCTAAAACAGCTTGGGAATCAGAAAAGTTGAATTCCTCCTGCTTGCTTTCGTTGACGCAGCAGTTTAACCGGTTAAAAAGCGCATCCTGCAAAACCGAATGGTCTACATCCTGACCGCCCCGGAGCACCTCGGAAGGCGCAAAACGGCCTAACTCAGAGGCGGCGGATTGTACATCGTTGCAAACGGTAGCATAGAAAGCACCGGTAGAAACATCGCAAAAGGCAAGCCCAAACCGACCGTCCTCACCGTAGAGGCAGCTGATGTAATTGTTTTTGCTTTCGTCCAGCATACAGCTTTCGGTAACGGTACCGGGGGTGATAATGCGGCTGATATTGCGCTGCACAATGCCCTTTGCCAAAGCCGGATCTTCTGTCTGTTCACAGATAGCTACCTTGTAGCCTTTGGCAACCAGACGGGCGATGTAGGCTTCTGCAGAATGATAGGGAACACCGCACATAGGCGTCTGCGCATCCTTGGGTTTTGTCCGATCCCGGGTAGTCAGGGTCAGGTCCAGCTCCTTGGCGGCGAGCTTGGCATCCTCGTCGAACATCTCGTAGAAATCGCCCAGGCGGAAGAACAAAATGCTATCTTTATTTTGTTCTTTTATGGCGTTATACTGCCGTTTCATAGGGGTCAATTCGTTTTTCTCTTTACCCATACTCTCATTCCTTTTCTGCTGCTTCGCCGGTCAAGCTCCAGGTGGTGGCGCCGGTAATGGTCAGCGGCACAAAATTGCCGATCAGACTGTCCGGACCGAGGAAGCGTACCAACCGACCGCCCTCCGTCCGGGCGGTCAACATATCTTTGTCCTTGCCGTCTACCAGACAGCGGAGTGTTTTGCCAATATACCCACTGTGAATTTCCTCGGAAATGGTATTCTGCAAATCACAAAGGGCGTCGAAACGATGGTTCTTGTCTTCTTTTGGGGTGGGATCTTCCATATCAGCCGCCGGCGTACCTGGACGGGGGGAGAAGATGAAGGTGAACAGCGCATCATAGCGCACCTGAGAGATCAAGGACAGGGTTTGTGAAAAGTCCTCCTCAGTTTCCCCGGGGAAGCCGACGATCACATCGGAGGTCAGCACCAGGTCCGGCATTACGGACTTGGCATAGCGCACCAGCTCCAAGTATTTTTCTCGATCATAATGCCGGTTCATTGCCTTCAGCACCCGGCTGGAGCCGGACTGGAAGGGAAGGTGAAGCTGCTTGGCAATTTTGGCATTTTTCGCCATAGTGTCAAAGAGCTTTTTGCCCGCATCCCGGGGATGACTGGTCATAAACCGGATCAAAAAGTCGCCGGGAAGTTGAGCGATTTGTTCCAGAAGATCGGAAAAATCAATATCCTCTTCCAAATCCTTGCCATAGGAGTTTACGTTTTGTCCCAAAAGGGTGATCTCCTTAGCTCCGTTTTCAATTACCTGACGGCATTCTTTTAGGATATCCTCCGGCTTGCGGCTGCGCTCCCGGCCTCGTACATAAGGCACGATGCAGTAGGTGCAGAAGTTGTTGCAGCCGTACATAATGGAAACCCAGGCTTTCAGGGTGTTATCCCGCAGCTGGGGCAGACCTTCTGCAATGGAACCAGGTTCATCCTCCACAAAATAGACCCGCTTACCTTCTGTCAGCACCCGGTATAAAATCTCTGGGAACTGCCACAAATGGTGGGTGGAGAATACGCCGTCTACAAAGGGAAAGCTTGTCTTCAACCGCTGGACCACAGAAGGCTCTCCTGCCATACAGCCGCAAAGGAAGATTTTTTGGCTCTTGTGGCGGCGCTTGGTGTGGGTCAGCGCCCCCAGATTGCCGAAAACCCGCTGCTGGGCATGCTCCCGAATCGCACAGGTGTTCAGCACCACCACATCCGCTCCTTCAGCAGTATCGGTAATTGCATAGCCGCTTTCTGCCAGGATGCCCCGGATGCGCTCGGAATCCGCCTCGTTCTGCTGGCAGCCGTAGGTCTCTACATAGGCCTTTGGCACAGTGCCGCGCTGGTGCCAGTAATCCCTTACTTTATCGCAGTAGGCTAGCTGTATATTCAATTCCTGATCAGAAATAACCCTTGTTTTCGTTGTCATAGCACTGCTCCTGAACAGATGGTTTCTTAACCATAAAATCATATCATTTTTTTGCGGTTTTTGCAAGAATGAACATGGTTTTTTCTTGTTCATAAAGAATTCATTTTGAAAAAACTTGCAATTGGCTTTTTGCCGTGGTAAACTATGCCTATCAATATCCCCGAAAAGGGAGAAAGAGGAAACGAATGAATTGTAAATTCTGTAACACAGAGCTTCCGGAAGAAGCGCAATTCTGCCACGTTTGCGGAAAGGCGCAAGCGGAGGAGGTTCTTTGCGAGGAAGTGATCGCGGAGGAACAGACTTCGGATTGCGAAGCACAGGAGCAGCCGAAGAAAAACGCATGGCCCTTAGTGGCGGCAATTGCCGGCGCAGCTGTGGCGCTTGGTGTTTTAGCAGTTGTTTTGCTGACTGCCTTGGGCGTGGAGGTTCTGCCCAGAGCCAATAAAATTACGAAAAAAGACAACTATACTGTCAGCACGGAAAAGGCAGTGGCAAAAGCGGATACTGTGGTGGCAACCATTGGCGATAAGCAGCTGACCAACACCCAGCTGCAGATATACTACCGGATGCAGGTCGTGGATTTTGCCAATTATTACAGCAGCTATATGAGCAGCCTGGGCCTGGATTTTTCCAAGCCCTTGAGCGAGCAAACCTGTTACTTTGATAAAGACCTGACCTGGGAACAGTACTTTCTGAAGATTGCGCTGGAAACTTGGCAGAACTATCAGACCTTGGCAATTATGGCTGAGGAAAACGACCACGTTTTAGGTGAGGATTGGAAGGAATCTCTGAAAACCCTTCCGGATGAGTTGAACGAGCAGGCAACTGCCGACGGCTATCAGGATGCAGGTGCGCTGCTGCAGGAGGCCATTCACCCCAGCTGCACCTTGGAAGAATACCTGAAGCATATTGAGCTTGCATACCTGAGCAACGATTATTACGATGCAGAATACGAGAAACTGATGCCCACTGATGAAGAAGCGGAGAAATTCTTTGAAGAGCTCGCCGAGGATTTTGACGCCAATGGCATCAACAAGGAAAGCGGCCTTATTTCCAGTGTCCGTCATATTTTAGTTAAAGTGCAAGGCACACCGGACGAAGAAACCGGCGAAACCACTTATACAGAAGATGACTGGAAGGCTTGTGAAAAAGAAGCCAAGCGTATTTTGAAGGAGTGGCAGGACGGCGAGGCAACAGAGGAAAGCTTTATTGCCTTGGTCAGCAAATACTCGGAAGATACTGCCTCCATCACCAATGGCGGTCTGTACGAGGAGATCTATAAGGACTCCGGTATGACGGAAGAGTTCCAGGACTGGTCCATTTCGGATGTGCGGAAAACCGGTGATGTGGGAATGGTTAAAGCGGACTACGACCACTATAAGGGTTATCACATTATCTACTTTGTCAGCGGTGAGCCTCATTGGCTGTATTCGGCAAGGACAAACCTTTTATCCGAGCGGACAACGGAAATGCTGGATAACGCCAAGGAAACCCACCCGATGAAGGTGCAGTATGCAAAAATTTCCTTAGCAGAGTTAAAACTTGGCTAATGACAAGGCTCTAACCGTTCGGGTTAGAGCCTTTTGCCTGTAAAACTGTGATAAAGTTACGGAAATACCCTGATAAAGTGGGTAAACTATGCCTATAAGATAAAGTGGTGATCGTTATGCAATATGTAATTTCTTTTTTAGAGGGCGTTGTTACGTTTATTTCTCCGTGCCTGCTGCCGATGCTGCCGATTTATATATCTTATTTCGCCGGAGATGCGCAGCTGCGAAACGGTAAAAAGACCCTTTGTAATGCAATGGGTTTTGTTTTGGGATTTACGGTTGTTTTTGTTATGCTGGGCGCCTTGGCAGGAACCCTTGGCGGATTTTTACGGACACACCAGACAACGGTAAATCTGATAACAGGCTTGATTGTTGTGCTATTCGGACTGCATTTTTTGGGTGTATTTCAGCTTCGCTTCTTTCGGGGAATGCAGGGGGCGAAGCCGGAAAAACAGCTCGGTTTTTTCTCTGCGATGCTGTTTGGCGTGATTTTCTCCGTTGGCTGGACACCCTGTGTGGGCGCATTCCTTGGCTCAGCGCTGATGCTGGCTTCTCAACAGGGAGAAGTACTGACGGGAATTTTGATGCTTTTGTGCTATTCTTTGGGTCTGGGTATCCCCTTTGTGGTCAGTGCAGTTCTGATTGATAAGCTCACATCCGCCTTTGGCTTTATCAAAAAGCATTACACTGTTATCAATCGGATCTGCGGCGTATTTTTGGTCGCTGTAGGTGTACTGATGATGACAGGTCTACTGGGCAGAGTGCTGACTTTGCTGGGATAAGGAGGCAGGAAATGAGCAAGGGACTGAAATGGATTTGGATTACACTGTGTACCGTTGCGGTTTTTGTAGGAATCTGGTTTTTGTATGACATTCTCAAAGAAAATTATTCGCCTCAAATTGCGCCGGAACCGAACCAGACGGAAACAGGGGAAATTGACTATTCTGCCCCGGATTTTACGGCACTGGATGAAAACGGAAATCCGGTGAAGCTGTCGGATTATTTTGGGAAACCCATCGTTTTGAATTTCTGGGCGACATGGTGCTATTACTGCAAGGAGGAGATGCCGGATTTTGATGCGGCATACCGGAATAACCCGGACATCCAATTTTTGATGGTGAACGTTACAGATGGAAGTCGGGAAACAATGGAAATTGCCAAGGATTATGTAAGTCAAAACGACTTCGTATTTCCGGTCTTGTTTGATACCAATCTGGATGCGGCAAGCACCTACGGCGCAACCGGCTTGCCGATGACGGTATTTATCACCAGGGACGGAAAGCTTTTTACCTATGCAAGCGGTATGTTAAGCGCGGAGAATCTAAAAAAGGGCATCGATTTGATCCGATAAGCTTTTGTAACAAAGTTACAGAAAAAGGCGATATTTTTGGGTATACTGAAAACACAATAAAGAAAAGGAGTGTTTATTATGGCAGTTATAAAGGTTGATCAAAACAATTTCGAAAACGAGGTTCTCCATAGCGAGAAAAAGGTTCTGTTGGATTTCTATGCTGACTGGTGTGGACCTTGCCGTATGGTTGCTCCCATTGTGGAGGAGCTGGCAGAGGAGCATCCGGAATACAAGGTGTGCAAGGTCAATGTAGATGAGCAGCCGGCGCTGGCAGCAAAATTTCAGGTGATGAGCATTCCGTCCCTTTTCGTAATGGAAAACGGCGAGATCGTCAATCAGGCTTTGGGCGCAAAAACCAAAGCGCAGCTTCTGGATATGCTGGCATAAGCAAAAAACCGCAGGATTTTTCCTGCGGTTTTTTATTGCAGTTGCGCCAAACCGTTGGCAGACAGTACCTCGATCGTTCCTCTTGTGAGCCGGACAAGCCCCTCTGTTTGAAAATACTTCAGCATCCGGGTTACCACCTCCCGGGCGGTTCCCAAATGAGCGGCAATCTGCTCGTGGGTGATTTTCAGGACTTGGGACTGTTCGATCCGGCTTTCCTCTAACAAAAAGGCGGCAAGGCGCTTGTCGAAGCTTTTCCACATTACCTGCTCGATCAGCCACATCACATCGGTAAATCGGGTTCCCATGACCTCACTTGCATAGTTAGCGATTACGGCAGATTCTTCCATAAGGCCTTTGAAAATGTCTAATGGAATGACCCAGACCTCCGTATCCTTCTCGGTGGAAATGGTGATATCAAACTGGATACTGTTCATAATGCAGGAGGCGGAAAACAGACACAAGTCCATTTCAAATAGCCGATATATAGTGATCTCCTTGCCTTCCTCGGACAGGATAAAGGCGCGGAGCTGACCGCTGCGAACAAGCAGCAGACCCATACAATCCCGGCTGGGGTCGTGAATAACCGTTCCGGCAGGGATGGTTTTTGTAAAAGCGCTCTTTTGCAGAAGCGTCTGTTCTGATTGTGTCAGCTTATTCCAAATGGGGAAAAAGTCGGAAACCTCCATTTTTACCACCTCGTTCCAGAAATATCTATTTTCATTATATCGGAATTTTCCGTAAAGTCAACAAACGGACCAAAGGAGGAAAGCGGACCTTTTGTAACAATATCACGGAAGGAAACGGGATTTTCGGTTAAACTGATAATAACAAAAAGAAAGGAGCTTTCACTATGGGAAATAAGCTTTACGATACCATCATCATTGGCGGCGGACCGGCAGGCTATACGGCAGCGCTTTATGCAGTCCGAGCCGGTTTGGAAACCCTTGTTTTGGAAAAATTCTCTCCCGGCGGCCAAATGACCCAGACCGATCAGATCGACAATTTTCCCGGTTTTGATGAGGGGATCGACGGTTTTACCTTGGGTTATAAAATGCAGCAGGGCGCTCACAGATTTGGAGCAGAAACCCGGCAAACAGAGGTTTTGTCTGTGGATTTGCAGGCAAATCCTAAGAAAATTGTTACAGATTCCGGAGAATATCAAGCCAAAACGGTAATCATTGCCACCGGCGCAGACCATAAGCACCTGGGCATTGAGGAGGAAGAAAGGCTGATAGGTCGGGGTGTTGCCTACTGCGCCGCCTGTGATGGGATGCTCTACCGGGGAAAGACCGTGGCGGTGGTCGGCGGCGGAAATTCCGCGGCGGCAGATGCCTTGCTGCTGTCCAAAATCTGCCAAAAGGTATATCTTATCCACCGCAGGGATAAGATGCGCGCGACGAAAATCTACCACGACCCCCTTATGAAGGCAGAAAATGTCGAATTCAAATGGAATACCCAAGTGGGCAAGCTCCACTATGACCAGAAAATTACCGGCGTTACCCTGATAAGCAATGACGGCAAAAAAGAGGAATTGCCGATTGACGGACTGTTTATCAGCATTGGCAGAAGCCCGGCAACGGCGCTGTTTCGCGGTCAGCTTGCTTTGGATGAAGCTGGATACATTTTGGCGGATGAAACCACGAAAACCAGCATTGACGGCGTATTTGCCGTGGGGGATGTGCGGACAAAGGTAGTTCGGCAAATCGTAACTGCCGCAGCAGACGGTGCGGTGGCGGCGCATTATGCGGAAGAATATATCAGTCAAATGTAAAAAACACCGTGCAATTGCACGGTGTTTTTTAAGAAAACGGGAATGGCTCACCAATTGGGTGTCAGCTCTTTTTTTAGAGTCAGGTTATGGAAGATCTCCCGCGTGATATCTTTGTATTCCTGCAAATCGGTGGTTTTTCGCAGGCGTTTGGCAAGCTTTTCACCGCCTTCAAATTTGCAAATCAGATACTGCCAGTTTTCCTTTAACCGGAACATGGCGTTTCTCGAACCACCAAAGGCGACCAGATACTGCTCCAAAAGCTCGGTATAAAAAGCTTCCAGAGCAGCAGCCGTTGTCCCCTCGGGGGACAGCATACCCGGATCGCCGATCAACCCTCTGCCCAGCATAACCGCCGATAGATTGGGATAGTATTCGGTAATTCTTTCAATATCTGCCAGGCAATTCAGATTGCCGTTGTAGCAAACCGGTGCCTTGCTGTTTTGATATGCGTATGTGAAGGTGTCCAGATCAACATTTCCTTTATAGAAAGCACTGCGAATTCTTGGATGAATAATCAATTCTTTCACCGGATACCGGTTAAAAAGCTCCAAAAGTGCCGGAAATTCATCCGGTGTATCAAAACCGATCCGGGTTTTAATAGAAATTTCCGCCGATGCGCAAGCGAATATTTCGTCCAAAAATGCGGCTAATTTGTCCGGTTCTTTAAGCATAGCGGCGCCTTTTCCCTTGGCGCATACCGTGCCGGAGGGACACCCGGTATTTAAGTTTACTTGTGTATAGCCCAAATCCTGAAGCTTTTCACACATCCACAGAAAATCTCCCGGGTGCTTGGTAAGAAGCTGGGGGATCACTGCAACACCCAATGTATCAGCCGGGGGCAGTTCCCGGGCTTCCCGGGATGTCAGCGTCCTGGCAGAGGTGGGGGAGAAGAAGGGCGTATAATACCGGTCAATGCCTGGGAAATATTTGTGGTGCAGCGTTCTGTAGATGCAGTCTGTCAGACCCTCCAGAGGGGCAAATGCATAGTCCATATCTTTCTCCTAAGGAAAGCAGGGTGCGCATTTACGCACCCTGCAGCTTTTAGATTTCCATAATCACCGGCAAAATCATTGGATTGCGCTTGGTTGTCTTATACAGGTAGCCACTCAAATCGTTTTTAATAGCGGTTTTGATAGCCGTCCAGTCCCGGACGCGCTTTCGACCGCAGCGCTCTATGGCCTCCGTTGCCACAGTCCGAAGCTCTTCCATCAGCTCCTCGGATTCTTTGACATAGATAAAGCCACGGGTGATGATGTCCGGACCGGTGATCACCGAGCCGTCCTGCCCGGAGATGTTGACACAGACTACGATCATACCGTCCTGGGCCAGATGCTTTCTGTCCCGCAGAACCACACTACCCACATCGCCGACACCGGTGCCGTCTACAAATACCTTGCCGGCCTGTACAGAACCGGTAATTTTACAGCTCTTTCCAGTTAGCTCCAACACATTGCCGATTTCGGCGATTCGGACATTTTTGGGAGAGACACCCATTTGGGTTGCCAGTTTGCCGTGAATTTGCAAATGCCGCTGCTCGCCGTGCACCGGAATAAAGAACCGGGGCTTGCACAGGGCGTGAATGATCTTCAGCTCTTCCTGACAGGCATGGCCGGATACGTGCAGACCTTCACTTTTTTCATAGACTACCTCTGCGCCCTTGCGGTACAGCTCATTGATGATCCGGGAAACGGCCTTTTCATTGCCGGGGATGGCAGATGCGGAAATAATAATCCGGTCTCCGGACTGAATATCAATCTGCTTGTGGGAAGAAAATGCCATTCGGTACAGCGCCGACATATTTTCGCCCTGAGAGCCGGTGGATACGATCACAACCTTGTTCTTCGGCAGGCTTTTGATTGCGCCTAGGTCAACGATTGTGCCGGCAGGAACAGTCAGATAACCCAGTTCCTGGGCAACCTTCAACATATTTTCCATACTCCGACCGGTAACGGCAACCTTTCTGCCGTAGCGGTGGGCAGTGGCCAAAACCGCCTGAATCCGGTGCATATTGGAGGCGAAGGTGGTAACCACGATTCTCTGGTCGCAGTTCTTGAATTGTCGGTCCAAGCCCTCTGCCACAATGTTTTCGCTGGGAGTGTAGCCTTGTCGTTCCACATTGGTAGAGTCGCACAGAAGGGCCAAAACACCCTGGTTGCCCAGCTCACCCAGTCGGGCAAGATCCATCATACCATCCTTTGCAGTGGGATCGATCTTAAAATCGCCGGTCATCACAATGGTGCCCACCGGTGTATGGATGGCAAAGGCCACCGCATCAGCAATGGAGTGGTTTACGTGGATAAACTCCACTGTAAAGCAACCGGCTTTCACCACATCACCCGGCTTATGGGTGATCAGCTTTACCTTGTCGGCGATCCGATGCTCCTCCAGTTTTAGTTTGATCAGGCCGTTGGTCATAGCCGTGCTGTGAATGGGGCAGCTTACCTGCTGCATACAGTAGGGGATCGAGCCGATGTGATCCTCGTGTCCGTGGGTAATGAACATACCCCGCAGCTTGTTTGCATTTTGCACCAGATAGGAAAAGTCCGGAATGACCAGGTCGACACCATACATATCCTCATCCGGAAAACCAACACCGCAGTCTACAACGATCATATCTTTGCCGTATTCCAAAACAGTGATGTTTTTTCCGATTTCATCCAGTCCTCCCAAGGGGATAATCTTTAGTTTTTCAGCCAAGTAAAATCATAACTCCTTTCAAAAATGCCATAGCAAAGCAGGCAGCCGTTTGCTTCTCCAACTGCCCTGTACCGCAATGAAAAAGCAACATCGCCCGCATATATCTATTTGGTTTGCTTTGCTCAGGTCTGCCTACCTGACGCGTATACGATCATTATACCACATTTTTTTAAATTGTACACATTTATTTTTCTTGGCGACCCGACAAAAAATCCCGTAAAAACGGGAAAATTGCAGTTGCACCTTTGACGCGGGTTTGCTATAATGTATAAAATAGCGGTTATTATAGGCATTGAGCGAACAAGCGGGAGGTGTCGGATATGCATAAAAGGCTGGAATGGCTTTTGAATCCCAGTGCGGGACTTTACTTTGCTGTGCTGCTGCTTTTCAGTGTAGCGGCGGCGCTTTTGGGGCAGTATACCCTGTTTGCGGCAGAGCTGATTATTACGGCGCTGCTTTTGGTTGCATATATTTTCTTCCGGATCTATCGCCGCCGTCAGCTGCAAGGCTATGTGCAAAACAATCTGGATTCGATCACCGGATTTGCCGGCACGGAATCCCCGTTTCCGATGGCGGTTTTGCGTTTGACCGACGGCGTGATCATTCACTGCAACGACACCTATCTTCAGCTGACCGGCTTTCGGGATGTTTTTCAGGAGCACAGCATCACAGAGCAGTTCCCGGAATTCACCACTGACTGGCTGACAGACGGTAAGCAGGAATACCCCTACGATGTTTCCATTGGGCAGCACCGTTACCGGATTTACGGTTCGGTTATCCGCCCCGGGGATGTGGGCGAAAGCCCGCTGGGCGTGTTGTTCTTCACGGAACTGACGGAGCTTTATCAGGTTCGGGATGAGTATATTCGCTCCCGCCCTGTGGTGTCGATCATTCTGGTCGACAACTATGAGGAACTGACCCGGAATATGTCTGAGGCTGCGGTTTCCGCTCTGGATGCAAGACTAAACAATATCATTATGAAATGGGCGCAGAATTATCACGGACTTTTGCGCCGATTGGAAAAAAACCGTTTTTTGTTGGTGTTTGAAAAACGGGATCTGAAGCATGCAGAGGAACATAAGTTCTCTGTTTTGGCGGATGTTCACGATATTACTGCCCCCTCCGGTCTGGCAGCATCCCTTTCCATCGGCCTGGGTGTGGATGCGGAGAGCTTTGAAGAGGGCTACAGCTTTGCGGCGCTTTCGATCGAAATGGCTCTCAGCCGTGGCGGCGACCAGGCGGTTGTGAAGGACCGGATGAATTTCCATTTCTACGGCGGCCGAACGAAAGAGGCAGACCGCCGGGGCAAGGTGCGTTCTCGTGTTACGGCCAACACCATGATGGAGCTGATCGACCAAAGCAGCCAGGTGTTCATTATGGGGCATAAAAATGCCGATATGGATGCGCTGGGTGCGGCAGTGGGCGTTGCCTGCCTGTGCCGGAAGCAGAACAAGCCCTTCCACATCGTTCTGGATATGAACGAAAATTCCGCGCAGCGGCTGATCGAAGAAATCGCAAAGGCTCCGGAATATAAAAATGTATTTCTTTCCGGACAGGATGCGCTGCTGATGTGCGATAACCGCAGCACCTTGGTTGTGGTGGATACCAACCGTCCGGATCAGGTGGAATGTCGACCGCTTCTGGAGGCAGTTCCCAAGGTTTGTGTTGTGGATCACCATTTGCGGGCAGCCGATTATATCAATCCGGTAGCGGTAAATTTCCATGAGCCTTATGCTTCCTCCTCGGCAGAGCTGGCAACGGAGCTTCTGGAGTATGCAGTGGAACCGAAGGACGTGCTGCCGGTGGAGGCAAAGGCACTGATGGCAGGTATTATTCTGGACACCAAGAGCTTCAGTATCCGTACCGGTGAGCGTACCTTTGAAGCTGCTGCCTATTTGCGTCAGCTAGGCGCAGACACGGTGGAAGTAAAACGGCTTTTGCAAAACGATTATGATGATACGATCATCAAGCATAAGATTATTGCGGCAGCCCGGATGCACAGACGTAGCATTGCTATTGCGCCGCTGAACGGGACGGTCAACCGCATTCTGGCAGCCCAGGCGGCGGACGAACTGCTCAATATTACGGGAATTAAAACATCCTTCGTTTTATTCCCGGACGATAATCGGGTGATTATTTCCGCCCGTTCTATCGGAGAAGCCAATGTACAGGTAATTTTAGAACCCTTGGGCGGCGGCGGAAATGCCTCCACAGCCGGAGCGCAGATTCCGGATACTACCGTCAAAGAGGTTTTGGATCAGCTGGTAGCATCCATTGATCGCTACTACGAAGCAGAACAAGGAGCGTAAGAATATGAAAGTGATTTTATTGCAGGATGTAAAGGGAAAGGGCAAAAAGGGCCAGATGCTGGAGATTTCCGACGGCTATGCCAGAAACTTTTTGCTGCCTCGGAAGCTGGCGGTGGAAGCCACAGCAGATGCGATGAATACTAAGAAAATGAACGATAAGGCAGCTGCGGAAAAGGCTGCCAAGGAGCGGGCGGAGGCTCTGGAAACCTCTCATAAGCTTCGTCAGATGACCTTGATCGTAAAGGCAAAGGGCGGCGGCGCGGGTCGTTTGTTCGGCTCGGTAACCAACCAGGAAATTGCCGACGCGTTGAAGGCTCAGTCCGGCATTACTCTGGATAAGCGGAAAATTGTCATTGCCGACCCCATCAAAAATGTGGGTACCTTCACGGTTCAGTGCAAGCTGGGCTATGAGATCGCCGCTCCGCTGACAGTAAAAATTGAGGAATTGTAATTTATCTTATAAAAGATAGAGAAAGGAGTACCGCCATGGACGAAGCGTTGTTGACCAAGCAAATGCCCCATTCTCTGGAGGCAGAGCAGGCGGTGTTGGGCTCTATTCTCATTGATAGCCGTTGCCTGACGGATATTATTGGGATTGTCCGGGCAGAGGACTTTTATCTGCAGCAGAACCGGGAGATTTATGAAGCGATCTACACGATGTTCAATTTCTCTCAGACCATTGATCCGGTTACGGTTCTGGACAAAATGAAGGAACTGGGTGTCTATAAGGACAATTCCCGGGATTATATTTTGCAGCTTATGGAGATTACTCCCACCTCAGCCAATGCAGTGCGGTATGCAAACATTGTCCGGGATAAGGCGATGCTCCGGGGTCTTGCGGATGCTGCCTCGGATATTTCCGAAACCGTTCAAAATCAGGTGGGTACGCCAGCAGAGATTTTAGAGTTGGCAGAGAAGAAAATCTATGCGCTGCGCAAGGGCGAGCGGGGAGATTCTCTGGAGCATATCGGCACTACCTTACACAAGGTGTTCGACCGTCTGACAGAACTCAGCGAATCGGATTCCTCTATTCCCGGTCTTTCTACCGGCATGCGGGATCTGGATAGTAAGATCAACGGTCTTAACAAATCGGATCTTATTTTGCTTGCTGCCCGTCCGGCAATGGGCAAAACTGCCTTTGCTTTGAATTTGGGACTGAATGTGGCAAAGAAATACAATCAGACCGTTGCTATGTTTTCTTTGGAAATGTCCCGGGAGCAGCTGGCTATGCGATTGCTTTCCATTGAGAGCTTTGTGGACGGTCAAAAAATGGCAACCGGCAAGCTGACCGAAGAGGAGTGGAGCAAGCTTAGCATGGCGGCTTCTTCTTTGAGTCAAACGGATATCCGGGTGGACGACAACCCGGCTATCACGGTTGCGGAAATGAATGCCAAGTGCCGCCGTGTGGAAAATCTGGGACTTGTCATCGTGGACTACTTGCAGTTGATGAACGGCTCCGGTTACTCCAAGGGCGGCGAAAGCCGTGTCAATGTGGTCAGTGAAATTTCCCGTTCCTTAAAGATTATGGCAAAGGAGCTGAATGTTCCCGTAGTCTGCCTCAGTCAGCTTTCCCGTGGACCGGAAGGCCGAACGGATAAGCGTCCGATGCTGTCTGACCTTCGGGAATCCGGCGCGATCGAGCAGGATGCGGATGAAGTGCTGTTTTTGTATCGGGATGAGTATTATAATGAGGATTCCGAGGATAAGGGCGTTGCGGAATGTATTGTATCGAAAAACCGCCACGGTGAAGTAGGTACCGTAAAATTGCAGTGGATCCCCCAATACCAAACCTTTACAGACCGGGAGTGGAAGCATGCTGAATAAGCTGGTGTCCTTTATCCGGAGATATGCGCTATTGCAGCCGGGGGACAAGGTGATTTGCGGTGTTTCCGGCGGCGCAGATTCCGTTGCGCTGCTTTTTGCCCTGTATCTGCTCCGGGAAAAATTGGGAATTTCGGTTTCAGCGGCCCATTTTAACCATCGTCTCCGGGGTGCGGAATCGGACCGGGATGAAGCTTTTGTCCGGGCGTTTTGCGCCCAGTATGACATCCCGCTTTTTGTGGGTTTCGGGGATGTTGTGCCCGGAAAGAAGGGCTTGGAGGCGGCGGCAAGAGATGCCCGATACGGATATTTCCGGACGCTGGATGGCAAAATTGCCACTGCCCACACTGCCGACGATAACGCGGAAACGGTGCTGATGCACTTGGTTCGGGGTAGCGGTCTGAAGGGTCTTGGAGGCATTGCGCCGGTGAATGGACAGATTATTCGTCCGATGCTGGAAATCACCCGGCAAGAGGTTTTATCCTTCCTGAAGGAGTATCACCTGGATTATGTATCGGATACCACCAATGAGACAGATCTCTTTCTCCGCAACCGCTTGCGGCATCACGTAATGCCGCTGCTCAAGCAGGAAAATCCTCGGCTTTCGGAGAATATGTCCGCGGCTGCTTTGCGGATGCGTCAGGATGAGGCATTCTTGCAAAGCATTGTGGAAAAGGCGGCAGATCCGGAGGTTTCTGATCTTCGGCAAATGGCTCCGGCGATACGTGCCCGGGTAATTGGGGCGTTTTTAGAGAAAAATGGAGTTTTGGAACCGGAGGCGCAGCATATTGCCCTGACAGAGAAACTGATCTTCTCCGAAAAACCCTCTGCAAAGGCGGATTTTCCCGGGGGCGTAACCATTGCGCGAAATTATGAGAAACTGGAACTTCTGAACTGCTCCGGAGGCTTCACCCCTCAGGAGCTTTGCTGCCCCGGAGAAACGGTCATTCCGGAATTGAACGTAAAAATTATTTGCACGCCGGCACAGGCTCTTGTATCCCAGCCGGATTGCTTTACGGTAATGCCCGTAGGTAAATTGTTTGTCCGCCCAAGAAGGGAAGGCGATTCCGTTTGCCTTAGTGGCGGCACCAAGAGCTTGAAAAAGCTATTAATAGACAAAAAAATCCCGGCAGCCCAGCGACAGAGTATTCCGGTTGTTTCGGATGATTTGGGTGTTGTGGGCGTTGCCGGTATCGGTGCGAACAGGAAGCGACTGTGCGCACCGGGTATTGCGATCCGGTTTATGCCGTGTACAGAAGATAACAAGGGGGAGAAACGAATATGACGGAAAATATAGAGCGTGTGCTTTTGACCGAGGAACAGATCCAAGAAAAAGTCAAGCAGCTGGCGGCAACTCTTATGGAGGAGTATCAGGATAAAGATCCGATTTTTATCGGTGTACTCAAGGGCGTTGTGGTCTTTTTTGGCGATATGATCAAGGCTTTTTCTGCGCCCTGCCAGATTGATTTTATGTGGGTATCCTCTTATCAGGGAACCCTTTCTACCCATATGGAGGTCAAGCGGGATATTTCTGCTGACATCGAAGGTCGCCATGTGGTGATATTGGAGGATATTTTTGATACCGGCAATTCTTTGGACTTTGTCTGCAAGCATTTGCTGGCGAAAAAACCAGCTTCCTTAAAGATCTGCACCCTGCTGGATAAGCCGGAGCGACGCAATCCGGCAGTTACATTACAAGCTGACTATGTAGGCTTTACGATTCCCAATGTGTTTGCTGTTGGCTACGGTCTTGATTATAATGAGCATTATCGGAATCTGCCGTTTATTGGCGTATTGAAACCGGAAGTGTATATGTAAGGAGAACCCCAAATTGAAAAAAGGAAGAATTATAACCCTGGTCATCTATATTGCTGTGTTGGTGCTGGCCTTTTCCTGGATGCTGGGCCTGTTCGACACAAATGGCAATGACCTTAGCTATTCGCAAGTAATTACTCTGTTTGAAAAAGAGCAGGTACGCAGCTTTGTTGTAGAGGAGAACCGGATTTATCTGGTCCTGCGCAATCCGGAGGAAGGGAAAAAGGCCCTGTCTGCCCCATTGGCTGACCCGGAAGGTTTCCGTCAGGATATGTGGGAACTGCTGCAAAGCCAGACAAAGAAGGGCGTGCTGGAAAGCTACGATTTCGTTCCCGAGAAGGAAACCTCTCCCTATGCTTATATTCTGCCCATTGTTTTGGCAGGTCTGATTTTGATCGTTGTGTGGGTGATCTTAGCAGGTCGCGCCAACAGCAATAATCCCTTGAGTAATTTTGGCAAAGCCCGGACCATTAACGGCTCTGCCGGCAAGAAAGTAACCTTTGCTGATGTTGCCGGTGTGGACGAAGAAAAGGCGGAGCTTCAGGAGGTTGTGGATTTTCTGAAGGACCCGACCAAATTTGCCGAGATCGGCGCCCGGATTCCCCACGGTATCTTGCTTGCCGGCCCTCCCGGCACCGGCAAAACCCTGCTTGCCCGGGCGGTTGCAGGAGAGGCAGACGTGCAGTTCCTCTCTATTTCCGGCTCTGACTTTATGGAGATGTATGTGGGTGTCGGTGCAAGCCGGGTCCGGGATTTGTTTGACCAGGCAAAGAGAATGGCACCGGCGATCATATTTATTGATGAAATTGATGCGGTTGGCCGTAAGCGCGGCTCCGGTATGGGTGGCGGCCACGATGAAAGAGAGCAGACTCTTAACCAGCTGCTGGTGGAAATGGACGGTTTCTCCCGTACAGAGGGTGTCATTGTTTTGGCAGCAACCAACCGGGTGGACATTTTGGATTCGGCACTGTTGCGTCCCGGCCGCTTTGACCGACAGATCTATGTGGGAACGCCGGATGCCAAGGGTCGTGAAGATATTTTGAAGATCCACGCCAAGGGTAAGCGTCTGGACAGCGGTGTGGAGCTGAAAACGGTCGCTATGGCAACTGCCGGCTTTACCGGCGCGGATTTGAGTAACCTGTTGAACGAAGCGGCAATTATGGCTGCCCGGGAGAACCGCCCTGCGTTGAATATGCAGGACATTAACGATGCCATGATGAAGATCCTGGCTGGCCCGGAGAAGCGGACACGGGTTCACCTGCAGCGGGATCTGCGCCTGACAGCGATCCATGAAGCGGGCCATGCGGTAGCGATGTACAGTCTGCCTACCCACGACCCGGTGCATCAGATCTCCATCGTTCCCCGGGGCAATGCATTGGGACTGACCTGGACGCAGCCGGTTGAAGAAAGTACACACCTGACCCGGAACGAAATGTTTGAGCGCATTGTTGGTCTTTTGGGCGGCAGAGTGGCAGAGGCACTGTTTTTGCAGGATATTTCTACCGGCGCCTCCAACGATATTGACCGGGCTTCCAAGCTGGCGCGGGATATGGTAAGCCGATACGGCATGTGCGAGCGCCTGGGTACGGTTTCCTACACCGGCGGCGATGAGCTGTTTATCGGCAGGGATTATCAAAGCACCAAGAGCTATTCGGAAAAGATTGCCGGTACCATAGATGATGAGGTCAAAGCAATTATCGATAAGGCCTACGACCGGTGCAGTGAAATCCTACGCCGGGACGGGGAAAAGCTCAATCAGGTTGTG
>JAZSRR010000105.1:0-7783 GCA_045538605.1 Faecousia sp.
AGACAGGTGGGGAATATTGGAACGGTAAGGCAGTATCTTGGCGCCGGCAGGCATAATATGGTCGGTGGTAATATTATCGCCAACCTTCAGCACAATCTGCGCTTCCAACTGGTCAGCAAAAGGCTTGCTCTTGGGGAATTCCTTAATATTCGGACCCCGCAGAACCTCGGCATTTGCTGCCTCTTCCGCAGCCAAAGGCATCAGCACGGAGCTGTCATCCAGAGTAAAGGCCTCAGGAACTTCCCGTACCGGCAGCTCTCCCAGGGATGTGGGGTCTGTAATATAGCCAGTGAGCGCAGAAATCGCTGCCGTTTCCGGAGATACCAGATACACATTGGCATCAGCAGTGCCGCTTCTTCCGTTGAAGTTCCGGTTAAAGGTACGCAAGCTGACGCCCTGAGAGTTGGGTGAAAAACCCATACCGATACAAGGACCGCAGGCACACTCCAGCACCCGAGCGCCGCTTTTGAGAATATCATTCAATGCGCCGCAATCTGCCAGCATAGACAGCACTTGCCGGGAGCCGGGAGAGATAGAAAGGCTGACGCCGGGCGCGATGGTCTTACCCTTCAAAATAGCGGCGACCGTCAGCATATCCCGCAAGGAGGAATTGGTGCAAGAGCCAATACAAACCTGATCCACCTTCACATCTGCCAAAGAGCTGACCGGAACCACATTATCCGGGCTGTGGGGGCAGGCGATCAGCGGCTCTAAGGTAGACAAATCAATCTCGATCACCCGGTCATAAACCGCATCTTCATCGGCAAACACCGGCGTAAAATCTGCGCCTCTGCCCTGATTTTCCAGGAACTTTTTCGTATTTTCATCCGCAGGGAAAATGGATGTTGTTGCGCCAAGCTCTGCGCCCATATTGGTAATGGTGGCGCGCTCCGGAACGGACAGGGTCTTCACGCCGGGGCCGCCCCACTCCATAATCACACCCACACCGCCCTTTACGGACAGCCGTCGCAGCAGCTCTAGGCTCACATCCTTTGCCGCCACGTGGGGACGCAGCTTGCCGGTCAGCTGGATGCGGTACTGCTTGGGCATATTGATATAGTAGGCTCCGCCGCCCATTGCCACAGCCACATCCATACCGCCTGCGCCAAATGCCAGCATACCCAGACCGCCGGCGGTGGGGGTATGGCTATCGGAGCCAATGAGCGTTTTTCCGGGAACGCCGAAACGCTCTAAGTGCACCTGATGACAAATGCCGTTACCGGGACGGGAGAAACGAACGCCGTACTTTGCCGCCGCCGTTTGCAAATAACGGTGGTCATCGGCATTTTCAAAGCCGCATTGCAGCGTATTATGGTCTACATACGCCACACTCAGCTCCGTTTTCACCCGGGGCAGTCCCATGGTTTCAAATTCCAGATACGCCATCGTGCCGGTGGCATCCTGGGTCAATGTCTGGTCGATTCGAAGGGCAACCTCCTGCCCTTGTTCCATTTTTCCGGAAAGCAAATGCTTTTCTATGATTTTTTCCGCAATCGTCTTACCCATTGTGCGTAAACCTCTCAATCATTGTCGCCTTGGCATTGGCAATATGTCGTGTAATCAATGCTTCCGCCTTATGCGCATCGCCGGCGCAAATGGCATCGCAAATCTGCCGATGCTCCTCTACAGAGCGCTCCGCCCGGTTGGGTGTATCCAATGCGCCCCTGCGGTAGCGCTGCGTCTTTCTGTGCAGAGGCAAAAGAGTGTCATGAATGACAGTACGGCCGCACAGTTCATAGATGGCATCATGGAAGGCATCGTCCATTTTCCGCAGGTTTTCCACATCGTTTTGGGAATAGTATTTATCCTGCTGCTGTCGAATCCAAAGCAGCTTCTGTCTGCCGGCTTCGTCAATATTCTTTGCCGCATAGAAAGCTGCCAAACCTTCGATTCGGCCCCGGATATCCATAATATCCACCAAGTCCTCTTCTGTGATGCCCAACACCACAGAGCCTTTACCGGTATCTTTAATCAACCGCTCCTGCTCCAGACGACGCAGAGATTCCCGGATAGGTGTACGGCTGACGCCCAAGGTTTCCACCAGCTTCAGCTCAGTTAAAATTTCGCCTCTTGCGTATACACCGGTGATAATATCGTTTTCCAGTTTCTCAAATACCTGGTCCGCTAAAGAAATACTCTTAAATTCTGCCATAGCTGCCTCCTTACTTACCGCTGAAACGGCCGGGTGCCAGACGGGCAATTTCTTCTTCCATTTCCTTATGGGAGATCATCGTTTGTCTGCCTTGCTCGTATAGAGAATCGATCCACAGCTTCAGCCTGACAACCAGTTCATCCTGCTTATTGACCAGCTTGTCGCCTGCAAGGCGGTAATTCTGGTTGATCCAGTATGCGATACCGGCAGCGCCGGAGGTTTTGCTGATTTCCACGGTTGCGGGGCGGTTCAGAAGCTTTTCCGTATCGAAAATTGTGTAAATCTCCGCATCCTTCATCAGACCGTCGGCGTGGATACCGGCACGGGTGGAGTTGAAGCTTCTGCCCACAAAGGGTGTCATAGGCGGTATATGGTAGCCAATTTCTTTTTGGAAGAATTCGCCGATTTCCGTAATGACTGTGGGATCCATACCGTCCAAAGAGCCACGCAAGGAGGCATACTCAAAGACCATTGCTTCCAAGGGTACATTGCCGGTGCGTTCGCCGATACCAAGAAGCGAGCAGTTAACTGCACTGGCGCCATAAAGCCAAGCAGTGGAAGCATTGGCAACTGCTTTATAAAAGTCATTGTGTCCGTGCCACTCCAAGCATTCGCTGGGCACTTCCGCATGGTGCTGCAAGCCATAGATAATACCCGCTACGCTTCTGGGCAAGGCAACCTCGGTATAGGGAACGCCATAACCCATGGTATCACAGGCGCGGATCTTCACAGGGATACCCGCCTGTCGGGACAGCTCCTGCAATTCATTAACAAAGGGAACAACAAAACCATAGAAGTCCGCCCGGGTAATATCCTCTAAATGACACCGGGGAATGACACCGGCTTCAAAAGCAGATGCTACGGTAGAAAGATAATATTCCATCGCCTGACGGCGGGTCATTTTCATTTTCTTGAAAATATGGTAATCGCTGCAGCTGACCAAGATTCCGGTTTCCTTAATCCCCAGATCCCGCACCAACTTAAAATCTTCCTTGGTGGCGCGAATCCAGCTGGTAATCTGTGGGAATTTCAGGTCCAGCTCCATACATTTTTCCAGGGCTTCCCGATCCTTTTTGCTGTAAATAAAGAATTCGGTCTGCCGGATAATACCGTAAGGTCCGCCCAGCTTGGAAAGAAGCTTGTAAATCTTTACGATCTGGTCAACACTATATGGCTCAACGGACTGCTGTCCGTCCCGCAAGGAAGTGTCGGTAATCCAAATTTCCTCCGGCATATGCATCGGCACCCGGCGGTGGTTGAAGGCTACCTTTGGAACAGTGCCATAGCTGTAAAAATCCCGCTGCAGGTTGGGCTCTGCCACATCCTGCAAGGAATACTTATAGGATTCTTGTTCCAGCAGATTGGTTTTTGCAGAAATCTCAAGCATAAAAATACTCCTTCCCTAGCTTTGTATACTTGTATACAAGTATACACGCGCAGCTTCCTTTTGTCAACTGTGCAGGAAAGAGAAAAGTCCCGATGCTTAGCATCAGGACTTTGTCATATTGTACAATTAACCCAAGATCGCCCGGTCGCTGGAGAACTCTCCGCCGCTTGCCTTTTCAAACAATCCCAGCAGATCCTGAACCGTCAGGTTCTTCTTCTCCTCACCGGAGATATCCACCACCACATTACCCTCATACATCATAATCAGCCGGTTGCCATGGGCAATGGCGTCTTTCATATTATGGGTAATCATCAAAGTCGTTAGCTTATTCTCCCGGACTATCCGGTCAGTCAGTGAAAGCACCTTGGCTGCAGTTTTGGGATCAAGCGCTGCAGTATGCTCATCCAAAAGCAATAGCTTGGGACGGTTTATGGTCGCCATAAGCAAAGTTACCGCCTGTCTTTGACCGCCGGAAAGCAGACCCACTTTACTGGAAAGCCGGTCCTCCAGCCCCAATTCCAAATCTGCCAAAAGCTTCTTGTAACGGGCGCGTTCTGCCTTGCGCACGCCCCAAATCAGTCTGCGCTTTGTGCCCCGACGGGCGGCAATTGCCAAATTCTCCGCGATCTCCATATCCGGAGAAGTGCCCTTCATAGGATCCTGAAATACCCGACCCAAAAAACGGGCCCGCTTATGCTCCGGCATATTGGTTACATCCACACCATCAATTTCGATTGTACCGTGATCCGGCTTCCAAACGCCGGAAATAGCATTGAACAGTGTGGATTTACCGGCGCCGTTGCCACCAATGACGGTAACAAAATCTCCATCCTTCAGTTCCAAATTCAGCCCAGACAGGGCGGTTTTGGCGTTCACTGTGCCGGGATTGAAGGTTTTCTGCAAATTGGTAATTTTAAGCATTGCCGTTCCCTCCTGCCCCCGATTGTATGGGTAGAACGTTTTGTTTCGGAAAGAAAACGCCCTTTAAGTAAGGCACACCCAAGAACAGCGCTACGATGACTGCCGAAAGCATCTTCAGGTAGTCGGTCTTCAGGCCCAGCAGAATGACAAAATTATAGATGATGTAATACACCATCGCACCGCAAACCACGCCAATCAGACTAACTACGAAATTCGGCTTGATTTTTAGGGATACGGACAGACCGATGTAAATAGCAGCCAATGCAATCACAATAGCGCCTCTTCCATCCTGCAGGCTGACAGAACCCTTATACTGGGCGTACAATGCGCCGGCTAAAGCCACAATTGCATTGGAAATAGCAAGACCCAGCACCTTATTGAAATTCACGTTAACACCCTGGGCACGGCTCATATCTGGGTTATCGCCGGTGGATTTCAGCGTCAAGCCAACCTCCGTGTAGAAAAACAGCCATAGGCAAATGATCACACCGGCCACAAATAGTACACCGGATACGATCGCCATAAGGTTATCGCTCATGTGCAGTACCAGTGCATTGGCTCTGTGGTCAATGGCTGCCAGAGATTTTCCACCCAAAATACACAGATTTACGGTGTAGAGCATCAGCTGGGTCAAAATACCGGATAAGATCGCCGGGACGCCCAAACAGGTGTGTAACAGTCCGGTCAGCGTACCGGCAAGCGCACCTGCCAAAAGCGCAAGTAAAACACTCAGCCACACCGGCACGCCGCTGCCGATCAGCATTGCGCAAACGCAGCCGCCGGTACAAATCGAGCCATCTACCGACAGGTCGGCAATATCCAAAATTTTATAGGAGATGTAGACACCGATCGCCACCAATCCCCAAATAAGCCCTTCCGCAACTGCGCCGGGCAAGGCATTCAGAAAGCTCATTATTTACCTCAAATTTTTCTTATTTTTCCGGAACTGTGATACCCAGCTTGCTGCACAGGTCCTCATTATAAACCTCGCTGGGAGTCAGGGTCTTCACTTCCAGATCACTTACACCGGCAGTTCCCAGCAGTACCTGCGCAGCCATCTTTCCGGTTTCCACACCCAATTCATAATAATCAATTGCCAGGCTGGCGTAGCAGATGCTTCCACCGTAGCTGGTGTAGACAGGGACCTTCTTGTCTGCGCAGATGTTGCCTACGATGGTATCATTCTGGGCGACTGTGTTATCGGAAGGGATGTAAACTGCCTTGCAGACGCCAGCCATAGAGATAACCAGGGACTGAAGCTCTGTAACCTCAGAGAAGGTATAGGCTTCCACCACAATTCCCTTATCCTCAAACAGGGCCTTAACCGCCTCATACTGGATCTTGGAGTTGCTCTCGTCGATGCAGTACAGCACGCCGACCTTATCCCCTGCCACCAGGTTCAGGGTATCGATCATCATCTGCGCCTGCAGATCAAAGGGAACAGCATCAGAGGTGCCGGACACATTGGCGGGAATGCTGCCCTTGAAGGTGTCATTATAATCTGTTACAGAGGTGCCCAGAATCGGAGTGGTGGTGGTCTTATTGGCAGCAGCCAGCAAAGCCGGCGTTGCGTTTGCCATAATCAGATCCACATTCTTGGCAGTCAAGGTATTGACAACAGTGGTACACAAATTGGCCTCACCGGCAACCTGCAGATCGAAGGTAACGGTCTTACCGGCCTTTTTCATTTCTTCTGTCAAGCTGTCCTGGAAGCCCTTGGTGGCCTGGTCCAAAGAATCGTGGACCATCAGCTGGCAGATGCCAACGGTAAAATCCGTGCTTGCAGTGCTGCCATTACCGCCGCAAGCGGCCAGAGACAGACATAAAGTCAAAGCAAGAACAATAGCGATCATTTTTTTCATTTTGGGTTCCTCCGTTTCGTTTTTTGCAATATAAAAATCGCCCCTGCTTACACAGGGACGATAAAATACTATCGTGGTACCACTCTGCTTCATATTTCCCTTACGGAAAATACCTTTACAGGCTCTAACAAGCCCTGGCGATGTAACGGTCGCTCCCGTTGTGCCTACTGAGAGTTCAACACACTGCTCGCAGAATGAACTTCAGGCTTGGACTACTGTTGCCTCGCACCAACCGGCAATTCTCTGAAGCGTTCCTTACCCTACTCTTTCTGCTCAAACGCATTTGGATATGAAATATGGACTTATTCTAGCAAGATGTTTTGCGGTTGTCAAGCATTAATTTTCCGCACAAAGGACAAAATCTTCCCCCATTCGCTGACTGACCGCATAAGCCATTCTGGCTAAGAACACTTCATTGGATGGGCAGCGCAATTCCTTGTCTTTGCCTGCCGGAAAATACATCTGCCAAATATTGTGGTCGCCGTGGGCGAAGGCGTCCTTGATGCCGTCCCGGATTGCCTTTTCAACCTGCCCGGAATTCCCACCGCAGGCTTTCGCCACCTTCGGATATAAACACTTGGTAACACCGCCATCTTCTCCCTGATACTTCAAAAGCAGTGCCACGTAGACACAGCGGTATCGGGCAAGACCCATACGGAAGCCCAAGGATAGCATCAACTGGTGAATGGCTGTTTCTGCAGACAGACCCGCATCCGCTTTCGCAGAATCCTCTGCAGCAATATCCCGGATGCAGCTGACCATCGCGCCAATATTGCTGGGTTTTATAAAAAACTGCAGCACCTGCAGGCTTTCCAATTCCCGAAAAACCCAGGGACTTTGCAGATAGCCGGTTACGATTACCTTTGTTTTATGCCCACAGCTGCGCAGCGTCCGCAACACCTGCAAGCTGTCCATATCAGGCAAAAGCAGATCCAGCACCAACACATCCGGCGCCTGCCGGGTAAATGCTTCCAGAACTGCCATACCGGTTTGACATAGGGTAACAGAGAATTCACCCTTCAATTGCTTGGACACTGCCTGGGCAACAGACTGTGCCGCATCAGCAATCATCAGTATTTTCATTCTTTCACGCCCTTTTCTTTCCTCATAAACAAGGATACCACAAGATTTACCATTTGGCAATATCCTGACACCAACATCTGGTCGACAAATTTCGACAAAAAAGCAGTCTGCCGGGTTATCCGACAGACCGCTATTTCTATCAGTTATCCGCCAAAGCCAGGGAAGAAATTGCCAAACCAATCTCCGAAATTACCAAAGCCGTAGAAAAAGGGAGCCGCAAATGCGGCTCCCTCGCGAAAGATTGGGTTGCGATTTAAGTCAAGACAGAGAACAACCATGCCGCAATGCCGCACACACGCCCAATGAACCCTTTTGTGGTATACTGTAAGTGCGGGGCAAGACCGAGGGACGGTTTGTCGCATAAGCACGCCAGATAGA